>CALXGC010000049.1 GCA_944387755.1 uncultured Oscillospiraceae bacterium | reverse complement strand
TCTCCGGCGCCATCCAGCACAAGGCCGGTATGCAGGACTCCGAGTGCATCATCGCCGTGAACAAGAACGAGAACGCCCCCATCTTCGAGATCGCCGACTACGGCATCTGCGGCGACCTGTTCAAGGTGACTCCCATGCTGACCGAGGCCATCCGCGCCGCCAAGGCCGCGAAGTAAGGCTTCCCTAAGACCATAAAAAAGGCATTCTGCAAAGTGCGCAATTTGCAGAATGCCTTTTCTTTTTGTCCGCCCGCTGTTTCGGAATTCCCCCCTTTCACAAGGGGGGGTGTAGGGGCGCACATTGTGCGCCCGCCGGACGGGGCGGACGGCGGTTGGTTGGCGGGCGGCCGCAAGGGCCGCCCCTACGGCAACAACGGACGTGTGTAGGGCGCGACGACCCGGCGCGCCCAAAAGCCTCCCCCTTCGGGGGAGGTGCCGAGCGAAGCGAGGCGGAAGGGGTTAACCCAGCGGACGTGTGCATGAAACACAATCCCCCGCCGCCTTCGGCGGCACCCCCTTTCAAAAGGGGGCAGACGGCGGTTGGTTGGCGGGCGGCCAAAGGCCGCCCCTACGGCAACAACGGACGTGTGTGTAGGGCGCGACGACCCGGCGCGCCCGCCGTTTTGGAATCTCCCCGCCGCCTTCGGCGGCGTCTCTATGCCAGCACGGCCTCCAGGGCGGCCCAGCCGTTTTTCACCCGCTGGCGGACCACCTTCAGGCCATTTCGGGCCAGGGCGGCGGCGACCTCCTGGGCGCGAGGTTCGATGATGCCGGAGCACAGGAAAATACCGTCCTGGGTCATGACGCTGGGGGCCCAGGCGGAGAGGGGGATAATCACGTCGGCCACGATATTGGCCAGCACCAGGGGGTACTTCTCCCGGCCCAGTTCGGCCTCCAGGGCCCTGTCGGTCAAAATATCGCCCGCCCGGACGGTGTAGCGGTCCTTTCCAATGCCGTTGAGGGCGGCGTTTTCATAGGCCACATCCCCCGCCTTGGGGTCGATGTCCACCGCGGCGGCGTACTCCGCCCCCAGGCACAGGGCGGCGATGGAGAGAATGCCGCTGCCGCAGCCCAGGTCCAGGACATGGTCTCCGGCCTTTGTGTGCTCCTCCACGCCCTCCAGGCAGAGCTGGGTGGAGGCGTGATAGCCGGTGCCGAAGGTGAGGCCGGGGTTTAAGTAGAGGGGAACCCGGCCCTCCGGGACGGGCTTGTCCCGCTCCCACTCCGGCACGACGTACAGGCGCTCCCCCACGGCCAGGGGCTTATAGTACTTCTGCCAGCTGTAGGCCCAGTCGTTCTCACTGAGGGGGGCGGCGGCGTACTCACAGTCCAGGCCCTGGACGTATCGGGCCAGCTGGGCCCGGCCGTCCGCGTCGTCGGTGACGTAAAACTTCACCCGGCAGACGCCCCGCATCTGGTCCAGCAGCTCCTGGTCCACATAGTCCCAGTACTGACGGTTCTGCTCCAAAAACTGCTGGAACTCCCGCTCGTCCTCAATGACCAGGGCGGCCATTCCGGCGGCGGTGAGCTTGGCGCACACCTCGTCCAGCCGCTCCGGGGCGGTGTTCACCGCTACCTCCAGCCATTTTACCTCTTCCATACTGCTTTTCCTCCCACAGATTGATTCGGCCGGGGCGTTCCCGCTCCGGCCGGTTTGGTTGTCTGGATTACCGCTCTGTTCCCAGGTAGAACAGCGCCACGGTCCCGGGGCCCGCGTGGGCGCCGATCACCGGGCCGATGTGGTTGAGCCGCACCTCCCGGACGCCCAGGCGTTTCTGGATCATCTCTGCCACCAGCTCCGCGTCCTTCAGGCAGTCCCCGTGGCTGATGAAGACCAGGTCCCGGCCGTCCGGGGCGACGGTCTTCTCCATCTTGTCCGCCAGGGCCTTCAGCGCGGCCCGGCGGCCTCTGGCCTTGGCGATGTTAATGAGGCGTCCCTCGTTGTCCACATGGAGGACGGGCTTAATCTGGAGCATGGACCCCACTACGGCGGTGGTGGCGGAGATCCGGCCGCCCCGCTTCAGGAAGTGCAGGTCGTCCACGGTAAACTGGTGGCTCAGGCGCAGCTTGTTGGCCTCCGCCCAGTCCCGGACCTCCTCAATGCTTTTGCCCTTCTTCCGCTCCTGGGCGGCCAGCCACACCAGCAGCCCCTGGCCCAGAGAGGCGCACAGGGTGTCCACGGTGTACAGCCTCCGGTCCGGATATTTTTCCCGCAGCTCCTCCACCGCGATGACCGACGCCTGATAGGTGCCCGACAGGCCGGAGGAGAAGGCCAGAATCAGCGCGTCCTTCCCCGCCTGGAGGAGCGGCTCCAGGGTCTGGACATACTGGTCCACGTTGACGGCGGCGGTGGTGGCCACCTCTCCCGCCCGGAGCATGTCGTAAAACAGGGCGGGGTCCATCTCCCGGTTGTCCGGATAGTCGTGATAGGTTCTCCCTTGGATGGTGAAGCTCAGGGGCAGAACCACCGCGCCGGCCTCCTCCGCCATCTGCTGGTTCATGTCGGCGGCGGAATCGGTGAGCAGTACAAAATCAGAATCAGACATTGCTGGGGCCTCCTGTCCTCTCAATTATTTTTTCTTTCTTCCGCGGGACTCGTCGGGGGGCTGGAGAATGTCCAGAATGCGGGCGCAGGCGAGCTGGCTGGCATAGCTGCGCAGAGCCAGGTCCAGGGCCATCTTGGCCAGGTCCTCCCGTCCGGCCTCCCCGTCCAGGTTGGCGGCGGTGTCCGTCAGCGCCCGGTCCAGCGCCCCGCAGAAGTAGCGGTACAGCTCCTCCGGCTCCTGGGTGCGCGCCTCCCCGGCCTTAATCAAAATGCCCATGTCCCGCACAGAGAGCACCTTCTTCAGGGCGCACACCGCGGTGAGATAGCCCAGATGGAGGGGGCCGTAGCGCTTGCCCGACGCTCTGGGCACCAGTCCGTCCTTGATGTAGTTGTTCACCATGGCGGAGGTCAGCGCCTCGCTGTCGTCGAAGTGGATCAGCTGCCGGGGCATATAGGAGATAATCTGGTCCATATACAGGGCGATGTCGGGCAGCTCGTGCCACTGGGCGGGCCGCTCGTGCTCCATGCGCTCCTTCAGCTCCATCAATTCCTCCATCAGACGTTCTCCTCTCTCTATTCTTATCGTCATTATGCTACCACGGAGAGACAAAAAATGCAAATATGATTTTCAAAATCACGAGGGCCTCACCGCTGGTCCAGCCAGCGGCGCAGGCGATCCAGGGCCCGCCGGTGGTCCAGAGAGCGCATTCGGGGGAAGGCGGCCAGCAGGCGGCGCTGGCCGAAGATGCGCCGGCCGCGGGCCTCCTCAATTCTGCGCCGGAGCTCGTCCAGGTCCCGCTCCCGCTCCTCCAGCCACTGGGCCTGGTCCATTTGGAGCTGGAAGCGGCGCTGGGCGATGGCGTCCTTCACCCCGTCCAGGCCCTGCAAAAGCTCCTGACGGCGGCGCTCCGCCGCCTCCCGCAGCCGGTCCAGGCTGTCCAGGACGTCCTCTCCCGTCTCCGCCGCGTCCAGCACCCGGACGGCCAGCTTCTCTCCCAGGTCGCCGGAGAGCTCCCGGAGGCGGCCGGCCAGCTCGTCCAGCTGGCTGAGCTGCCGGTTCATCCGGGCGATGGTGCTCACCGTGGCGGCCAGATCCACCGCCATCACGGCGGCAAACAGCGCCAGCAGCGCCCACCCCGCCGTCCGGGGCAGGGCCTCAATGCACCAGAGGACGGTGGGGTGTATCAGCTCCGTCACAAACAGACAGGCCAGTCCCCAGTACAGGGAGAACCGCAGGCAGACATAGCCCCCCAGATTGAAGGGCTCCCCGGAGTAATCCCACCACCGCTGATGGAAGAGCTTTTCAAGCAGAAGACCGGTCAGGCCCTCCAGCCCGGTGGTGAGCGCCACAGCTCCCAGAAACAGCAGCAGGGCGTTTTCCCGCAGCGGCTCCAGCGCCGCCAGCACCGCCACCACCCCCACGCCGTAGATGGGACACACCGGTCCGTTGAGGAACCCGCGGTTGACAAATCTGCCCGTGTGCAGCGCGGCGTAGCTCACTTCCCCGCACCAGCCCAGAAAGGCATAGACAAAAAAGATCCATAGGGTCTTGTAAAACATAAACTTCTCCCATAAAAAGCCTTCCCCCCACCGGGGGGAAGGTGGCCCGAAGGGCCGGATGAGGGGGCGGACGTATCCGTGGGGCGCGACGGCCCGGCGCGCCCACCGTGGCATTCACGGGCGGCCGCAAGGGCCACCCCTACGGCAACAACGGACGTGTGTGTAGGGCATGACGACCCGGCGCGCCCAAAAGCCTCCCCCTTCGGGGGAGGTGCCGAGCGAAGCGAGGCGGAGGGGGTAAAACCGACGGCCCGGCGCGCCCACCGTGGCATTCACGGGCGGCCGCAAGGGCCACCCCTACGGCAACAACGGACGTGTGTGTAGGGCGTGACGACCCGGCGCGCCCGCCGTTACACAATCCCCCGCCGCCTTCGGCGGCACCCCCTTTCAAAAGGGGGCAAATGGCGGACGTATCCGTGGGGCGCGACGACCCGGCGCGCCCGCCGTTATACAATCCCCCGCCGCCTTCGGCGGCACCCCCTTTCAAAAGGGGGCAAATGGCGGACGTATACGCAGGACGCGGCGGCCCCGGCACGCCCGCCGGACGGGGCAAACCGTCTCAATAGCTGGCGGCCCAGCTTGTGAGGAACCACACGGGGGCCAGCCAGAACAGCTGAAAAAACAGCAGGTTCAGGGGCGACAGGGAGCCGTAGGCGTCCACGGAGGCGAGATAGCAGGTCAGCAGGATTCCCAAAGCGCCGCCCACGCAGGCCAGGGCCGCGCCGAAGCGTGCGGTCCAGCGCAGGCGTTTTGCGCCCACCACCGCCTCGGCGCAGGGGAGCAGGCCCTCCCGGCACAGAACGGCGGTGAGGACGCTGCTGTGGGGCTGGTCCGGGTCGGACAGCTCCCGGCGGCGCTCCGCGGGGGGGAAGTCCATCCTGTCCGCCGCCAGGCTGAAGCGCTGGTGGAGCATGGCGGGAATGATGTTGAAATCCCGCGTGGCCAGCACCGGCCCAACCTTCTCCCGCAGAAGGGCGTCCAGGGCGGGGAACACCGCCTCCGGGAGGCTGTAGTTCAGGGCGAAGATACCGGCCAGTTCCCCGTCGATGGCGCAGAAGACCGCGTTTTTGACCCGAAGGCCCTGGGGAAGAGCCACTTCCATCAGCTTCATGAAATCGGACGTGCCCACCAGGACCTGTTCTCCCCGGATGACGGCGGACAGGCCGCCCTCGCAGGCCGTCAGCCTTTCCGCCCGGCGGAAGACGGCCCCCTGGGCCCGGAGCAGGTTGTGAAACAGCTTTGTCAACCCGCTGCCGGAATCCCGAATCAGGGTCGCCGTATTGCCGATGACCTTCTCCGCCGGCCAGTCCCCGAAAATTTTGATGCCGTTGAACTCCACGCAGCCGGGGGGAAACAGGTCCCCGTCGGTGACAATCAGGCGGCTGCCCAGCTTGGACCGGGCCATCCCCGGCCAGCCGGCCAGGGCCGCGCCGGTTCTGGCCAGGCGGCGGGCCACCTTGTGGAAGGCCCGGCCGTAGGCCAGCGCCCCGCTGAAGGAGGCGGCGGCGGTGAAGGAGACGGACAGGCACCACAGCAGGCGGTCCGGCCTCTCCAGCCCCACGGAGGCCAGCAGGGAGAACAGCGCGCAGGCCAGCAGCAGCACCGGACACGCCCGCCGGTAGATTCTCTGGGCCCCGTCGTCGGTCTGAATCTGGCTTCCGAACCCGTCCGGAGGGCCGGACCACTTGCAGTATGTATCCCGGCCGCTCCATTTGCCCTCGTCCAGGGTGAGGAGGTAGGGCTCGGCCGCCGAGGCGGCGGTGCGGCAGCTCAGGCGCAGGGCGCATTTTTTATGGTAGGTCCCGTGGAGCAGAAAAAACAGCCCGGCCAGCACCGCGGCGGCGCAGGGCAGTTCCCCCTCCCGGTTCTGGGCGGCGGCCAGCGCCGCGGCGTCGGCCAGAGTGAAGGCCGCCGACAGGGCGGTCAGGGTGTCCATGCCCACCCGGCCCCGGAAGGCCCGGACCACGCCCTCCCACAGGACGTCCCAGGACAGAAGGACGCCGGCGGCCAGCAGGGCGGCGGCAATGCCCGCCTGTACCGCGTACTGGTCCAGGGGAGAGAGGAGGGCGGCGGGCAGCAGAAGCTGGGCCACGGCGGCGGCGGCCAGCAGAAGGACCAGCAGAGAGCGCAGGCGCAGGCCGCTCAGGCCCTTCCCGTACTGGGCGGCCAGCTCCTGAGGCGGCGTGTCGGGGGGCGGCGGCTCCGCCTTTTTAGGGCGGCGGAAGAAATGGGCGGCACGGGGCGGCTCCGGGTCCTCCTCGTCTGTGCCGGGGATGAGCCGCTCCAGACGGCGGAGCTCCTCCTCGTTCTCCGGCTCCTGAAACATGTGGTCCGCATAGCGGCCCGCCTTTCGGGTGACGTCCTTCAGAAAGGCGGACAGCAGGCTCTCCTCCTCCGGAAAGGGCACCACCCGGCCGGCCTCCGGGCCGTCGCCGTCCGGCCCGTCCTTCGGTTCCTCTTCCGGCTCTTCTTCCGGCTCTTCTTCCGGGTCCGGCGCGGCCCGGCCCGGAAAGGCCACCACGTTGTCCGGCCGCTCCGGCTCCCGCTGGGGCGGCTCAGGGGGAGCCGGCTCTTCTGAGGCCTCCTCCGGCGCTTCTTCCGGCTCCGGTTTTTCCGGCGGCTCTTCCAAAGCCTCCTCCGGCGCTTCCTCCAAAACGGCTTCCGGTTCTGGTTCTTCCAGCTCCTCCGGAGGCGCCTGCTTCCGGGGCCGGCCGCATCCGTACTCCGCAAGGATGTCCTCCAGGGAGAACGCCCCCGGCTGGGCGTCCCCGATGAGGGCTTTCACCTCCGACAGGTCGTCTCCGCTGCGTTGCTTTGGCACGTCTCCGCCCCCAGTCAGCCGCCCAGGCGCTGGCGCACAGCCTCATACAGCAGGACGGCCGCCGCGGCGGAGGCGTTCAGGGAGTTGATTTTCCCAAACATAGGGATGGAGACGGTGAAGTCGCAGTTCTCCGCCACCAGACGGCCCATGCCGTCCCCCTCGCTGCCGATGACGATGGCGGCGGGGCCCTTCAGGTCGGCCTGATAGAGGGGGGTCGTCCCGTTGGCGGCTGTGCCGAACACCCAGACGCCCGCCTCCTTCAGCTCCCGGAGCAGGGCGGGCAGGTTGGGCACGCGGGCCACAGGCACGTGGGCCACCGCCCCGGCGGAGGTCTTGCCCACCACGGCGGTGAGTCCGGCGGAGCGGCGCTTGGGGATGATGACCCCGTGGGCGCCGGCGGCGTCGGCGGTGCGGATCACCGCCCCCAGGTTGTGGGGGTCGCTGAGCTCGTCGCACACCACGATGAGGGGATTTTCCCCCTTTTCTCTGGCGGCGTTTAAAATATCGTCCACGCTGGCGTACTCCCGCACGGCGGCCAGGGCGATGACCCCCTGGTGGGCGTGGGTGCGGCTCATGTTGTCCAGCTTGCGCCGGTCGGCGTCCACCACCACAATGCCCTTCTCACGGGCGGCGGAGGCGATGTGCCCCAGGGCGGAGTCGGTCTCTCCCTTCATCAGGTAGATTTTATCAATGGCCGTGCCGGCCCGAAGCGCCTCGATGACGGCGTTGCGGCCCTCAATCACGCCGTCGTTCTCCGCCTCCACGGGGGCGGAATGACGGAGAGGGGGACGTTTGTTCATGGAATGTTCCTCCCTTGCAGAAATTGTGCAGCATTTCTCTTTACTATACCATACTTCCCCCACAGAGAAAAGAGCGAAATTCCGCGTTTTCTGTAGCCTTAAAAGCGCCGGGCCGTTGGTTTAACCCCCTCCGCCTCGCTTCGCCCGGCACCTCCCCCGAAGGGGGAGGCTTTGGGCGCGCCGGGTCGTCGCGCCCTACACACACGTCCGTTGCTGCCGTAGGGGCGGCCCTTGCGGCCGGCCGCCACCCAGCCGCCGTCTGCCCCGTGCGGTGGGCGCACACGTCCGCCCCCTCATCCGGCCCTTCGGGCCACCTTCCCCCCCGGTGGGGGGAAGGC
>CALXGC010000048.1 GCA_944387755.1 uncultured Oscillospiraceae bacterium | reverse complement strand
TCTCCTCCACCAGCTTGCGCAGCTTCCGCTTGCTCATCACGGTGTAGTTGATGCCCAGACGGGCAAACTCGATCTGACGGGGCTTGTGGGGCACGTCGGTGTGGTTGATGACCCAGTCGTACAGGGGCCGGTGGTCCTCATACTCCAGGGAGCACAGGGAGTGGGTAATGCCCTCCAGGGCGTCCTGGATGGGGTGGGCGAAGTCGTACATGGGGAAGATACACCATTTCGTCCCCTGCCGGTGGTGCTCGATATACCGGATGCGGTAGAGCACCGGGTCGCGCATGTTGAAGTTGCCGCTCTCCAGGTCGATCTTGGCCCGGAGCGTGTATCTGCCCTCTGGGAACTCCCCGTTTTTCATGCGTTCAAACAGGTCCAGCGACTCCTCGATGGGCCGGTCCCGCCAGGGGGAGCGGGCGGGGGTGTTCACGTCGCCCCGGTACTCCCGGAACTGCTCCGGGGTAAGCTCGCACACATAGGCCAGGCCCTTCTTAATCAGGTCCACCGCCAGCTCATAGGTCTTCTCGAAGTAGTCGGAGCCGTAGTAGAACCGGTCGCCCCAGTCGAAGCCGAGCCAGTGGATGTCCTCCTGGATGGCGTCCACAAACTCCGTGTCCTCCTTGGCCGGGTTGGTGTCGTCCATGCGCAGGTTGCAGATGCCCCCAAATTTCTCCGCCGAGCCGAAGTCGATAATCAGCGCCTTGCAGTGGCCGATGTGGAGATAGCCGTTGGGCTCCGGTGGAAAACGGGTGTGGACCTGCATACCGGCGAAGCGTCCGCCGGGGGCGATGTCCTCCGTGATAAATTCATGGATGAAGTTCTGGCTGGGAGCGGGCCCTCCCCCGTCGGGAGTCCCGGTTTTTAATTCTTCCGCCATAGGTTGACCCTCCTGTTTCTTTGGTGGAAATAAGATAGTAGCGCTGTTATTTTACAACAGACTGCGGCCGGGATGCAAGGTTTTCTTCCGGTTTTCCCAGGGCCGGCGCTCTTTACGCGGTTCTGAATCTCTGGTATAATCAGTGCTGCCGGCGGACGCGGCCGGAGAAGGGAGCGGTTTGGATGTTTCAGCCCTTTTTAAAGATCTATCACGCGTATCAGCGGGCGACCTCGTTTTTGGCCCCTGTTCCGCGGAATTTGCTGACCACGCTGCTGTTTTTGTGCGCGGCGTATTTCTGCAGCTCTGCGCTTTTGCAGCACACAGGCGTGGAGAACAACTCACCCCTGGTCTTTGTGCTGGCGGTGATGTTTATCTCTCTGCTCACAGACGGGTATGCGTATGGAATTGCCGCGTCGCTGGTCAGCGCGTTTTGTATCAACTATTTTTTTATGTACCCGTTCTGGGCCTTCTCTTTGAGCATTGCCGGCTATCCGGTGGCGATGCTGAGTATGACGGCCATCTCCGTTGTGGTGTGCGCCCTCACCTCCCGGATTAAGCTCCAGGCGATGGAGGCCGCCAAGCGGGAGAAGGATACGCGGGCGCTGTATGAGCAGAACGCCAAACTCAACGAAGAAAAAAATGCCATTCAGCTCCAGGCGGACCGGGAGACCATTCGGGGCAATATTTTAAGGGCGGTGTCCCACGACCTGCGCACCCCCCTCACCGCCATCTCCGGCGCGGCGTCGGTGCTGCTCTCCAGCGAGGAGATTGCCGCCTCGGAAAAGAACGCCTCGCTGGTCCTGGATATTAAAAGCGACGCGGACGCCCTGATTGCCATGGTGGAAAACCTGCTGTCGGTGACGAAGATCCGGGACGGCGCCATGCCGCTGAACAAACAGGAGGAGATGCTGGAGGAGGTGGCGGGGGACGCCCTGCGGACCATCCGCCGGCGTTTTCCGGACTATCCGGTGGAGCTGGAGGTGTCGGACGACATTCTGTTTCTCCCCATGGACCCCATGCTGATTAAACAGGTGGTTGTCAACCTGCTGGAAAACGCGGTGCGCCACTCCGGAGACAAGGCGCACATCCAGCTGCGCCTGTACCGCCAGGAGGACTGGGCGGTGGCAGAGGTGCGGGACCATGGAAAGGGGATCTCCCAGGAGGTCATGCAGGCGGTACAGATGGGCCGCCCCCTGGAGGACAACCTGTCCGGCGACTCATCCCGCGGGATGGGAATTGGACTTTCAGTCTGTCAAAGTATTATTAAGGCCCACAACGGCTTCTTTGCCGCCGGCAACGCCCCGGAGGGCGGAGCGGTGTTCCGTTTTGGGCTGCCCATGGAGGGAAAGAAAGATGAATGAAAAACGTGTGGTCCTGGTCATTGAGGACGAGCGCACCATCAGCAACTTTATCTGCCGGGCGCTGAACGCCAACGACTATAAGTCGATTCCGGCCTTCAGCGGGAAGGAGGGCCTCTCCCTGTTCTTCTCCCACAGCCCGGATCTGGTCCTGCTGGATCTGGGACTGCCGGATATGGACGGCATGGACATCCTGAAGGAGCTGAGCGGCCTGCCCCAGGAGACGCCGGTGATTATCATCTCGGCGCGGGACCGGGAGTCGGAGAAGGTAAAGGCTCTGGATATGGGGGCGGACGACTACATTGTCAAGCCCTTCGGCGTGTCGGAGATGCTGGCCCGCGTGCGCACCACCCTGCGCCGCTCCGACCGGCTGAAGCTGAGCCAGGGCGCCCAGAAGGACGTGTACCACATCAAAGACCTGACGGTGGACATCGCCAAGCACCAGGTGCTTCTGAACGGCGAGGAAATCCACTTTACCCAGAACGAGTTTAAAATTCTGGAGCTGCTGTGCATCCACGCGGGCAAGGTGCTGACCTACGACTTTATTCTGGAGCACGTGTGGGGCCCTTACGGCAGCAGCAGCAACCAGATTCTCCGGGTCAACATGGCCAATATCCGCCGGAAGCTGAAGGAAAATCCCTCCGAACCCAAATATGTTCTGACGGAGCTGGGCATCGGATACCGGATGCTGGAGGACTGACGGCCCGGCGTATTTCACAAAAACAGAGAGCCGTTCCGGCCGGAACGGCTCTTTTTGGCATAAAACCGGCGGATTTTTTGAGGAAATCCCCTGGAAAAGCCAAAATTTGTTCCAGGGCGAAAAAGTTGTTTGTGTAAAATTCCAATTGACTTTCTGGTAAAACCTGCTACAATACGCCTTGAAAATATTTAGTTAAAAATTTTTAACTAAAATATTTGAAGGATTACAACGGAATCAATGAGAGGAGAATTCCCATGTTTGAAAAAGTGCGTGACATCATTGTGGATACCCTGAGCTGTGAGATGGAGGACGTGACCATGGAGGCCGACCTGGCCGAGGACCTGGGCGCCGACTCCCTGGACGCCGTGGAGCTGAACATCGCCCTGGAGGAGCAGCTGGGCCTGTCCATCGCCGACGA
>CALXGC010000047.1 GCA_944387755.1 uncultured Oscillospiraceae bacterium | reverse complement strand
CCTCCACCTCGTGGTCGATGGACTTGCCCAGGTCGTGGAGCAGTCCGGCCCGCTTGGCCTCGGCCACGTTGGCGCCGATCTCGGCGGCCAGCAGGCCGGCGATGTGGCTGACCTCGATGGAGTGGTTCAGGACGTTCTGGCCGTAGCTGGTGCGGTAGCGCATCCGGCCCAAAAGCTTCACCAGCTCCGGGTGCAGGCCGTGGACGTTGGTCTCGAAGATGGCGCGCTCGCCCTCGGCCTTGATGGTGGCGTCCACCTCCCGCTTGGCCTTCTCCACCATCTCCTCAATGCGGGCGGGATGGATGCGGCCGTCCAGAATGAGCTTCTCCAGGGCCAGCCGGGCGATCTCCCGGCGGACGGGGTCAAAGCAGGAGACGGTGATGGCCTCCGGCGTGTCGTCGATAATCAGGTCCACCCCGGTCAGGGTCTCCAGGGTGCGGATGTTGCGGCCCTCCCGGCCGATGATGCGGCCCTTCATCTCGTCGTTGGGCAGGGGAACCACCGACACGGTGGCCTCGGCCACGTGGTCGGCGGCGCAGCGCTGAATGGCCAGGGAGAGGATCTCCCGCGCTCTGACGTCCGCCTCCTCTTTAAAGCGGGCCTCAATCTCTTTGATTTTCATGGCGGACTCGTGGGTCACGTCGGCCTCCAGCTGGGAGAGCAGATAGGCCTTGGCCTCCTCGGCGGTGTAGCCGGACAGCTCCTCCAGCTTGGACAGCTGCTCCTGCTTCAGCCGCTCCGCCTCGGCCTGGGTGGCCTCCAGCTTGGCCAGGCGGTTGGACAGGTGCTCCTCTTTCCGCTCCATGTTCTCCGTCTTGCGGTCCAGGTTCTCTTCCTTCTGCTGAAGGCGGCGCTCCTGCTTCTGCAGGTCGGCGCGGCGCTCTTTTTCTTCCCGTTCGTACTCGTTGCGGGCCTTCAGGATCTCCTCCTTGGCCTCTACCATGGCCTCCCGCTTTTTATTCTCCGCGCTTTTATATGCGTCGTTGACAATCTGCTTGGCCTGATTCCGGGCGGAGTTCAGATCCTCCTCCGCCTGTTTCCGCTCCCGCAGAACGCCGAACACATATACAAGAGCGGCGCCGATCACAATTCCGAGAACTGCGCCGATCAAATAGGGCAATACTTCCATAAAATGTGCTCACACCTCCAATAAAATTCAGTTTTGGGGCGCCCCGTCCCCACGCGGCCCGCAGGCCGCGCACAATCACGTTTCGGGCCGGCGGGCAGGGCGGTCCGCCGGGTCAGACAGCATAAAAAACCGCAAGGTGCGCCGCACGGCGGCCCCGCAATCCTTGCTGCAACTGAAAAACATCCCCCACGTTTTTCAATTTTGTCCTAACGTTTATTTTAAAGAAAACCGTGGGTTATGTCAAGGTTTATTGCAGGACAGCCGTCAGAAAAAAGCGCCAGAGCGGCAGGCGGCCGCTCTGGCGGGGCAATTCAGAGTTCCCCGGCGCTCTCCGCCCCGGCGGTGAGCTTCAGCAGGCTCCCGGTCCGGGGGGGCAGGGTGAGCACGTGCCCCTGGGCGGAGATCTGAAACCGGGCCGCGCCCAGAAGCAGTTCAATGCGCTCGTTGTCCTCCAGGCGCAGCTCCGCGGCGCTCTCTCCGGTGTTGAAGGCGGCCAGGATAGTTTCTCCCTCCCAGGTGCGGGTAAAGGCCAGCAGGCGGCCCCTGGCCGCCCGGTAGCGGATCTCCCCCCGGCGCAGGGCGGGCAGCTCCTGGCGCAGATGGCCCAGGCGGGTGAACCAGCCCAGCAGCTCCATGTCCTCCCGGCCCCAGGGGAAGGCGCGGCGGTTGAATGGGTCCTCAAAGCCCTCCATGCCCGCCTCGTCCCCGTAGTACACCGTGGGGGAGCCGGGGAAGGCGAACAGCAGCACCGCCCCCAGCTTCAGCAGCTCCTTGCCCCGGCGGCGCTGGTCCGGGTCCATGCGGAAGCCGGAGCGCCACTCCCTGGACTTCTCCCGGCACTCGCTGCCCACCCCCAGCAGGGTGAGAATGCGGGGGGTGTCGTGGGTCCCCAGGGAGTTCATGGCGGAGTGGAAAGCAAAGGGCGGATAGTTCTCCCGGAGGGTCTCCATGGTCTGCATAAAGTCCTCCGCATCCCCGCCCCGCAGGTAGTCCAGGGCGGCCCCCCGGAAGGGATAGTTCATCAGCCCGTCGCAGTGGCGGCCCAAAATGTGCTTCCGCCGCACGCCGTAGGCCACCTTTGTGGAGCCGTCCTCCCATACCTCGCCGATGACCACCGCGTCGGATTTCTCCGCCCGGGCGGCGGCGTGGACGCCCGCCACAAAGTCGTCGGGGAGCTCGTCGGCCACATCCAGCCGCCAGCCGTCCGCCCCCGCCCGCAGCCACCGGCGGACCACGGAGTTCTCTCCGCCGAAGATAAACTCCCGGTAGGAGGGGTCGTGCTCGTTCACCGACGGAAGGGAGTAGATCCCCCACCAGCTCTCATACTGGTCGGGCCAGCGGGAAAAATTGTACCAGCTGTAATAGGGGGACTCCTGGCTCTGATGGGCCCCCAGCTCCTGGTAGAAGCCGTCCCCGTTGAAATAGCGGCTGACATAGCCCGTGTGGTTGAACACCCCGTCCAGCATCACCCGCATACCCCGCTGGTGGGCCTCCCGGCACAGGGCCCGAAAATCCTCCTCCGTGCCCAGCATGGGGTCGATTTTCCCATAGTCCGCCGTGCCGTAGCGGTGGTTCTCCGCCGCCTCGAAGATGGGGCAGAAATACAGCGTGCGCACCCCCAGGTTCTGGAGGTAGTCCAGCTTCTCCATGACTCCCCGCAGCTCTCCGCCGAAGAAGTCCCGGTTGCGGATCTCCCCGTTGCGGTCGGGGCGGTACTCCGGCTCGTCCTGCCAGGCGGTGTGGACCCACCGCCCGCCCACCATGCCGGTGGGGTTTGGCACCCGCGTGCGCCGGAACCGGTCGGGGAAGATCTGATAGGTCATCCCCTCCCCAAACCAGCCGGGCACAGCCTCGCCGCCGTCGTACACCGTGAGCTGGAAGGGGCCGATCTGCTGCTCCTTCCTGCCGTCAATCCGCTCCAGGGTGAACGTGTACCACACAAGGCCCACATAGTCCTTTGTGTCCAGAACGCAGGAGAACATGTCCCGGTCCCCGTCCAGCCCGCACCAGGGCATGGCGATCTGCACCGTCTTGTCCCCCCAGAACTCAAACCGGGCGGAGAGCTTCGCCCAGGAGTATCCGTCCGCCCGGCGGGGACGGAGGGTCAGCCGCACCTTGGTCCCGGACGCCGCCGCGCCGTATGGCTCTTTATATCTCACATCCCTGGAATTGTAAATTTGGTCCTCCATGGTATCCCCTTTTCTCCTTCTCCTCAACCCCGGACTCAGGCGTACTGATAGCTGCTGTCCCCGATGAACTCCCGCAGAAGGGAGTCCTTAGCCACCAGCTTGGGGTCGATGGGCTCAAAATACTGGAAGGCCTCGATGAGCTCCAGCAGCTCGGCGCGGCGCACGTTCTCCTCCGGTACCGCCTGGAGCAGCGGCAGGGCGTAGTTCTTCATCACAGAGACCTCATAGGGCAGAGAGGAGTCAAAGATGATGTCCGCCCGGTTCTTATAGGGGGAGATATACAGCTTCTCTCCCCGGCGCACATTGGCCCACATCTCCAGGGTGTCCTCCACATCGGTACCCCGGAAGTTATAGTCCCGCACCGCCCGGCGGGTCAGGCGCATCCAGGTCCCCTTGAAGCGCAGCACGGACCCCTCGTTCACATTGGAGCGGGCGGAGATGTACAGCTTGGCGGCCTCCGGATGGCGGCCGGCGATGTCGTCGTTGAGGGCGTGAATGCCCTCAAACACCACAATCTCGTTCTTCCCCAGCTTCAGCGGCGTGGCCCGGCTGTCGTTGCGCATGTGCCGGGCGAACTCATAGCGGGGAATCCAGATCTCCTCCCCTCTGGACAGGGCGGTGAAGTGCCGGTCCAGCAGGTCCATGTCCAGGCACAGGGGGGACTCATAGTCGATGTCCCCCTCCGGCGTGCGGGGCGCCGTGCGGGGGTTGATGGTGTGAAAATAGTTGTCCATCGCCACCGCGTGGGTGTTGACCCCCCGGCGGCGGAGCTCCTCGGCAATTTTCATCGCCGTGGTGGTCTTGCCGGAGCCGGAGGGGCCGGAGAGCAGCACAATGGGGCTGTTTTCCAGATTGGCAAGGATCTTATCCGCCGCCAGAGAGACCCGCTGGGTGTAGTTGTCGTCGCACTCCGCCAGAAATTCCTGCACATCCGTCTGAATCCGGCGGTTGATCTCCTGAAGTTGGTAGGCCATAGGGGGAACTCCTTTCCATTGTTCAAATATGGGCGAACGCCGCCAGCTGGTCCTTCTGGGCCAGCACATGCTCCAGAGAGGCCAAATAGTCGTGGGGGTATTTGGGGTTGGGCAGGCGGACAATTCTGCCGTTTTTCCGGTCCACCAGCTTGGTGACGCCGCCGCCCCCCAGAGAGACCACGGTCTGCAGCTCCTCCATCATAATGATATTATAGACGCTCTCCCTGCCGGGCAGACACCAGCCCACATTCTCCAGGGCGCCGGACATGTACTTCTGGCGGTACAGGTAATAGGGCCGGTATCCGGCCTCCCCCAGCCGGCTGCGGGAGAAGTCCAGCATACGGGCGGTCTCCTCCCCGCTGGGGAGGGCGCCCCCCTCCTCCATCAGCCGGGAACCCTTCTTCAGGGCCAGGGTGTGGACGGTGATATTCTCCGGTCCCAGGGCCAGCACCCTCTCCAGAGAGCGCCGGAAGCCGCCGAAGCTGTCTCTGGGCAGGCCGGCAATCAGGTCCATGTTGATGGAGTCAAAGCCCACCTGCCGGGCCAGGGCATAGGCGTCCAGAATGTCCTCCGGGGTGTGCCGCCGGCCGATGGCCTCCAGCACCGGGGCCTCCAGGGTCTGGGGGTTGATGGAGATGCGCCCCACCCCCTGGTCCCGCAGGACCTCCAGCTTCTCCCTCGTGATGGTGTCCGGCCGGCCGGCCTCCACGGTGTACTCCACGCACTCCTCCAGCGGGAGATGGGCTCTGGCCTGGACAAACAGCCGTTCCAGCTGTCCGGCGGACAGGGTGGTGGGCGTCCCGCCCCCCACATACAGGGAGTGGACGGACAGGCCGTTCTCCTTCAGCACCCGGCCCGTATAGGCCGTCTCCCGGAGGAGGGCCTCCAGATAGGGCTCCACCAGCTTCAGCGTCCGCCCCACTCCGGCGGACACAAAGGAGCAGTAGGCGCATCGGGTGGGGCAGAAGGGAATGCCGATATACAGGGACACCTGCCCCTCCCGCAAATTCCGGTCCGCCGCCCGGCTGGCCAGGGCGCAGTCCACCGCCATTTTGGCTCTGGGGGGCGAGACCTGGTACTCCCGCTCCAGCTCCGCCTGGGCCTCCTCCGGGGTGAGGCCCCGCTCCAGGGCCCGCGTGGGCAGCTTCACCGGCCGCACCCCTGTGAGCATACCCCAGGGCGGAACCGCGCCCAGGACCTCCCGCGCCGCCTGGAAGAAGCAGCGCACAACCCCCCGGCGGCGCTGGCCCTCCCGCGCAAAGTCCGTGCCGGAGAGGGAAACCGCCAGGGTTTGGGACGCCCGCCGGCCCTCCGCCGCAAGGGACACCGCCACCTGAAGGCGGTCCTCCGCCTCCTCCATGGTCAGAGACGCCCACAGGGCGTCCTCCGGCTCCACCGGCCCATAGACCGGCCTCTGCCCCGGAAACAGGCTGAGCATGGACTGTTCAAGGGAGTATTTATACTTCTCCAGCGGCAGATTGGAGCGCTCCTGCTGCAAACATAGCTTCATAAATTCTCACGCGTCCCCCATGGCCTCCCCCAGGAAGGGATTGTACTTTCGCTCCCGCTCCAGGGTGGAGAGGCGGTCATGGCCGGGACAGACATGAAAATCTCCCTCCAGCGCCCCCAGACGCTTCAGAGAGGCCATGATGTCCTCATAGCTGCCGCCCCGCAGGTCGGTCCGGCCCATGGACCCAAAGAACAGGGTGTCCCCGGTGAAGAGCACGTCCCCCACCTCCAGGGTGACGGAGCCGGGGGAGTGGCCGGGGGTCTCCAGCACCCGGATGGTCAGGCCGCCCAGAGAAATTGTGTCCCCCTCCTGATAGAAATTCAGATCCTTCACCTGCCCCGCCAGGGGGAAGAGCTGATTGCCCGCCCCGTTGGCGTCGGCCCGGTGGATATATACCCGCGCCGCCGGACAGCGCTTTTTCAGCTCCGGCACGCCGGTGGTGTGGTCGTAGTGCCCGTGGGTGAGCAGGATGTACTCCACCTCCACCCCGTCGGCCTCAATCACGTCGAAAATTTTGTCCGCGTCGCCGCCGGGATCAATGACGGCGGCCTTGTTGGTCTCATCGTCCTCTAAAATATAGCAGTTGGTGCCGATGGGGCCCACCTGCATCAGCTTTACCTTCATGGGCAATACCTCCAAATCCCTGTAGGGGCGCACAGTGTGCGCCCCTACTTTTCTGTGTCAAACAGGATGGTGACGGGGCCGTCGTTGACGGAGGCCACCTGCATATCCGCTCCAAACTCTCCGTGCTCCACCTGGAAGCCGCGGCGGCGGCAGGCCTCCAGAAAGAACTCATACAGGGGGATGGCCAGCTCCGGCTTGGCCGCGCCGGTGAAGCCGGGCCGCCGGCTGGAGGTATCGGCATACAGCGTGAACTGGGAGACCACCAGAAGCGCGCCTCCCACCTGCTCCAGGTTCAAATTCATCTTGCCGTTTTCGTCCTCAAACACCCGGAGATTGCAGATCTTCTCCGCCAGCCTGCCGGCCACGGCCTCGCTGTCGTTGGGGCCGACGCCCAGCAGCACCAGATACCCCTTCTCAATGGCCCCCGCCGTCCGGCCCCCGATGGTCACGGAGGCGGAGGAAACTCTTGTCACAACTGCTCGCATGGGTTCACAACCTTTTACCTATATTTGCCTGTATTGGCGCATGGGGCGGACGGCCCCATGCGCCCCTATTTGCCGGACACGCGGGCCACCTGATAGACGCCCTGAATGTTGTTCAGCTTGTTCATCACGCCGGTCAGCTCGTCCCTGTCCTTGACCTCCACCTCGATAAAGACGGTGGCGTGGCCGTCGGGCTGGGCCCGGGCGGACAGAGTCGTGACCTTCACCTTGGCGGCAGACAGGGCCATCGCCACGTCCAGAGTCAGGCCGTCCCGGTCCTTGGAGGACAGCTCCAGGGCAGTTTTATAGTTGGGAAGAGGACTGCTCACCCAGGCCACCCGCACCCAGCGGGCGGCCTCTTCCGGCTTGCGCCGGGCGGGGTCTGCGTTGGGGCAGTCGGCCCGGTGGACGGACACGCCGTAGCCGCGGGTGATAAAGCCCACCACCGGGTCGCCGGGGACGGGGGTGCAGCACTTGGCGAATTTCACCAGACAGTTGCCCAGGCCCTCCACAATGATGCCGGAGTCGGAGTGCTTGTTGGAGCCCTTCAGCTGGGACTCGTCCACCGGAGCGGTGGAGGCGGGGACAATGATGGTGTCGCCGGCCGTCTTCACCTGCATCGCCTTCTCGGCTTTCAGGCGGCCCAGGCGGAGCAGCTCGTCCTTGATGCGGGCCACGCTCTTCACGGCGGTGGTGCCGCCGTAGCCGATGGAGGCGTACAGGTCGTCCAGGGAGCCGAAGCGCACCTTCCGCAGGACATTGGGCAGGACGTCGTCCGCCGTGATGGCGGAGAGGGGAATTTTGGCGTGTCTCAGCTCGGACTCGAACAGGGCGCGGCCGGTGACGATGTTCTCCTCCCGGCGCTCCTTCTTGAACCACTGGCGGATTTTGCTCCTGGCCTCGTTGCTCTTGGCGATCTGAAGCCAGTCGCGGCTGGGTCCCTTGGCGGCTCTGGAGGTGAGCACCTCCACAATGTCGCCGTTCTTGAGCTGGGTGTTGTAGGGCACCATCCGGCCGTTGACCCGCGCCCCCACCATGCTGTTGCCGATGGCGGAGTGAATGCAGTAGGCGAAGTCGATGGGGGTTGCCCCGGCGGGGAGGCCCTTTACGTCGCCGTTGGGGGTGAAGACAAACACCTCGTCGGCGAACATATCCACCTTCAGGGTGCTGACAAACTCCTCCGCGTCGGTGTCCTGCTGGCTCTCCAGCAGCTTGCGCACCCACTCGAACTCCTGCTCGCTGCCCAGCTTCCGGTTGGCCATCCCCTGCTTGTACTTCCAGTGGGCGGCAATGCCGTACTCCGCCGTCTGGTGCATCTCCCAGGTGCGGATCTGCACCTCGAAGGGGATGCCCTCCCGGCCGATGACCGTGGTGTGGAGGGACTGGTACATGTTGGGCTTGGGGTTGCCGATATAGTCCTTGAAGCGGCCCAGCACCGGCTTGAACATGTCGTGGATACAGCCCAGGACGTTGTAGCACTCCGGGATGTCGTCCACAATCACCCGGAAGGCGTACAGGTCGAAGATCTCGTCCAGGGTCTTGTTCTGGGTGAACATCTTCCGGTAGATGGAGTAGGTGTGCTTCACCCGGCCATAGACCTTGCAGCGGATGCCCTCTTTGTCCATCCGCTGCTGGATTTTCATCTGGACGGAGGTGAGAAACTCCTCGTGGGCGGCGGAGCGCTTGGCCATCTCCGTCTCAATCTCCTGATAGCCCACCGGGTCCAGGTAGCGCAGGGAGAGGTCCTCCAGCTCCCACTTGAGCTTCTGCATGCCCAGGCGGTGGGCCAGGGGGGCGTAGATCTCCATGGTCTCCCGGCTCTTCTCCCGCTGCTTTCTGGGGGACTGGTACTCCATGGTGCGCATGTTGTGGAGGCGGTCGCAGATTTTGATGAGAATCACCCGGATGTCATGGACCATGGCCATGAGCATTTTGCGCAGGTTCTCCATCTGCTCCTCTTCCTTGGAGACGTACTGCACCCGCGTCAGCTTGGTGACACCCTCCACCAGGTCGGCCACGGCGGGGCCGAATTTTTTGGCGATGTCGTCATGGGTGGCGTCGGTGTCCTCAATGCAGTCGTGGAGCAGGGCGGCGATGACGGAGTCCACATCCAGCCCCAGGTCGGCCACAATGTCGGCCACCGCCAGAGGGTGAATGATGTACGGCTCGCCGCTCTTCCGAAGCTGTCCGTGGTGCGCCTTGTCCGCATAGGTAAACGCGTCGTACAGCCGCTTGGCGTCCAGGTTGGGCGTATAGGCGCTCACTTTCTTCTCTAATGCCTGATAGCGTTCCAAAATGGGGTCCATTCCTTCACCTTCTTACCTTTATCTTACCTTATATCTTGATATCTTACTTATATCTTAATATCTTACTTTTATCTTACCTTTATTTCTCCCGGCGGGAGTTCTCACAGGTCCTGGGCCGCCTCCCGCAGCCTCTTCAGGATGGCGGAGGCGTTTAAATCCACCTTGTGCTCCAGCCGGTGGAGGGTGATCTGCACCCGCCCGGTCAAATGGGTCAGCGAGATCAGTCCCCGCTCCTCCATCACCTCCAGGCAGACCAGCGTGTGGTTGGGCCGCTCCGCCTGTCCCCCGGACCGGGCGGAGCCCCGGGCGATGCGGGCCACGGTGTCCTCCAGGGAGGACTGTCCCGCGCACTGCCGCTCCAGATAGCGCCACAGGCAGACGAACTCCGCCCGCGTGGGCAGCAGGGACTGCGCCTCGTCCGGGGAGAGGGGCTCCCCCCGGCGGTACTTCTCATAGATGGACTGCTCCAGCTGGGTGCGGGAGAGGGCGTGGCGCAGGTCCACAATCTGAAGCTGGACGGAGCGCACCCCCCGGAAGTCGTTGATCTGGGGGTAGAAGGCCGCGTCCACCCGGCAGCCGGGCGTCAGGCCCAGCTCGCTGCCGTCCACGGAAAAAAAGATGGCGTCCAGGGAGACGCCCCTGGCCTCCAGCCGCAGCTTCAGGTGCCGGCCCCGGCCCACCTGGGCGGCGCTGAGCACGTGGGCGCCGGTGAGCATCAGCACCGGCCGGGGATTCTCGCTCCCGCAGGGCTCCAGGGCGTCCAGGGCCTCCACCGCCTCCACCGTCAGCTCCTGGGGGAGCACCGCCGCGTCAATCTCCAGCTGGGAGACAATCTCCCGGCTGGCCCGCTCCTTCCGCACCAGGTCCCGCAGCCGCTCCTCCAGGGCGGGGAGGTTCTCCTCCCGCACGGTGAAGCCGGCGGCCATGGCGTGGCCTCCGAAGCCCTCCAGCAGGTCCTGGCACTGGACCAGAAGCTGAAACAGGTTGATTCCCCCCCAGGACCGGCAGGACCCCTTTCCCATGCCCTGGTCCAGGCAGACCATGAAGGCCGGGCTGGCGTACTTCTCCGTCAGGCGGGAGGCCACAATGCCCACCACCCCCTGGTGCCAGCCCTCGTCCGCCAGCAGGATGACCGCCTCCTGTGGCCGCTGCTCCAGGCGCTGGACGCACGCCTGGAAGATCTCGCACTCGATGGCCTGGCGCTCCCGGTTCAGGGCGCACAGCCGCTGGGCCAGGGCCGCCGCCCGGCCGGGGTCGTGGGTGAGCAGCAGCTCGGCGGCCAGATTGGCCTGGCCCAT
>CALXGC010000046.1 GCA_944387755.1 uncultured Oscillospiraceae bacterium | reverse complement strand
AGGATCATGCGGGGCTTGTGCTTTTTGGCCAGATCCCGCACCTGGTCATAGTCGATGCGGCCGTCGGCCCCCAGGCCGTAGGCCACCATGTTGTAGTTCTTGCCGGAAAAATTCACCGGGGAGCCGTGGGTCAGGTGTCCCCCCTGGTCCAGGCTCATGCCCAGCACCGTGTCCCCGTGCTGGCACAGGGCCTGGTAGACGGCGAAGTTGGCCTGGGCCCCGGAGTGGGGCTGCACGTTGGCGTAATTGGCGCCGAAGAGCCGCTTGGCCCGCTCGATGGCGATATTCTCCACCACGTCCACGCACTGGCAGCCGCCGTAGTAGCGCTTGCCGGGGTAGCCCTCGGCGTACTTGTTGGTGAGAACGGTGCCGGCGGCGGCCAGGACGGCGGCGCTGACAATGTTTTCCGAGGCGATGAGCTCGATATTCTGCTGCTGCCGGTCATACTCGGCGCGGATGGCCTGGCCCACCTCCGGGTCGGCGGCGGCGATAAAGTCCATGACTTCTGTGACCAATGGGAACACTCCTTTTTTCTGGTATTGGGGGCGGGGAGCCGGGCGGGGGCGGCCCTTGCGGCCGCCCGCAGTTCAGACGCCTCCCCGGACGCTTGTCTGCTCTATTATACCAGACCCAAAAGAAATTACAATGAAATTGTAGAAAATCTTTTGCCGGAGAACATGCAGGCGGGGCCTGTCCGCATTGACATTCCGGCGGTTTTTTCGTATGATAAAGAAACTGTACAGATTTCTATATCACTGGAGAGGAAGGATTTCGGAATGGATCAAAACCAGCAGACCCCCAGGGGCAATTTCATCGCCCTGCTCCCGATTTTTATTTTTCTGGCCCTCTATCTGGGGTGCGGCCTTCTGTTTGAGTACGGCCTGGGCATTGAGCAGGGATTTTATCAGACTCCCGCAATCGTCATCTTTCTCATCGCCCTGGCGGCAGCCTGCTTTCAGAACCGGAAGCTGGACTTCAACGCCAAGCTGAAGGTCATGGCCGGCGGGGTGGCCGACGAGAACATTCTCACCATGTGCCTGGTGTTTCTGGCGGCGGGGGCCTTCTCCGGGGCCATCTCCGCCGCCGGAGGGGCGGACAGCACCGTGTACCTGTTTCTGGACTATCTGCCCAGCCAGTTTGCGGTGGGCGGACTGTTTTTAATCGCCTGCTTTGTGTCCATCTCCATGGGCACGTCGGTGGGCACTGTCTCCGCCCTGGCCCCCTTCGCCGTGTCCATGAGCGAGGCCACGGGCTTTGACATGGTGCTGTGCATTGCCGCCGTGGTGTGCGGGGCCATGTTCGGAGACAACCTGTCCATGATCTCCGACACCACCATCGCCGCCGTGCGCACCCAGGGGTGCGAGATGAAGGACAAGTTCCGCATGAACTTCCTCATCGTGCTCCCGGCAGCCATCCTGACGCTGGTCATCTTCCTGGCCCTCACCTGGGGCGGCAGCGGCCAGGTCAGCGTGGAGCCCTACAGCTTCTGGAAGGTGCTCCCCTATCTGGTGGTGCTGGTGGGGGCGCTGATTGGCGTCAACGTATTTATCATCCTTATGCTGGGCACCGCTCTGAGCCTGGCGGTCGGCGTGGCCTCCGGGGCCTTCCCCTGGACGCAGGTCTTCTCTGTGATGGGCTCCGGCGTCACCGCCATGTACGACATCACCGTCATCTCCATTGTGGTGGCCTGCATTGGGGCCCTGGTCAAGGAGTACGGCGGCATCCAGTGGATCATCTCCTTCATCCGCCGCCGGGTGAAGTCCAAAAAGGGCGCGCAGATCGGCATTGCCGGCCTGGTGGCGGCGGTGGACGTGGCCACGGCCAACAACACGGTGGCCATCGTCATGTCCGGCGCCATCGCCAAGGACGTCAGCCGGGAGTACGGCATTGACCCCCGGCGCACCGCCTCCCTGCTGGACATCTTCGCCTCGGTGATGCAGGGCATTCTCCCCTACGGCGCACAGCTGCTCTACGCCTCCGCCGGAACGGGGGTGTCCGCCCTGGTCATTGTGCCCTATATGTTCTACTGCTATCTCATGGCCGTGTGCGCCGTGGCCTTCATCCTCTTCTTCTCCGGAAAAGAGCGCTGACGCCCTCAATATCATTCCGTTCCTGGCTGTAGGGGCGCACAGTGTGCGCCCGCTCACCGGGGCCAAGCCGGCGGGCGGCCAAAGGCCGCCCCTACGCAAACAACGGACGTTGTACGCTCCAAAGCCTCCCCCTCGCTTTTCCTGTATCATTTCCCCATCCAGGCGGATACTAGGGATATACCATCTCAAAGGAGGTTATCCCGTTGAAACAGCGCTCTCTTTTCCGCCGCTGGCTGGCCGGAGCGGCCGTCCTGGCCCTCGCCGGCGCACTCTCTCTCCCCGCCCAGGCCTTTTTCTGGGACCGGAAGGAGGAGATCCCCGCCGTGGCGGACTTCTCCAAAAACGGCCTGGCGGGGGAGGCCATCGCCTTTTCTCCGGCGGATTTCGCGGTGGAGGCCGGCGGAGACGCCGTGCTGTCCCACATCACCCTGACCGCCCTCCCGGACCCCGGCGCGGGCGTGCTCACCCTTGGGGGACAGCCCCTGGCCGCCGGCACGGTCATCGACGCCACCGCCCTGGCGGGGCTGGTCTTCCAGTCCAGCTCCGCTCCCACCGCGGACACCGCCCAGTTTACCTTTACGCCCTCCTTCTCCCCGTCCTCCGGGACGCCGGAGGACACCACCGTCACCCTCTATCTGCTCTCCGCCGCCAACGAGCCCCCCATCGCCCGGAACATGGAGCTGACCACCTACCGGGCCGTGGCCCTCACCGGCTACTTCGACGCGGTGGACGGGGAGGGGGACACCCTCTCCTTCCAGCTCACCGCCACCCCCGCCCGGGGCAGCGTGGAGCTGGCGGAGGACGGCTCCGCCCGGTTTGTCTACACCCCCTATGAGAACAAAACCGGCAAGGACTCCTTCACCTATGTGGCGGTGGACGCTGCGGGCAACGTCTCTTCGGAGGCCAAGGTGAGCATTCAGATCAAAAAGCCCGACACCAAAGTGACCTATGCCGACCTGGCGGGCCACCCCGCCCACAAGGCCGCCATCCGCCTGGCGGAGGAGGGCATTTTCGTGGGCGAGCACCGCTGCGGCCAGTATTTCTTCCACCCGGACCAGGCGGTCTCCCGGAGCGAATTCCTCTCTCTGGCCATGGCCGCCGCCGGGCTGGAGCCCCTGGAGGACGTCAGCGTCACCGGCTTCTCCGACGACGGGGCCATCCCCGTCTGGGCCAAGGGCTTCGTCTCCGCCGCCCTTCAGGCCGGGGTGATTCAGGGCTCCAGGGACGAGAACGGCGCGCCGGTCTTCGGCGCGTCGGAAGCCGTCACCCAGGGGGAGGCCACGGTGATGCTCAACCAGCTTCTGGACGTGGCCGACGTGCCTCTGGAGGTCTTCTCCCCGGAGGGGACCGCCCACTGGGCCGGTCAGGCCGCCGCCAATCTGGCCGCCTCCGGCGTGCTGCGGGAGGAGGAGACCGGCTCCGCCGCCCTGGGGGAGACCCTCACGCGGGCGGATGCGGCGGAGCTGCTGGACGGCGCCCTGGACGTTCTGGCCGCCCGGAAGGACGGCTGGCTCCCCTGGTAGTCTCTTGCGAGGGCCGGATTCCGGCCCTCTTTTTGCACCTTCATGAAATCTTAAACACTTGTAATTGTTCTGTAATGCTTTCAGACCGGAATTGCCCCTATAATAAACAGGTAATATAGGAGATCCCGGCGCGCCCCCGCGGCCCTCCCGCCGCGGCGCGCGCCCATGCCGTGAGGAGGATTTGATACCATGCCAGACGTCACCATTCCGCAGCCCGCCCCCGCCGCGCCGCCGGCCGCCCCGGCGGACCCGCCGAAAAAGCGGCCCAAAAAGTGGAACCCGCACACCCTCCGCCGGGGAATTCTGATTGCCGTGGTCCTCGCCCTCCTGGCCGCGGGGGGAGTTTTCCTCTACCGCTTTCTGACCCACCAGGACGAGACGGCCAGCGAGCTCCAGACCCAGCCGGTGCAGTTCGGCACCATCCAGAGCACTGTCTCCGGCAGCGGCAACGCCAAGGCCAAGGAGTCCGCCGCCATCACCCTCACCGCCGGCGGCACCGTCCAGGACGTCTTTGTGGCCCCCGGCGACACCGTCACCGCCGGACAGCCCCTGTACACCATCTTCAGCCAGGAGGCCCAGGACCAGGTGGACCAGGCCCAGGAGCAGGTGGACAGCCTGAACAAGGACATGGCCTCCCTGCTGGAGGACGCCAACAACCTGACCACCCGCGCCCCCTTCGCCGGCAAGCTCATTGACGTGAAGGAGTTTGAGCCCGACCAGGAGGTGGCCAAGGAGACGGCGGTGGCTACCCTGGGCAACGACAAGAAGCTGAAGCTGTCTTTGTACTTCAGCTACGCCTATGAAAGCCAGATCTACGCCGGACAGCCCGTGTCCGTCTCCATCCCCGCGGTGATGGGGACCTTCTCCGGCACGGTGGAGAAAATCAACAAGGTCCGCTTCATCTCCCCGGAGGGGGCCGTCCACTTCGAGGCGGTGCTGGTCTTCGACAACCCCGGCACCCTCACCGCCGGAATGGACGCCGCCGCCACCCTGACCGCCTCGGACGGCTCCGCCATCTACCCCTATGCCAACGGCAAGACCGAGTACTATGAGACCCGCGAGATTGTCACCAAGGCCGCCGGCCCGGTGGTCTCCCAGGGGAACCTGCTCAACTACGCCGACGTCCAGGCCGGAGAGGCCCTGCTCACCCTGGGCTCCAGCACCATCGACGAGGACATCCGCGCCAAGCAGAAGGAGATCGACGACGCCATGGAGAAGCTCACCGAGGCCCAGGAGGGCCTGGCCGACTTCAACGCCGTCTCCCCCATCGACGGCTCCGTCACCTCCTGCACCCTCACCCCCGGCATGGAGGTGAAGAGCGGCGACACTGTCATCACCATCTCCAACACCACCAACATGGTGGTGGACATCACCGTGGACGACCGGAACATCGCCTTCGTCCAGCCGGGCATGATGGTGGACCTCACTGACTGGAACGGCAATGTGTTCGTGGGCACCGTCACCGCCATCAACATGGGCTCCGCCGAGAGCAGCAACGGCATGACCAGCTACCCCGTCACCCTGACGGTGGACAATATGAACGGCGCCCTGCTGGCGGGCATGTACTTAGATTACTCCTTCGTGGCCAGCCAGTCCGACGACTGTATGATGGTCCCCATGCAGAGCGTGAAGAGCATCCCCTCGGAGGACGGCATGAGCACCGACTATGTGGTCTTCATCCGGGCGGAGGAGCGGCCGGAGAACGCCGTGGACCTGGAGATTCCGGAGACCATGCCCGGCGAGACGCCCCTGTACCCCTCTCCGGAGGAGGGCTTCTACCCGGTGCGGGTGGAGACCGGCCTCAACGACAACTACAACGTGGAGATCAAGAGCGGCCTCAACGGGGACGAGGAGGTCTTCGTCAACTACCTGGTCACGTCGGCCTACGGATGAGCGGGGTGAAGGCCATGCTCATTGAAGTGAAAGACCTGTATAAAATCTACAACGAGGGGAAGGAGAGCGAGGTCCGGGCTCTGGACGGCGTCTCTCTGACCATCGGCCGGGGAGAGTTCGTGGCCATCATCGGGGCCTCCGGTTCGGGGAAGTCCACCCTGATGAACATCCTGGGGTGTCTGGACATCCCCACCTATGGGACCTATATCCTCAACGGCACCGACGTCACCCACCGCTCCGACCGGCAGCTGGCCCGCATCCGCAACCGGGAGATCGGCTTCATCTTCCAGGGCTATAACCTGATCCCCGCCCTCACCGCCTATGAGAACGTGGAGCTGCCCCTGATCTACCAGGGGGTGTCCATCTTCCAGCGGGAGGAGCGGGTGATGGAGGCCCTGGAGAAGGTGGGCATGGCCGACCGCTGGAAGCACAAGCCCGCGGAGATGTCCGGCGGCAAGCAGCAGCGGGTGGCCATTGCCCGCGCCATCGCCGCCCATCCCCCCATCATCATGGCCGACGAGCCCACCGGCGCCCTGGACTCCAAGACGGGCCGCCACGTGCTGGAGATTCTCCACACCCTCAACGAGGAGGGCGCCACCATCATTCTGATTACCCATGACAACGGCATTGCCGCCACCGCCCACCGCATCGTCCGCATCTCCGACGGGCGCATCGTGGCCGACGGCGGCCGGGAGGAGGTGGAGCTGTGAAGCTGGGTCAGGCGGTCAAAATGGCCGCGAAATCCATTTTTTCCAACGTGGGGCGCTCCGCCCTCACCATGCTGGGCATCATCATCGGCCTGGCGGCGGTGATTATCCTGGTGTCCTATGCCCAGGGACAGAACGCCGCCCTGCGGGCCTACTACGACAGCATGGGCACCAACACCGTCCAGGTCTACGCCTACAGCTGGAACTCCGCGGTGGACGTGTCCCAGTCCCTGTACAACTACTGCCTGGGCCTGGACGACCTGGTGGAGGGCGTCACCCCCAACGGACAGGTGCACTCCAACACCACCATCTCCTACGGCTCCAAGACCCTGCCCACCGACGACTGGAACACCATGACCACCGTCTTTCTGGGCAGCGACCAGTACAGCCTGTGCAACGACTTTAAACTGGCCAAGGGCCGGGACCTGTCCTTCCTGGACATCGAGAAGCTCAACCAGGTGTGCGTCCTGGGCTCCGCCACGGCGGAGGAGCTGTTCGCCTTCGCCGACCCCCTGGACAAGACCATCACCATCAACGGCATCCCCTTCCGGGTGGTGGGGGTGTACCAGAGCAAGGCCGCCGGGGTAAATGTGGGCACCACGGAGGACAACCAGTACCTGCTGGACGAGATCAAGCGCCAGGACCGCATGATTCTGCTCCCCCACACCATGACCCGCTACTTCAACAACAACCAACCCATCGAGGACTTCGTGGTCAAGGTGAAGAACTCCGACGCCATCGCCCCCACTGTCACCGCCCTCAACGGCTTTCTCTCCGGCATCATCTCCAGCGACTACGGCTACTTCTCCGTCAGCTCCCCGGAGACCTGGCAGAACGAGCAGAACGAGGCTGACGCCATGCAGCAGCGCTTCCTGGGAGGCATCGCCGCCATCTCCCTGCTGGTGGGCGGCATCGGCATTATGAACATCATGCTGGTGACGGTGACGGAGCGCACCCGTGAAATCGGCATCCGAAAGGCCATCGGCGCGGAGCGGCGGAGCATCATCGTGCAGTTCCTCATTGAGGCCGCCATGATCTGCGGCATCGGCGGCGTCTTCGGCATCGCAGTGGGCTACATCGGCACGCTGATTGTGGGCAAGCTGTCCTTTAATATGATTCTGGTCCCCAGCCCCGGCGTCACAGTGGGCGCCGCCGCCATCTCCATCGCGCTGGGTATTATTTTCGGCATGTATCCCGCCATCAAGGCCTCCGGCCTCCAGCCGGTGGCGGCCCTGCGGGCGGAATAAGCTGGAAGGGAGAAGTTTAAATGATGAGACAACATCGCATAATTCACACCCTGCTGGCGGCCGCCCTGGCCGCCGGACTGGCCGCCCCGCTTCCGGCGGCCGCGGCGGGGACGTCCTCCTTTCAGGACGTGACCGACCCCGCCACGGCGGTGAACGCCGACATTCTGCGGCTGATGGGGGTTGTGGCCGGCACGGGGAACAACACGTTTCAGCCCAACACGGTGCTCACCCGCGCCCAGTTCTGCACCATGGCGGTGAACTTTATGGGCCTGGAGGACCAGGTGGTTCTCCACTCCACCCGCACCATCTTCACCGACGTGCCTGCCAGCCACTGGGCCAGGGGCTATATCAATCTGGCCGCCTCCACCGGAGTGGGCAGCGAAGATGACTCCACCCCCCTCATCGCCGGGGTGGGAGACGGCCGCTTCCTGCCTGACCAGGCCCTTACCTACGCCCAGGCCGTCACCATTCTCATCCGGGTGCTGGGCTACACCGGGGACCAGGTGGGGGCGGTGTGGCCCGACGGCTACCTGAACCTGGCGGAGTCCATCGGCCTGAGCCAGGGCGTGCAGGCGGGCGCCAACGACTCCATCACCCGCGCCCAGGCCGCCCAGCTGTTTGTCAACGCCCTGGACTGCAAAACCGGCGGCGGACGGGAGTACTATACCACCCTGGGCGGCGAGGTCCGGGAGGACACCATCCTCCTGGCGGTGAACGCCGAGACCGACGACGGCTCCGCCCTGGGGGCCGTGCGCACCTCCAACGGCACCTACCTCCCCGACGCGGAGGACGCGGTCCCCACCGCCCTGGTGGGCCGGCGGGGAGCCCTGGTCCTCAACGAGGACAGCGAGATTGTCACCTTCGTCCCCGACGACAGCGACTCCGCCTCCATCTCCCTCCGGGACAGCGCGGAGCCCAGCTATCTGACCGCCTCCAACGGCCAGCGCTACACCGTCTCCGGGGATACGCCGGTGTACACCTCCTCCTCCAGCGACAGCAAGCCCTACTCCGAGGGGTATCTCACCCTCACCGCCGGCAGCCGGGTGACGCTGTTCACCCTCCGGGGCAAAGTGACCGCCCTCTACGTGGGCTCCTCCGCCACCGACGTGGACGCCGGGGCGGTGGTGGTGACAAACGGGAGCAGTCCCGCCGTCTTCCACAACCTCACCGGCGGGGCCAGCGGCTATACGGTGCTGAAAAACCAGCAGGAGATCAGCCTGTCCCAGATTCAGCCCTATGACGTCGTCACCTATGACAGCATGTCCAACACCCTTCTGGTGTCCGACCTGCGCCTGACCTGCAAGTACCAGAATCCCTCCCCCAACGCCGGGGCCCCCACCTCCATCGAGCTGCTGGGCCACACCTTCCCGGTGCTGGAGAGCGCCTGGGACTTCACCGGCCAGGTGTCGGTGGGCGACCAGGTGTCCCTGCTGCTGACGGTGGACGGCCAGGTGGCCGGCATCGTCCCCGTCACCTCCCAGACCCGCTCCACCGCCCTGGGCCTCGTCACCAGCGCCACCACCGCCGAGCTCTTCCTGCCCAACGGCGGCTCCCTGGAGCTCACCGGCGCGGAGAGCAACCTCCGCCACCTCAACCTGGTGTGCAGCCTGTCCTCCTCCGACGAGAACAAGCTCAGCGCCTCCCGCTTCACCGGCCAGAGCGCCTCCGGGGATTTCGACCCCTCCGCCATGACGGTGGGCCGGAACAAGGTGGCCCCCGGCGTCCGGGTATACGAGCAGTTCCGGGACGGCCCCCACGCCGCCGTGCCCCTGTCCTCCCTGGACTTCGGCGTCATCCCCCAGGAGAAGATCAAGGGCGTCCATCTGAACAGCTCCGGCGTGGTGGACCTCATCGTGCTGGACGGCGTCACCGGCGACGCCTATCTGTACGGCCGCATGGTGGGCAGCTCCGCCGGCAGCGGCAGCGACCGCACCGTCTGGAAGCTGGAGAACCACACCTCCCACGCCATCGCGGAGAACTCCGGCTACGCCGGGCGGAACGGCGGCTTTGCCGGCATCGCCCTCAACTCCAAGAACTTTATCGTGGACGTCCTCACCCTCACCGAGCTGGAACACGTCTCCGCCTCCGACTTCTTCGAGCGGGACGGCCGGTACTACCTCACCTTCCAGGGCCGCACCTATCCGGTGGCCAGCGATGTGGAGTGCTTCCGGGACGCCACAGAGAGCTGGTTCAGCCAGGCGGACGGCCTGGAGCGCCTGCGGGCCTGCCTGGCCTTCTCCAACGACCTCACGGCCTATATCGACCCCGTGGGCGGCAAGGTCCGAATCCTCGTGGCCAACTGACCGCCCTCCCTCTCAACAGGAAAAAGCCCGGCGCAGGCCGGGCTTTTTCCTGTCTGAAGCCGGGTATAGAACGCCCCGCCTGGGAAAGGCTATGAAAAAAACAGGAGGGATTCCGAGATGTTTTGTTTTCAGTGCCAGCAGGCGGCGGGGGGCGTGGGCTGCGTCCGCACCGGGGTATGCGGAAAACAGCCGGAGACTGCCCGGCTCCAGGACAGCCTGGTCTATGAGCTGATCCGCCTGGCGGAGGCCGTCCAGCGGAGCGGCCGGCCCACCAGAGACAGCGGCCGCCTTCTCATGGACGGCCTGTTCACCACCCTCACCAACGTCAACTTCGACGGCAACGCCATTCAGGCCTTCACCGGCCGCGTGCGCGCAGAGCGGGACCGCGCCGGCGGCTATGACGGCCCTCTGGCGGAGCTCTGGAAGGGGGAGGCTGACCTGGTCTCCCTGCGCTCCACCCTGCTGTTCGGGCTGAAGGGGATGGCCGCCTACGCCCACCACGCCCTGAACCTGGGCTATGAGGACAGCGCCGTCACCAACTGGTTCTACCGGGGCCTGTGCGCCGTCAACCGCCCCCACAAAACGGAGGAGTGGCTGGCGCTGCTGCTGGAGTTCGGAACCGTCAATTTCCGGTGCATGGAGCTGCTGGACCGGGCCAACACCGGGACCTTCGGCACGCCGGTCCCCACCCAGGTCAGCACCAGCGTCAAAAGTGGGCCGTTTATTGTGGTCTCCGGACATGACCTGAGGGACCTGGCCCAGCTTCTGGAGCAGACGGAGGGCATGGGCATCAACATCTACACCCACAGCGAAATGCTCCCCGCCCACGGCTATCCGGAGCTGAAGAAGTATCCCCACCTGGCGGGCAACTTCGGCACCGCCTGGCAGAGCCAGCAGACCGAGTTCCAGGACCTCCCCGCCCCCATCCTCTTCACCACCAACTGCCTGATGCCGCCCCGCCCCAGCTATCAGGACCGGGTGTACACCACCTCTGTGGTGGGCTTCCAGGGCCTCCGGCACATCCCCGCCGGCGCCGGCGGACGCAAGGACTTTGGACCGCTGATCCGGCAGGCCCTGGCCCTGGGGGGCTATCCCCAGGACCGGAGCATGGGGGGCATCAACGGCGGACACCAGCTGACCACCGGCTTCGGCCACGGGGCTGCGCTGGCCAGCGCCGGAAAAATCATAGAGGCCGTCAAAAGCGGCCGGCTACGGCACATCTTTCTGGTGGGGGGCTGCGACGGTGCCCACCCCGGCCGGAACTACTACACCGAGTTTGTCAGGCGCGCCCCCAGGGACACCCTGATTCTCACCCTGGCCTGCGGGAAATACCGCTTCAACGACCTGGAGCTGGGGGAAATTGACGGCCTGCCCCGGCTTCTGGACATGGGGCAGTGCAACGACGCCTACAGCGCCATCCAGGTTGCCCTGGCCCTGGCGGACGCCTTCCACTGTACGGTGAACGAGCTGCCCCTGACGCTGGTGCTCTCCTGGTATGAGCAGAAGGCGGTGTGCATCCTGCTGACCCTCCTGGCCCTGGGGGTGAAAAATATGTACCTGGGACCCACCATGCCCGCCTTTTTCTCCGAACCGGTGGCCAAAACCCTTATGGACGTGTACGGCCTGCGGCCCATCACCTCTCCGGAGCAGGACCTGGACGAGATTCTGGGCCGGGGATAAAAAAAGCTCCGGGGCGGCGCTCTGCCGCTCCGGAGCCGGATTTTTATTGCGCCGGAAGGATGGGCACAGCCTCTCCCCCCTCTGGAATCACCAGGAGGAAGGGGTCCTCAAAGCGGGCGAGGGCGGCCTCCAGAGTCTGCTGGAGCCGGTCCTCCGGCGCGTGGGCCATATGTCCCACCGCGCACGCCTCCGGGGTCAGGCCGTCGGTGATCAGGGTTGTGCGGCAGTGGCGCACCACCCGGCCCATGCTGACCCCCACCGCCATGGTCAGGATGTCCTCGCCGGTCTCACCGCCGCGCACCCGCCGCTCCAGCGCGGCCTGTCCATCCTCCAGGCCCATGTAGGGCAGCATTTTGTCGTGGGGCCCCACGCCCTCCTGACAGCTGGCCAGCACCAGCAGCTCGCCGCCCTGCCGGATGACGGCGGCCGGGCCGTAGAAGGCCTTGCCGCACTGCCAGAAGTCCATGTAGATGGGATAGGCGGCGGTGAGAATCACATCGGGCTGTCCCTCCAGGGGCACGCCGCAGACCTGCTTGGCATACTCCACCGCCTGCCGGTGGGCCTGGATATAGTCCCCCGCCGCCACCCGGTACAGGCGCAGCTCCTTGTCCAGCACCGTGTTGACAATGTAGTGCAGGCCGATGGACTTGGTCCACTCCTCCACCGCCAGGCGGGTGGGGCTCTCCACCATGCCCAGGAGAATCTCCTCCCGCAGGCCCTGCATGACGTGGAACTCCGAGACGATGTCCGCCGCGGTAATCCCCGGATACAAAATCTTGGCGCCGCCGCTCCAGCCCATACAGCCGTGGGGGACGATGTTGCCAATGCCGATGCGCACGTCCGCCTCCATGGCGGCCTTGAACACCCGGATGGGGGTTCCCAGCTCGCTGGTCCCCACCTGAACCAGGGCGTCCGGATTCTCAAACTCGCTGTTGAGAATCCGGTAGTTGGCGGCCGTCTCCGGCCCCACCTTCGCGGCAATCTCCTCCTGGGTCATGGGGCGGTGGCTCCCCAGAGCCATCACCAAAAAGATGTCCTCCCGGCGCACCCCGGCCCGCTCCAGCCGGGGCAGGAGGGCCTTCAAAATCAGGGCCACAGGCGTGGGCCGGGTGTTGTCGTCGCTGATGACGCACACCTTTTGCCCCGGCTTTACCAGCTCCTCCAGCCTGGGCGCGCCGGCGGGGTGGTCCAGGGCCTCCTCCACGGCGGCCAGGGGGTCCTCCGGACACTCCACTGTATTGAGGGCGGCGTACTGAAACCGCACCCCCTCCGGCACGCGGACCTTGCAGCTCTTCTGCCCGCAGCGCAGCAAAAATTCTCTTTCCATTGCAGCAGCTCCTTTCCAAAACCAGAAGACGGCCAGATATAAATCACTGCCTGATATTCAGCATACCAGGCAGTGATGGGATTTTATGTGGGAAAAACGCCGGTTTACGCCCCCAGGAGGTCCACCAGGAACATGGAGATACCGGGGATGTAGGCAATCAGCAGCAGGCACACCAGCATCGCCAGGATAAAGGGGATGGCGGCCTTTGCAATCTTTTCGATGGTCAGCTTCGCCACGCCGGAGGCCACGAACAGGTTGACGCCGTAGGGAGGCGTCACAAAGCCGATGGCCAGGGCCACGGTCATGGTGATACCGAAGTGGACCGGGTCCATGCCGATGCCGGTGGCGATGGGCAGGAACACAGGGGTCAGAATCAGGCAGGAGGAGATGTTGTCCACAAACAGGCCCACAATCAGCAGGACAATCAGCATCATGAGCATCAGCAGCCAGTCCTGACTGACCATGCCCAGGAGGTAGTTGGCCACCTTGGTGGGAATCTGCTCCATGGCCAGGTAGGAGGCGAAGGACATGGAGAAGCCCAGGGCCAGACCGGTGAAGCCGTTGCAGTCGGCGGTGTCCTTCAGGGTAGCCATCCAGACCTTCCAGTTCAGCTCTTTATAGATGAACTTGCCGGCGAACAGGGAGTAGACCACGCCCACAACAGCCGCCTCGGTGGGGGTAAAGATACCGCCGTAGATGCCGCCCAGGATGATGACGGGGGCCAGAATCGCCCAGATGGAGTCCAGGAAGGTGGCGCCCAGGCTGCGGCGGTTGCCGTCCTCCTCAGCGTGGCCCTTATAGCCGCGCTTGCGGGAGATGATGCAGCAGACAATGATCAGCGCAATGCCGATGAGGATGCCGGGGATGAAGCCGGCCAGGAACAGGTCGCCCACGGAGGTGCCGGAGGCCACGCCGTAGATGACGAAGGGAATGCTGGGGGGGATAATCACGCCGATGGTGCCGGCGGTGGCCGTCAGGCCGGTGGCGAAGGCCCGGTCATAGCCGCGGTCCTCCATCTCCGGAATCATGATGGAGCCCATGGCGGTGACGGTGGCGGGGCCGGAGCCGGAGATGGCGGCGAAGAACATACAGCCGATGATGGTGGCGATGCCCAGGCCGCCGGTGAACTTACCCACCAGGACGTCCGCCATATTGACGATGCGGCGGGCGATGCCGCCGTGGGCCATCAGGTTGCCCGCCATCATGAAGAAGGGGATGGCCAGCAGGCTGAAGGAGTCCAGGCCGGTGAAGGCCTTCTGGGCAATCAGAATGGGGTCGATGTTGCTGGTAAAAATAATGGTAATCGCCGTGGCGGTGCCCAGAGAGACGCCGATGGGCACGCTGAGCATGATCATAATGGCAAAGACCACAAACAAGAGCAGAATATTCATGCCGCCTTGCCCTCCTCACTCTTTCCAAAGTTCTTGAACTGCCCAATCAGAGAGCCAATCAGGCGGAGAATCATCAGGCCCATGCCCACCGGAATGGACAGATAGCAGAACTGCATGGGGATGCGCAGCGCGGAGGAGCGCTGTCCATAGGTGGCAATCATCGTGACCGCCTCAATGCCCATGTACATCACGAACAGGCCGAAGGCAATCCAGACAATCGTTACAAGAATTTCCAGGCCCTGTCTCCCCTTCAGGGGCAGCCGGTCCCGGAGCATGGTAATCCGCAGGTGAGAGCCGTTGCGCACCGAGTAGCTTACGCCGACCCAAGTGACCCACACGTACATATAGCGCGCCAGCTCTTCCGACCAGGACAGGGAGTTGTTGAACACGTACCGCATAACCACCTGGATGAAAATGATGGCAACCATGGCCGTCAGAATCACAAACAGGAAGTATTCCTCCAGGTGGTTCCAAACATTTACAATCTTATCTTTCATACCATCCATCCTCTACCTCTGTCGATGTAAGCGTCTGGTTTTCCGGTCCGCCCCGCTCCCTCCCGGAGGGGGAAGCGGGGCGGAGCTTATCTCTTGCTTACGGAACCCTGCGGTCAGGCAGCGGCGCCGCTGTCGCGGATCTCAACCGCCATCTCATAGATTTCGGGGTCGATCTCGTCCTTGAACTGCTCCCACACGCCCTTGGTGGCCTCTTTGAAGGCGTCCAGGGCCTCGCCCTCGACATAGTTGACCTCCAGGTAGCCCTGGTCCACCATCTCCTGAAGGAGCTCGTCCTCCATCTGGGTGTTCAGCTCGCGCTGGTTCTCCATGGCGTACACGGAGCCGTCGATGACCACCTGCTGCAGGTCCTCCGGCAGGGTCTGCCAGAAGGCCTCGGACACCACGATGGCGTTGGGGGCGTAGATCTGGCCGATGAAGCTGTAGTAGCTCTGCACCTCATAGAGCTTGGAGGTGTAGGTCAGCACCACGCCGTTGTCCTGGCCGTCCACGGTGCCCTGCTGCAGGCCGGTGTACAGCTCGTTGAAGGCCATGGGGGTGGGGGTGCAGCCCAGGGCCTCATAGGTGGCGATGTTCACGGGGGACTCCATGACGCGGATCTTCAGACCCTTCATGTCGTCCAGCGTCTCGATGGGGTGGGAGCTGTTGGAGACGTTGCGGAAGGCGTTCTCGCCGTAGGCCAGCAGGCGCATGCCGACGTTGGGCAGGTTCTCGGCCAGCTTGGAGCCGAACTCGCCGTCCAGGGCCTCATAGGCCTGCTCCTTGGTGGTGAACAGGAAGGGGAAGTCGCACACCTGGTAGTTGGGCTCGAAGTTGGCCAGGGTGGACATGGGGCCGAACGAGGCCTGCACGGTGTTGAGCTGAAGGGCCTCGTAGAGCTCGCGGTCGCCGCCCAGCACGGAGTTGTTCTGCACCTCCACGGCGATGCGGCCGCCGGAGTTCTCCTCGATGTAGGGCTCGAAGTAGTCCAGCAGGGCGATGCCGGAGGCGGAGTCGTCCTGAATGGTGGAGCCGATCACCAGGCGGAACTCCGCGTTGCTGGTGTCGGTGCCGCCGGCGCTCCCGGCAGTGCTGGAGCCGCCGGTGCTGGCGGAACCTCCCGCGTTAGAGGAGGCGTCGCCGCCGCCGCAGGCGGACAGTCCCATGAGCATCGCAGCGGCCAGAGCCATCGCAGCATACTTTTTCATTTTCATCCTCAATGTCCCTCCAGATAAAATTATTTTTGAAAATCGGACTGGCACGCACGCGATTACCTCTCTTTGTTCCTGCATCCTGTTTTCTTCTGAAGCTACCTCTGTCCGCGCTGTGTGCCCTGTTCCGCATTTTCCACACAAGAAACTTGCAGATCTCCCTGCCATACTCTTCCGCCCCCCGGTATGTCACCGGCGGGGCGGCGGGGGCCGTACAGTGTTCAGTACTCTGTATACAAAAGCGGTTTATCTAAAAATACAGTATGTTTGTCCATCTGTCAAGAAGTTTTTAGGGAATTTTCTATTTTCATATATTTTCATGCTTTGCATTCTGTTTTGGAATTTGTCTGCCTGTCCAAGTTTAAAACATTAAAATTATTTTTTTATTTCATTCTTGACAATCATAGGCGGACCCACTATAATGGCCTCATTGTATACAGAATACAAAGTCAGCATTCCCACTCTATCCCATTTTTGACTGTTAAGGAGGCTTCAAGATGCAAAACTATCCGTTCTACGAGGAGTCCCTCGCCCTGACCAAGAAGCTGGTGTCCATCCCCAGTCTGAACAATTCCAAGGGCGAGCGCGAGGTGGCGGAGTACATGGCCCAGTGGCTGCGGGAGCTGCCCTACTTCGCCCAGCGGCCGGAGCAGCTGATCGTTCAGCCCCTGAAGAACGATCCCTGGAACCGGGTGAACGTCATCGCCATCGCCTTCGGCACGAAGAGCGCCAGCAAGGAGACCATCATTCTCCACGGCCACTGCGACACGGTGGGCATTGCCGACTTCGGTTCCATCCAGGAGTACGCCTTTGACTGCGACGCCCTGCCGGAGAAAATCAAGGCCATTACCAGCGACCCCGACGTGCTGGCCGACATCGCCTCCGGCGAGTGGCTCTTCGGACGGGGCGCCTCCGATATGAAGTGCGGCGACGCCGTCAACCTGACGCTGATGAAGTACTTCACCCAGCACCTGGACCAGTTCGACGGCAACCTGATTTTCATGACCAACCCGGTGGAGGAGAACCAGCACACCGGCATCATGAACTCCCTGGACGTGCTGGAGGAGCTGAAGGAGAAGTACCAGCTCCACTACAAGATGGCCATGAACACCGACTTCATCTCCCCCGCCTTCCCCGGCGACACCGCCCACTACTTCCACGCCGGCGCCGTGGGCAAGATTCTCCCCTGCTTCTATATCGTCGGCAAGCCCACCCACGCCGGACAGGGCTATGAGGGCTTCAGCGCCTCCCTGGTGGCCTCTGAGATTGTGAAGGCCATGGACCTGCGGGCCGAGTTCAGCGACGTGTACAACGGCGAGTACACCATGCCCCCCACCACTCTGAAGCTGAAGGACCTGAAGCCCTCCTACGACGTGCAGACCGCCTTCTCCGCCTTCGTCTACTTCAACTACTTCATCCACAACATGGAGATGGACGACATCTTCGCCCGCCTGAAGTCCGTGGCCATGGACGCCCTGAAGACAGTGGACGCCTACACCGACGAGCAGAGCCAGAAGTACTGCGCCATGACGGGCCTGACCTATAAGAAGCGGGAGTACAACCTCCAGGTGCTGGACTACGACGAGCTCTACCAGCGCGCCAAGGCCATCAACCCCGATGTGGACCAGACCATCGAGGAGATCTCCCAGAAGGGCCTGGCCGCCTCCGTGGACTTCCGCGAGATCTGCCTGCAGATCGTGGAGTACCTCAGCACCGTCAACAGCATCAACACCCCCACCGTGGTGGTCTTCCTGGCGCCCCCCTACTGCCCCCGGAACACCCTCAAGAGCGAGAATCCGGACGAGAAGGTCCTGCTGGACAGCGTGACCGGCCTGCTCAAGGAGCTGGAGCCGGAGATGGGCGAGGAGCTGAAGATGATGCAGTTCTTCCCGGTGCTCACCGACAGCAGCTATCTGAAGCTGGACGACACCGACTCCTCCATCGACACCCTGGTCAAGAACATGCCCAACATGAAGACCATCTACAACGTGCCCCTGGAGCAGATCAAGCGCATGAACATCCCCGCCTTCAACTTCGGCTGCCACGGCAAGGACGCCCACAAGTGGACCGAGCGCGTCCACAAGGAGTACACCTTCGGAAAACTCCCGGTGATCATGCTGAAAGCCCTTGAAAAGTATCTGATCGGGTGCTAAACTGTAACTCGATGGCATAACATCCTGTGATTGGCTGATGCGGGTAGAAATGCCCGCATCAGCCAGTTTGTCCTGTCACGCAAAATACGGCCGCGCCAATTGTCCGCCGTGGGTTAGGAGAGATTTCGTGGTGTTAGTAACGGTAAAAAAAGGTGAGACGCTGTCCGAACAGGCCTATCAGATCATCCGGAAGGCCATCGTATTCCATGAGCTGCGCCCAGGGGAGGCGCTGATTGAGGAGAAGCTCTCAGAGGCTCTGTCTATCAGCCGCACCCCCCTGCGCACCGCCCTGCGCCGCCTGATTGACGAGGGCCTGGCCGACGCCCAGGGAAAAAACATCGTGGTCAGCGACCTGACCCCCGAAGACGTGGCCAACATCCGGCAGGTGCGCCTGACCCTGGAGCTGCTGGTAATGGACGAGCTGCGGGGCAAGGTGACGCCCACCCTCATCGCACAGCTTCAGGACACCCTCCTGCGCCAGCAGAAAATTCCCATGAACACGGCGGACGACTACATGGAGTACATCCAGCAGGACTCCCGGTTCCATATCACCCTGGCCAAGGCCACCCAGAACCGCTTCCTGTACGACCTCATCTGCCGGATCAACGCCCACTCCTCCCGCTGTCTGATGCTCTCCATGACCCTGTACAACGCCAAGCCCGTGGCGGTGGAGGAGCACCGGGAGATCATTGAAGCGCTGGCCGCACGGGACTATGACCACGCCTATGCGGCCATGGAGCTGCACATCCAGGGCGTGGACCAGCGCCTGATCTGAGCCTGATTCCCACCTGAAAACGAAACGGGGCGCCGCGGCTTTCCGGCCGCGGCGCCCCGCTGTGTTTCTTACTCCAAATCCTGTATGTTCATCCGCTTCATCTCGTCGCGGAAATCCCGGCGGTTCTTATAGTACAGCCAGATTCCCCCCAGCACCACCGTGGGGATGTTGGACACCAGGAAGACAACCCCCGCCAGAAGCCCCGTCTCCAGAGACAGGCCGTCCCCCTGGGTGCGCTCCCCGTACTGCTTTAAAATGTTGCCCTCCCCGTCGTAGACGGTGGTGACGCCGTCCTCTGTCTCCCGGTGCTCCACCACCTGACCGTCTTCCGTCACCGTGAGGGAAGCGCCGCCCCTGGCCAGCCCCCCGAAGGCCGCCGCGTTAAACACCAGCAGCAGGCTGCACAGAAAGCTCAGCCCCGGCAGAATCAGCCCCAGCCAGCGGTTTTTCCGCCGGCACAGCCACACCTGAAGCGCCACAACCGCGGCCACCGGCAGCAGAATGCCCACCAGGATAACGGGCAGGGCAATCAGACCCACAACAGAAGCCATTGCCATCCTTACATCTCTCCTCTCGTCCTCTTATAGGCGGAAATCAAAAGCTTGGCGGTGTCAAAATCCAGCCTGTCGCCCACCGTCAGCCGCTTGATGAGGCCGATATAGGGGTCGGCGGCGGTGTCCTCGCTCAGCTGGATCTTCTGAATCAGCCGGTCCAGCCGCAGGCGCACAGTGGGATAAGTGACGCCGTACTCCTTCGCCATCTCCTTCAGCGACCCGGAGGCCAGCACAAATTTTTTGATAAACGCCACGTCCTCCTCTTCCAGCCCGGACATCCAATCCGGCACAGCTTCAATGGCCATCTCCGCTGCCTCCCTTCTGTATTTGGAGTATAACATTTAATTTTATGAAAGTCAATCTTTTATTTTGTTTTTCTTTTTATTTAATTTTACCTCATTCAACAGGCCGGGGGCAAAAAAACGGACACATGCGCGGGGCGCGACGACCCGGCGCGCCTAAAAGCCTCCCCCTTCGGGGGAGGTGCCGAGCGAAGCGAGGCGGAGGGGGTAAAAACAACGGGGGAGGTGCCGGACGAAGCGAGGCGGAAGGGGTAAAACCGGCGGACGTATGCGCGAGACGCAATCCCCCGCCGCCCGTTGGGCGGCACCCCCTTTCAAAAGGGGGCAAATTGCAGACGTATCCGTGGGGCGCGACGGCCCGGCGCGCCCTCCAAAGCCTTCCCCCCACCGGGGGGAAGGTGGCGCGAAGCGCCGTGATGAGGGGGCGGTCGTATGCGCGGGGCGCGACGGCCCGGCGCGCCTAAAAGCCTCCCCCTTCGACGCGAATCAATAGTAGAATCTTAAAAAAAGAGAGACAAATGACACAAAAAGTCCGATAATAGAGGTGTGAACAAAATCATCGAACTGTACTGCATCATTTGTCAATGCAATGATAGCAG
>CALXGC010000045.1 GCA_944387755.1 uncultured Oscillospiraceae bacterium | reverse complement strand
GCCATCTCCGGCCGGGTGTGCCCCCAGGAGAACCAGTGCGAGGGCAAGTGCGTCCGGGGCGTGAAGGGCGAGCCCGTGGCCATCGGCCGGGTGGAGCGCTTCGTGGCCGACTGGGCCGCGGAGCAGGGCATCGCCAACGTGGCCACCGCCCCCAAGAACGGCCATAAGGTGGCTGTGGTGGGCTCCGGCCCCGCCGGCCTCACCTGCGCCGGGGAGCTGGCCCGGATGGGCTATGACGTCACCGTGTTCGAGGCCTTCCACACCGCCGGCGGCGTGCTCACCTACGGCATTCCGGAGTTCCGCCTCCCCAAGACCATCGTGGCCAGAGAGGTGTCCAATCTGGAGAAGATGGGGGTGGACATCGAGCTGAACATGGTCATCGGCAAGATTTTGACCATCCCGGAGATTTTCCAGCGGGGCTATGAGGCGGTGTTCATCGCCTCCGGCGCGGGCCTGCCCATGTTCATGAAGATTCCCGGCGAGAGCCTGGTGGGGGTGTACTCCGCCAACGAGTATCTGACCCGCATCAACCTGATGAAGGCCTATCAGGAGGGGAGCGCCACCCCCATCCTCCACAACCAGAAGGTGGCTGTTGTGGGCGGCGGCAACGTGGCCATGGACGCCGCCCGGTGCGCCAAGCGCCTGGGGGCCGAGGTGCACATCGTCTACCGCCGCTCTGAGGCGGAGCTGCCCGCCCGTGCCGAGGAGGTCCACCACGCCAAGGAGGAGGGCATCGTCTTCGACCTGCTCACCAACCCGGTGTCCATTGAAGGGGACGAGAAGGGCCATGTGAAGGCCATGACCTGCATCCGCATGGAGCTGGGGGAGCCCGATGCCTCCGGCCGCCGCCGCCCCGTTCCCGTGGAGGGCAGCGAGTTCCAGTTTGAGGTGGACGCGGTGATTATGGCCCTGGGCACCTCTCCCAACCCCATGAGCACCAAGGGCACCGAGGGCCTGGAGAAGACCCGGAAGGGCTGCGTGGCCGCCGGGGAGGACGGCAGCACCAGCCTGGAGGGCGTGTACGCCGGAGGCGACGCCGCCACCGGAGCGGCCACCGTCATCCTGGCCATGGGGGCCGGCAAGTCCGCCGCCAAGTCCATTGACGCGTACATCAAAAGCAAGCAGTAAACCCCAGGGGGCGGACGGCAGGTCCGCCCCCTTTTGATTAATTTTTTGGAAAAAAGCTTGACAGGGCTTGCACGCTGTGGTAGAGTAAAGCTTACCTGTGAAAGGGGCTTTCTCGTCGTGCGCATTTTTACGGTGTCATGCGGCCCGACCCCCTCCTCCGCCATCCGGAACACAGGGAGGCAAACGCCGAACCCACCGTACCGTCTTCCGCACAGAGTCCCGGCGGCTCTGGGCTTGTACGACGCTGGATTCGGCAGCAGGCCGCATCCGGCGTTTTTCGTACCCCTGCGGCCGTACCAGCGGGGAGACGCCCCGCAAAACAATAAGGAGGTGCCGAACGTATGGCAAGCAAAGCCGGCGCGCGCATTAAGATCACCCTGCGGTGCTCTGAGTGCAAGCAGAGAAACTACAACACCATGAAGAACAAGAAGAATACCCCCGACCGCCTGGAGCTGAAGAAGTACTGCCCCTTCTGCAGAAAGCACACCGTTCACAATGAGACGAAGTAAGTTTGATGGAACGGCTGAAAGGAAAGAAGGGTAGTCGCAATGGCTGAGAACGAAAAAGTGGAGCAGAGCGTCCAGCCTGCTTCCAGCAAGGCCGACAAGGCCAAAAAGGACAAGAAGTCCGAAAAAAAGCCCAACATCTTTGCCCGAATCCGCCGTTGGGTCCACGAGCTTAGGGTCGAGCTGAAAAAGGTCGTCTGGCCCACCAGAAAGCAGACGCTCAATAACACCTTGATCGTGATCGCCTGTGTCGTCTTTGTCGGCATCTTTATCTGGCTGTTCGACGCGCTGGCAAACAAGCTGATCGAGGCCCTGTTCCATCTCGTGGCGCAGATTGGGTGATCAGCATGGCGGACAGCTTGAATTGGTATGTGGTCCACACCTATACCGGCTATGAGAATACGGTGAAGGCCACCATCGAGAAGTATGTGGAAAACCGCCATCTTCAGGATGTGATTCACGAGATCAGCATCCCCATGGAGACGGTCACGGAGATTACGGAAAACGGCCCCAAGGAAGTGGACCGCAAGGTCTTTCCCGGCTATGTGCTGGTGAAAATGGTCATGAACGACGAGACCTGGCACGTCATCCGGAATATCCGCGGCGTCACCGGCTTCCTGGGGGAGGGCAACAACGCCATTCCTCTGTCTGAGGAAGACGTGGCCAAGCTGGGCGTGGAAAAACACGAGATTGTGGTGGGCTACCAGGTGGGCGACAGCGTAAAGATTACCGACGGCCCTCTGGAGTCTTTCCTGGGCACGGTGGAGGAGGTGGACCTGGACCGGAAGAAGGTCTGGGTCACGATCTCCATGCTGGGCCGGAAGACGCCTGTGGAGCTGGAGCTGGACCAGGTGGAGCCTATCAGCCGGTAAGAGACAAAATCCGGCCTTTTGCGCGGCAGCAAGCCGCAGAACGTGGGAGGGACGGCGACGTCCGTCCCGCCAACCGGACGCAGCGCGTCCTCAACAACCACATTTTTCATATGGAGGTGCTCTTTCGTGGCACAGAAAGTAACTGGATATGTAAAACTTCAGATTCCCGCCGGCAAGGCGACTCCCGCCCCCCCGGTGGGCCCCGCCCTGGGCCAGCACGGCGTGAACATCGCCGCCTTCACCAAGGAGTTCAACGAGCGCACCAAGAACGAGGTGGGCATGATCATCCCCGTCATCATCACGGTGTACTCCGACCGCTCCTTTACCTTTATCACCAAGACCCCTCCCGCCGCTGTGCTGATTAAGAAGGCCTGCAACATCGAGTCCGGCTCCGGCGTGCCCAACAAGACCAAGGTGGCCACCATCAGCAAGGAGGACGTCCGCAAGATTGCGGAGACCAAAATGCCCGACCTGAACGCCGCCAGCGTTGAGGCCGCCATGAGCATGATCGCCGGTACTGCCCGCTCCATGGGCGTCATCGTGGGCGAGTAAGGAGGGTGCAGACAATGTTTAGAGGTAAGAAATATCAGGAGAGCGCCAAGCAGGTTGAGAGAAATACCCTGTACGATACCAACGAGGCCATGGACCTGGTTGTGAAGACCGCTCCCGCCAAGTTCGACGAGACCGTCGAGCTGCACGTGAAGCTGGGCGTGGACTCCCGCCACGCTGACCAGCAGGTCCGCGGCGCCATCGTGCTGCCCCACGGCACCGGCAAGACCCAGCGGGTGCTGGTGTTCGCCAAGGCTGGCAAGGCTGACGAGGCCCGTGCCGCCGGCGCCGACTACGTGGGTGAGATGGATCTGGTGGAGAAGATCCAGAAAGAGAACTGGTTCGACTTCGACGTGGTGGTGGCTACCCCCGACATGATGGGTGT
>CALXGC010000044.1 GCA_944387755.1 uncultured Oscillospiraceae bacterium | reverse complement strand
CACCTTCAGGAACAGGGAGGCCACCATGGTGCGGTTCTCGATATAGATGCCGGCGGAGGACACCCCCACCGCGTCCACCCGGGGCATGTGGGCGGCGGCGGACTTGAGGGCGGAGACGATGCCGTCGTAATGGTAGTCCGGGTCGGAGGTGGTCTTGGGGAACCACACCACCTCCTCGGAGAACACCGGCTCCCCATCAATCACGGCGGACACCTTCCGGTCGGACCCGCCGGCGTCAAAGCCGATGCGGCAGCCGCTCAGGTGCCGGCCCACCGCCTGGGGATTGCTGTACTCGGCGGGCACCGTGTCGCAGCGCACCACCTCAAAGGGCCGCTCGTACACGTTGGACATGAACTCGGCGTCAAAGGCACGCTGGCCGCCGGGGCGGTAGGCGTCCCGGATGGCCTGGTACACCCGCTCGTCGCCGCTGAGGTAGACCTTGAAGCCGCCCTTCATCCACAGGAGCATCTTCACGATGCGGTCCACATAATAGGCGTCGGCGGCGGCCAGCGCGTCGGTGCCGTGGATGAAGGTCTTGTACACTGCCACCTCGCCGCCGGAGCGCTCCACCGCGATGTCCAGCGGCTGTCTGGCGTCGGTCAGGAACGAGGTGCAGAATTTGCCCAGAGGGAGAAAGCCGGAGTCCAGCTCCGGCACGTTTTTCACAGGGACTTCGATCCCAAGGTGTTTCATGGCGTGAGTCCTCCTTTTGATCAGAGACGGATGTTCCTGCCTATAGGCTATCAGTTTTTTTCAATCTGTCAAGCATATTTTCAGAGTTTTGAAAATTATTTTCTTTTTTCCCTTGACGGAGCCCCCGGCGGCGGGTATGATGGGGACAGCAAAGAAAGTTCTATGTGCTGAAAATCAGAAAGGCAGGCTGAGAATCATGGATATGACTGCGCGGCTGAGTGCGCATCAGAAGTGGGTCCGGGAGGAGCTGGAGCGCAGCGTTACCTTCTGGCTGAAGAACGGACTGGACCCGGTGCATGGCGGGGTGTACACCTGCCTGGACCGGGAGGGCAAGGTGTTCTCCACCGATAAGAGCGTGTGGATGCAGGGCCGGTGCGCCTGGATGTTCGCCTATCTGTGCCATGTGTACGGGGTGAAGGAGGAGTGGCTGGCGGCCAGCAAGAGCTGCCTGGACTTCATGGAGGCCCACTGCATCAACCGGGCGGCCGGCGACCGGATGTACTTCACCGTCACCGCCGATGGCAAGCCCCTGCGCCAGCGTCGGTACTGCTTCTCCGAGGGCTTCTACGCCATTGCCAACGCCGAGTACTACGGTGTCACCGGGGAGAAGGCCTGCCTGGAGCGGGCCCGGAAGGCCTACGACCTGATCTGGGGTCTGAACCAGGGCCTGATCGCAGACCCCACCGACATGGGCCCCTAGACCATCCCGGAGACCCGCTCCGGCCGGGCCCTGGCCGACCCCATGATCTACCTGAACATCACCTCCGTGCTCCGCCGGGTGGACCCGGAGCAGGAGGCGCTGTACAACGAGCGGGCCGCCGTGTGCGTCAATGAGATTTTCCAGTACCACTACAAGCCCGAGCTGGGCTGCACTCTGGAGAGCGTGGCCCCCGACGGCACCCCCCGGCTGGAGGTGACCGAGGGCCGGGTGGTGAATCCCGGCCACGACATCGAGTGCTCCTGGTTCCTCATGGAGGACGCCAACCGCAAGGGGGACAAGACCCAGCATGAGATCGCCCGGAAGATCTTCGACCAGGCCATCACCGCCGGCTGGGACTACGAGTACGGCGGGCTGCTCTACTTCATCGACTGCCTGGGCCGGCCCCCCGAGGCCTACGAGCACGACATGAAGCTGTGGTGGCCCCACAATGAGATTATGATCGCCTCCCTGATGATCTTCCGGGATACGGGGGATGAGAAGTACCTGGTCTGGTTCGAGCGGACCATGGACTACTGCAAGGCCCACTTCTCCGACCCGGAGTTCGGCGACTGGTACGGCTACCTCCGCCGGGACGGCAAGCCCACCATGCCGGCCTGCAAGGGCAGCACCTTCAAGGGCCCCTTCCACCTGCCCCGCATGCTGATCATGTGCGATCAGATGCTGGATCAGCTCCTGAGCGCCGGAAAATAAGGGGGACGCGCCATGCCCGTAGGGAATGTCTTTGACAAAATCAATACCGAATACTACGAGCTGACCAGCGCGGAGAAAAAGGTGGCCGACTACGCGGTGATCCACCAGCAGCAGACCCAGTTCATGTCCATCTCCGAGCTGGCGGAGGAGGCGGGGGTGGCTGAGGCCACCATCTCCCGCTTCTGCCGGCGGCTGGGGTACAAGGGGTACGGCGCCTTCAAGCTGGCCATTGCCAATGCCACCGCCGGCGACGGCCCCCAGCCCGCCCGGAAGGATGAGATCCAGCCGGCGGACAGCGTGCAGGAGATGGCCCGGAAGGTCTACGACACTGATGTGGCAGCCATGACCCAGACCCTGGAGCTCATTGATCCGGATGCGGTCCGTAAGGCGGCGGACCTGTTCATGTCTGCCGGCCGGGTGCTGTGCATGGGGCAGGGGGGGTCCCTGCTCCTGGCCCAGGAGTGCGCCCACCTGTTCTCCACCATCCAGCCCAACGTCACCGCCGTGGCAGACTCCCATCTTCAGGCCATGGCCGCCGCCCAGCTCACCCCGGGGGACGCGGTGGTCTACTTCTCCTACTCTGGGGCCACCGAGGAGCTGGTGGAGAACCTGCGCATCGTCCGGGAGCGGAAGGCCCGGGTCATCCTGGTCACCCGCTTTCCCAAGTCCCCCGGGGCCGCCTATGCCGATATCGTGCTCCAGTGCGGCTCCCGGGAGGGCCCCCTCCAGGGGGGCTCCGTGGCCGCCAGGGTGGCCCAACTCTATCTCATGGACGTGGTCTTTGAAGAGGTGTGCCGTCGGGACCCGGAGGGCACCCGCCTGCGCCGGGAGGCGGTGGCCGAGGTGCTCTCGGACCGACACCTGTGAGAATGAGGAATTAGGAATTGAGGAGACCGCCCATCCGACGCCTTCACATTCCGTAGGGGCGAACTGTGTTCGCCCGCCCTTGAAGGGAAGGGGGAGGAGAAGAAAAAAAACCGCTCTAAGGACTAGAGCATATATGGAGCGGGGGCGGACCGTGCCCCGTTGGGAATCTGAAAGAAATTTGCAGGAAAAAGTTGAAAAGAAAAAATTTTTGAAAATCATATTGACAAACCCTGTACAGAACTGTACAATCTATACAATGAGACTCGGCGAAGGAAGAAACCACTTCATCAAAAATGAGGAGGAACAGAAATGAAAAAGCGCATCCTTGCACTGCTCCTGGCGGCTGGCATGACCCTGGGCCTGGCGGCCTGTGGCGGCGGCACTCAGGGCAGCTCCGAGACCCCCGCCGGCGGCGGCGAGACCGGATCCGGCGACGGCGACGGCAACGTGTCCATCACCGTTACGTCCTTCAACATCGGCGGCTTTACCGAGTCGTCCTCCTGGGACAGCATCATCGCGGCCTTTAAGGAGGCCAACCCCGGCATCGACGTGACCGTCAACGCCATCAACTACCAGGACGGCGACGCCGCCCTCAGCAGCTCCATCAGCTCCGGCAACGCCCCCGACGTGATCTTTGAGGGCCCCGAGCGCATCGTGGGCAACTACGCCCGGGAGGGCCTGATGGTGGACCTGTCCGACCTGTGGGAGGCCGGCGGCTCCGACATCGCCGAGGGCATCTCCTCCGTGTCCCAGCTGGACGGCACCTACTACATGTACCCCCTGAGCGCGGCCGCCCACTGCATGGCCATCAACTACGAGGCCTTTGAGGCCGCCGGCGCCCTGCAGTACATCGACGAGGAGACCCGCACCTGGACCACCGACGACTTCGTGAAGGCCATGGAGGCCATCCGGGACGCGGCTGCCGCCGGCACCATCAACGTGGCCACCCCCGGCATCATCTACTGCGGCGCCCAGGGCGGCGACCAGGGCACCCGCGCTCTGGTGAACAACCTGTACTCCGACTACTTCGTCAATGACGACGGCACCTCCTACAACATCAACAGCGCCAACAACGTGAAGGCCCTGACCCTGCTCCAGGACATGGTGGACAACAAGTCCCTGTCCGCCAACGCCAGCTTCGCTGCCGCTGACGAGCTCCAGGCCTTCGCCAACCAGACCTGCGCGGTGACCTTCTGCTGGAACTACTCCAACTACACCCAGTACGCCGAGCAGACCCAGTTCACCCCCTTCGCCATGGCCTTCCCCTCTGACGACGGCCAGCCCGAGCTGG
>CALXGC010000043.1 GCA_944387755.1 uncultured Oscillospiraceae bacterium | reverse complement strand
CGATGATGGAGTGGGGGTTGCCCTCCATGATGGACCGGTCCATGAACGCGCCGGGGTCGCCCTCGTCGCCGTTGCACACCACATATTTCTTGCCGGGGGGCTGTTTCCGCACGCTCTCCCACTTGCGGCCGGCGGGGAAGCCGCCGCCCCCCCGGCCCCGCAGGCCGGAGTCGGAGATCTCCTTGCAGATCTCCTCGCCGGTCATCTCGAACAGGGCCTTCTCAAAGGCGGAGTAGCCGTCCCGGGCGATGTACTCGTCGATATCCTCGGCGTCGGTGGCGCCGCAGTTCTCCAGCACCACCCGGTGCTGCTTTTTATAGAAGGGGATGTCCTGGTGCTTGGTGTAGGTGACGCCGTCCAGCTGATAGAGCAGGCGCTCAATTACCTCGCCGCCCAGGAGGGTCTTTTCAATGATCTCGTCGCAGTCGGAGAGCTGAACGTGGGTATACAGAATGCCCTCCGGCTCAATCTGGAGCAGGGGGCCCATCTCGCAGAAGCCGTGACAGCCGCTCTTCTTCAGCTGAAGCTCCTTCCCGGAGGCGGGGGTCTCCACCTGGCCGTCCTCGTGGAGCAGGCCCACCCGGACGGCAATGCCCCGCTCCTGGCAGGCCGTCTTCATATAGTCGTAGATATGCAGGGAGCCGCCGGCAATGCAGCCGGTGCCGGCGCAGATGAGCACCTGCCGCGTCTGGGCGGACAGGGCCCGCTTGTCCTTAAGCTGGCGGACCTTAAACTGCTCGCGGGTCATTGTCATTGGGCCTCCTCCTTTCGCAGGGACTCCAGCAGCTCGATGGCCAGCTCAGGAGTCATTTTTGAGTGGACCTGGTCGTTGATGGTGACGACCGGGGCCAGGCCGCAGGCCCCCAGACAGGCCACCGTCTCCAGGGTGAACAGGGTGTCGGCGGAGGTCTTCTGCTTCCCCTCCAGGCCCAGGTACTCCCGGATGGCGTTATAGATGGGCTGGGACTTGCGCACATGGCAGGCCGTGCCGTCGCACACCTTGATGATGTACTTCCCCTTGGCCTCCAGGGAGAAGTTCTCATAGAAGGTGGCCACGCTGTACACCTTGGCCACGCCGATGTTCAGCTTGTGGGCGATGCGCTCCAGCACCTCCGGACTGAGGTACTTGTACTCGTTTTGAATATCCTGCATGATGGCAATCAGGTGGTGGCGCTGGCAGCCGTAGGAGTCGATAATCTCCTCCACACGGTCCATAGAAATTCCGTTGGACATTGTTGTTTTACACCTCATCTTTCCTCATCAACGCCCAAACAGGGCGGAATCTTCCTCAGAATATCATCATACTAAATGCGGGAATGGAAAGCTATTGGACACTTTGCCGAATTATTTGAATATGCGCCGGGAGAAAAAGATGGTCTTGAAGGAAATTATGCAAAATTTTTGGTGAAAATGCTGCAAAATGCAAAAAATGCGCCAAAATTCTACAGGCAATCGGGGACGGCGGCGGGGAAAAAGAAGCCCCCCGGTTTGACCGGCGGCGGAGGTCTGTGGTAGGATGGTGAAACAGAGCAAATCTGCCCGGAAAGGAGACTGCCCATGGATTGGAAGCAGGAGATTGCCTCTCTCAGCCGGGGGCGGATTGACGTCCGCTTCGCCCCGGAGGGAGAAACCGCCCCGCCGGCGGGGAGAAGCCGCTTCGGCGGCCGGCCGGATGTGCCCGCTGGTTTTTCCTGGCCGTATTTCTGCACGGATACTTATGACGACCCGGCCGTCAAGCCCCGGCCGCTGGCCTTTCTGGCCCAGTTTGACTGCGCCCGGCTGGCCGGTCTGGACCCGGAGGGCCTGCTGCCCCGGCGGGGCCTGCTGTCCTTCTTCTATGAGCTGGACAGCATGAAGTGGGGCTTTGACCCCAGGGACGCCGGCTGCGCCCGGGTGTACTGGTTTGAGGGGGAGGACCTGTCCCCGGCGGAGTTTCCCCAGGACCTGCCGCCGGAGTTCCGCCTGCCGGAGCTGGCGGCGGAGCTGTCGCCGGGGCGCGACGCCCCGGACTTTCTGGACGCCTGCCTGGCGCTGGGCTATGACTGGACGGACAACGACTACCGGATCTTCGACCAGGCCCGGCGGGAGGCCGGCTTTCCTTACCCGGAGGTCCGCTCCCAGCTGCTGGGCTGGCCGGACATCATCCAGAACAACATGACCCTGGAGTGCGAGCTGGTCTCCAGAGGCTACTATCTGGGCGGGACCTGGGACAACATCCCCAAGGAGGAGCGGGACGCCCTGCGCTTCTCCAGCGTGGAGGAGTGGCGGCTGCTGTTTCAGCTGGACACGGTGGAGTCCGGGGACTTTGAGCTGATGTTCGGCGACTGCGGCCGGATCTATTTTTACATCCGCAAAGAGGACCTGCTGGCCCGGCGGTTTGACCGGAGCTGGCTGGTGCTCCAGTGCTGTTGAGAGAGGGAGAGAACAGCCATGCAATTGGAACTGACATTTCGCGCCAAGGTCCGGAACCGGGACAATCTGATTCGGGCGGTCCAGCGCCTGGCCCAGCAGCAGGGGTGCAAAATCGGCGCCTGGAAGGACGGGATGCGGGTAGTGCTCTCCCCCGCGGGGTACCTGGATCTGGGCTGGGCCAGAGAGGGCGGGCTCTTCGGCGGCTGGAGGATCTCCGGCGGCTGCAACACCACGCCGGCGGGCCCCGGCCTGCACCTGGCCGCGGCGGAATTCCTGGACGGCCTGGGAAAGGAGCTGAAGGAGCTTCAGGTGGAGGACCGCACCGGCTACTGGGAGCACCGGGACTTCGGCCGCCTGGTCCGGGAGTCCTTCGCCCCCTGGCTGGTGGAGGAGGTGGACGGGGCGCTGGCCCGGATGCGCCAGTCTCAGAAGAGCGCCCCCCTGTTTTGGGACCCGGAGGAGTACCTGCCGGAGGAGGTCCCCGGCACGGCCTATGCCCCGGTGGGGCGCTTCTCCGGGGGGTGGCTGGAGGAACACAGGGCGGACCCGGACCTGGGCCAGCGCCTGTTTCTGTGGCCCAACGCCGGGCGGGACGCGGTCTATCACCGCAACTGCGCCCTGAAGCGGCTGTGGGAGGAGTGCTGCTTCGCCCCCTCGGACCGCAGCTATGACGACGAGCAGATGAACCGGTTTATTCTGACCTCTCTGGAGCGCGCCCATCAGCTGGACCCCGCCCTGCCCCTGCCCGTCTCCGCCTACCGGGAGGTGTGCATTCTGGACGGACAGGACTTTCAGATTCCGGAGGACGCCCCGGAGCTGGAGGAGGAGTTTGCCCCCGGCTATCGGAAAAGGGAGGTGCTCCAGTGCTTTGACGCCCTGTGGTTCCCCCTCCCCGGCGTGTACCGCTATGAGTGGGACGACGGCGGAAAGGGCCGCCCCGGCTGCATTTGGATTGACGAGGAGGGGGGCGGCCCCATCTGGCGGGTGAGCGGCTTCCGCAGCCAGACCGGCCCGGCGGAGTGGAACGCGGATTTTTCCGGCCTGAAGGACATAGAGACAGCGGACCTGACCGGAGGACAGGCCCGCTGGGGCTGGAAGGAGATTCCCAACAAGGCGGAGCCGGACGAGCCCCTGTGCCAGCTCCTGGGGGAGGTGAAGGCGGGGGACACCCTGTATGTGCTCACCGTCACCTTCTCCGGCGGGGAGGAGCGGGAAGAGGTCTACGGCCGCCTGCACCGGATGGAGGTGCGGCCCAAGTCCTGAGACAGGACAGGGCCTGGGGGGCCAGCAGCAGCAGGGCGGGGAGATTGGGCAGCGCCATCAGGGCGGTGCACAGGTCCGTCAGCTCCCACAGGGCGGAGACGTCGGAGACCGCCCCCAGAACCGTCCCGCCCAAAAACACCGACAGATACGCCCGGCGGAACCGCGTCCCGCCGGTGAGAAAGCACAGGCTCTGCCAGCCGTAGCAGCTCCAGCCCAAAATGGAGGAGAAGGCGAACAGCACCAGGCTCAGGGCTGCCGCCCACGCCCCCGCCGGACCCAGGACGGCGGAGAAGGCCCGCTCCGCCAGGGGAACCCCCAGGGCGGCGTCCGGGACGTTCCCGCTCTGAATCTGACGCAGGGCCGTCTCCGGGTCGTATACGCCGCTGACCAAAATCACCAGGGCGGTGACAGTACACACCAGAAGGGTGGAGACGAACACCTCAAAAATACCCCACATGCCCTGCCGGGCGGGGCTGTCTGTCCGGACGGCCCCGTGGGCCATGGCGGAGGCCCCCAGCCCCGCCGCGTTGGTGAACACCCCCCGCGCCACCCCGTACCGCAGGGCGGCGGAGAGGGCGTACCCGCCCCCGCCTCCAAGGGCGGCGTCCGGATTCCAGGCGCAGGAGAAAATCAGCGCCAGCGCGCCGGGCAGGGCCTCCGCCCGGAGCAGCAGCACCAGCCCGCCGCTCCCCAGGTACAGAAGGGCCATCAGCGGCGCCAGCCGCTCCGAGACCCTGGCCACCCGGCCCATGCCCCCCAGCAGCGCCGCCCCCGCCAGCAGAGCGGTGCCCAGCCCCACCCAAAGCCGGTCCCAGCCCAGCAGTCCCTCCAGAGCGGAGGCGATGGACCCCGCCTGAACCAGGTTGCCCCCCGCCAGCGCGGCGGGGAGGCAGGCCAGGGAGAACCACGCCGCCAGTCCGGGGGCGTGGAGCCCGTCCCGGAGATAGAACATAGGCCCGCCCTGACGGCCGCCGGGGGCGGGCCTTTGGTATTGGACCGCCAGCAGCTTTTCCACACAGCTGGTGGACATGCCCAGAAGGGCCGTCAACCACATCCAGAACACTGCCCCCGGTCCCCCGAAGTAAATAGCCGCCGCCACCCCGGCCACGCTCCCCGTGCCGATGGTGGAGCCCAGCGCCGTGGCTACCGCCTGGAAGGGGGACAGCCCCCCGCGCCCTGCCGCCTGGGGGCTCCATAGGCGCCCCGCCGTCTCCCGCCACCAGAGGCCGAAATGCCGGAAGGGGAAAAAGCCGCTCCCCACCGTCAAAACCCCGCCGGTAAACAGAAACAGTCCCAGCAGCCAGGGGTTCCACAAAAAATCCGCCCCACGCGCCAGATAAGACATCCGCATCACCGCCTTCCTGCCACAATATGCAGAGAAGGCAGAAATTATTAGAGGCCCGCCCCTGGGAGGGAGCCTGTTTGTATTCAGAGAGCTACAGCCTCCGGTATACATGGACGTCAAATAAGATTAGCTTCTCTTACCCCTTTTGAGTTGTTTTAACTCAAAAGAGGTAATCTTTTCAAGGCTGAAAAGATATGCTATGGAGAAACAGGAGGTGATTCTGTGACGCTTCAGGAGGCCCTCATACAGCGCATCTATGAACTTTTGGACCAACGGGGGATTTCTCTGAATAAGTGCGCTATGCTCTGCGGGATTTCTCAGTCCACGCTGAACAATATTGTCAGCGGCCGCAATCGGAGCGCCACAGTATCCACCGTCAAAAAGCTGTGCGACGGATTGGACGTTACCCTTTCGGAATTTTTTGACCGTCCATTTTTCGAAGAGCTGGAACAAGAAGTGCAATAAAAACGCTCCCTTTATCCGACGAAAGGGAGCGTTTTTATGTCCAACGGAAGGGGGTTACAGCCTCCGGTATACATGGATGTCAAAGCCCACTTCTGTGTCCAGGGCGTTCAGGGCGGCCAGGCGCTCCACCCCGTCTCTGGGCGTCTTCCAGGCGTAGGGAGTCATGCCCAGCAGGGCCATAATATCCTCCGGGCGGTCCAGATGGATGGAGTACCGCAGGGGAACGGCCTCCAGCCAGGTGAAGCCGGGGTAGTTTTCCCGGCGGACGGCGTTTTCATAGGGGCGGCGGTAGAGGACCTCTTTCATGCCCCACAGGTGCCGGGCGGAGGGAACCACATAGTAGAAAAACCCGCCGGGCGCGGTGACGCGGGCGAACTCCTCCGGGCACAGGGGGGAGAACACGTCGGTGAGCAGATGGGCCCGCCGGTCCGGGACAGGCAGGCGGTATACGGAGGCCACGGCGAATTCCCCCTCCGGCAGGCGTTTGGCCGCCCGGCGCAGGGCAAATTTGGACAGGTCCACGCCGGCGGTCTCCGGGGCGCGGCCCGCCTGAATCAGGGCGTGAGAGAGACCGGCGGTATAATATCCCTCTCCGCAGCCGCTGTCCAGCAGGGCGGGGGCAGGCAGGTCCGCCGTATCCCGCAGGGCCAGGGCGCACAGGGTTTCCCGGAGGGGGGCGTAGTACCCGCGGTCCAGAAAGGCGGACCGGGCGGACACCATGGCCTTGTCGTCCCCTGGATTTTTGGAGTGCTTCTGGTTGGCGGGGAGCAGGTGGACATATCCGGCGGCGGCCCGGTCGAAGCTGTGGCCGCCGGGGCAGGAGTAGACGCGTTCGCTCCGCGTCAGCGGGGCGGCGCACAGGGGGCAGCGGAAAAAACTCATGGTTATGATTGCACCTCGGCCTGTTGTTTTGGGTGGAAAGCCGGCCTGGGCCGGAGAAAAAGAAAAATCGGAGTATCCGGGTCGGATACTCCGATGGTGCGCGAGGCGGGAGTCGAACCCGCACGCCCTTGCGAGCACTGGCACCTGAAGCCAGCGAGTCTACCAATTCCACCACTCGCGCGGAGGTGAAATGCGCTCTTCCTTAGCGCGAGGTATATGTTACCACACTTGTCCCCAGCTGTCAACAGTTTTTTCACTTTTTTCTGGAGCGGTTTTTCCGGCAATTTTATAAAAATCTTAATGCCTTCTTCAGGCCCTCTTATAGTTCTGCTGGTATGCTTGTTTTCAAAAAAGGGGGAAGGCGCTATGGCGGCTCAGGAACGAACAATCTACATTCTGCTGACCCGGTCGGGGACCTGTTTTTCCCGGCTGATCCATCTGGCGACGGGGGACCGCTATACCCACGCGTCCATTGGGCTGGACGGCCCCGGCGGTCCGTTTTACAGCTTTGCGCGGAAGTACGCGGCCTTTGCGCTCCCCGCCGGGCTGGTGCGGGAGGAGATAGGCGGACAGGCCGGGCGGGGGGAGATCCCCTGCTGCCTCTATGAGCTGAAGGTGACGGACGCGGCGTACCGCCGCCTGCGCCGGCGCCTGGGAGACATGTATGCCAGGCGGGAGCGGTACCGGTATAATCTTCTGGGGGCGCTGTGCTGCTGCTTCAATTATCCGCTGCCCAGAGAGAACCGCTATTTCTGTTCGCAGTTTGCCGCCTGCCTCCTGGAGGACAGCGGCGCGGTGGAGCTGGGAAAGCATCCGGCGCTGGTCCGGCCGGCGGACTTCTGCCGCATTGCGCAGCTCCGCCCGGTATTTCAGGGGCGGCTGTGCGACCTGCCGCCGGCGGCGTGACGGGGTTCAGCTCCGGACGCAGGGGAGGCAGACGGTAAAGACGGTGCCCTCCTCCCGGCTGCTGCGGACGTCAATCTGGCCCCGGTGGGACTGGACGATAGTCTGGGCGATGGCCAGCCCCAGGCCGTAGCCCCCCTCCTTCCGGCTCCGGGAGCCGTCCGCCCGGTAGAAGCGCTCAAACAGGTGCTCCAGGTGCTGGGGCGGGATGGGCGCGCCGGTGTTTCGGACGGTGAGGACGGCGCGCTCCTGCCGCCGGGACAGGAAGACGTCAACCTGGCCGCCCTCTCCGGCATATTTGACGGCGTTGTCCAGCAGAAGCATCACCAGGCGCTCCAGGCTGTCCGGCTCGCCGGAGACGTACAGGTCCGGCTCCAGTCCGCTGGCCAGCGTCACCTGCCGCTCGAAGGCCACGGACTCAAAGCGCAGCACGCAGCCGGTGGCCAGGTCGCTGAAGTTCACCGTCCGGGAGTCCTTGGGCCGCTCCGCCCCGTCGTGCTTGGCCAAGAAGAGCATGTCCTCCACCAGCTCCCGCATCCGCTGGGCCTCCTCCTGGATATAGCCCAGCCACTTCTGCTGGGAGGCCACGGAGCTGGCGGGGTGGGCGCTGATGATGCCGATATTGGCCAGAATGACGGTCAGCGGAGTCTTCAGCTCGTGGGAGGCGTCGGCCACAAACTGCCGCTGCTGGGTCCAGGTCCGTTCCACCGGCTTGAGAGATACCCGCGCTAAAAACACGCTGATGGCCAGAAAGACGGCCAGGGCGGCCGCGCCGATGAGCAGGGAGTTGAGCATCAGGCGGGTGAGGGAGGCCCGCTCCCAGCTCAGATCGGAGAAGGCGATGCGGGTCCGCCCGCCGCCCAGGTCGTCCCGCTGAAAGCGCAGGTCCAGGCTGCTCAGGCATCCATAGGAGTCCGGCGCGGCCAGCGCCAGCGCCACGGCCTGGTCCAGCACCTCCGGGGAGACCTTCACCCGGCTCCCCTCCTCCAGAGAGAAGGCGCCGGTGTTCTCCACCGTGACGCAGAACACCGGAATGGCCCACTGCCACTCCCGTTCCCGGCCGCGTTCCGCCGCCCGGAATTCAAACTGCTGGGGGACGCCGTCCTCCCGCAGAGCCAGAGACATGACGGCGGCGCTCTCCAGCTCCAGCTGCCGGGCGGTGGAGAACATCAGCGCGCCGAACACGGCCAGCAGCACCAGCGTCACCAGCAGCATGTTGGTCAGAATAAACTTCAGCCGCAGACGGCGCAGCATGGGAACGCCTCCTTTGAAAAATCTGAAAAATCGATGTCAGGGCGCTTTTGGGGCGGAATCCAGGAAATAGCCCACCTTCCGCACGGTGGAGATGGCCGCCTGGCTGTTGAGATAGTTCAGCTTCTTGCGCAGGAAGGAGATGTAGACCTCCACGTTGTTGTCCTCCGCCTCGGAGTCCAGCCCCCAGATTTTGGAGATCAGGGTCTCCTTTGTCACCACATTTCCGCTGTTGACCATCAGCAGGCGCAGCACCTCGAACTCTTTGAAGCCCAGGCGGACCGACCGGCTCCCGGCGGACAGAAGGCGGGAGGTGCAGTCCAGACTCAGGCCGGCGGCGGTGAGGACGTCGCTGAGCACCTCGCCCTGCCGCCGGGTGAGAGCCCGGACCCGCGCCATCAGCTCGCCGCTGTCAAAGGGCTTGGTCATGTAGTCGTCCGCGCCGCAGTCCAGCCCGCTGATTTTGTCGCTTACCTCGTCCCGCGCCGTGAGCATCAGAATGGGGGTGGACACATGGGCCGCCCGAAGCTGCCGGGCGGCCTGGAATCCGTCCACCTTGGGGAGCATCACGTCCAAAATAATCAGGTCGTACTGGCCCGTCAGGCCATAGTCCACGCCGTCCGCCCCGTCGTAGACGGCGTCCACCTGATAGCGCTGGTCCTCCATCAGCTGCCGCAGGGTCTCCGCCAGACGCACCTCGTCCTCTACAATTAAAATCCGCATTGCCGCGCCTCGCTTTCCGTGATTTTGATGGCCATTATACAGGGAGATACTGAAAACTGTCTGAATGGCCGGCAGCATTATCATCATACCAGTCCCGCCTCCGTTGGTCAATGCGCGCTTTTTCGGAAAAAACTTGACAAGCGGGCAGACTGTGATAAAATAGCTCTGCAAAACGCAGCGATGGAGAGAAGCGCCGGCGGCGGCTGTCAGCGAGAGGGGACGGTGAGAGCCCTCAGCCAGACCCCCGGACGCAGGCCGCTCCGGAGCGGCCTGGGAGGACCAGGACGGCCTGTCCCCGTTACATGGACTGGAAGAGCGGTTCCCGCAGAGGGAATCACCGGGGTGGTACCGTGGAAGAGCATTCTTTCGCCCCTGGGCCCGGCCTTGAAGAGAGGCTGGGCTCAGGGGCGTTTTTTGTGAGGAGGTTGAAACATTTGAAACAGTATGTGGTGGACGCCTTTGCCGGCCGGGCCTTTGAGGGCAACCCGGCGGCGGTCTGCCTGCCGGAGCGCTGGCCCAGCCTGGAGCGGATGATGGACATCACCCGGGAGAACAACCTGCCGGAGACGGCCTTTGCCGTCCGGGAGGGGGAGGACTGGCGGCTGCGCTGGTTTACCCCGGAGGGGGAGATCGACCTGTGCGGTCATGCCACGCTGGCCGCGGCCTATGCCATCATCCGGTTTGTGGACCCGGCGGCGGAGGAGCTGCGCTTTCAGACCCTCAGCGGCCTTCTGACGGTAAAGCGGGAGGGGGAGCTGCTGAGCATGGATTTTCCCGCCTATACCCTGAAGAAGCTGGAGGTGACGGAGGCCATCACCCAGGCCCTGGGCGCCCGGCCGCGGGAGGTCTGGCGGGCCAGGGACCTGCTGTGCGTCTTTGACGACCCCAAGACCGTGCTGGAGATGAAGCCCGACCTGGAGCAGGTCAAGGCCCTCAAGGGGGCGCTGATGCAGGTGACGGCGCCGGGGACGGGCACGGAGTATGACTGCGTCTCCCGGACCTTCGCCCCCAAGATGGGGCTGCCGGAGGACCCGGTGTGCGGCTCCGGGCACTGCCATATCGTGCCCTACTGGGCCCAGAAGCTGGGGAAAACGGAGCTGGTGGCCCGGCAGGCCTCGCCCAGAGGGGGTACCCTGTACTGCCGCCTGGAGGGAGACCGGGTCATTCTGGCCGGACGGGCGGCGCTGTACGCCGTGTCCGAGCTGATGGTGGAGGAGGAGACATGAAAAAGCTTTGGAAGCTGGCCCTTCCGGCCCTGTGCGCCCTGCTGCTGGCGGGCTGCTCCGGGCAGGAGGAGGAGCCCCTGCCCGCCTCCATGGAGGAGGAGGCCGTCCTGTCCGCCGGGGAGGCCGTCCTGGACCAGATTTTGGCCGGGGAGTACCAGGCGGTGTACCAGGAATTTCGGGAGGACATCCGGGCGGGCCTGACAGAGGAGGACGTCCGGGGGCTGGTGGAGCCGGTGTTCCAGGAGGCCGGGAGCTATGAGGAGATCGAGGCCTCCGATACGGTGGGCAGCGCCCAGGGGGAGGAGCACGGCATCGCCCGGTTTCAGCTGAAGTTCTCCGAGGAGGACGTGCTGCTGAACGCCGCCTTTGACCCGGATATGGAGCTCATCGGCCTGTCCGCCGGGCTGGATGTCTCCGAATGGAGCTTCAGCAACCTGGTGGACAATGTCACCGGCCTGTTCGGCGGGTGATTGACCGGCGGGAAAATCCGTAGGGGCGCACAGCGTGCGCCCGCGTCGCCCAGACCGGCTCTGGCAAAAAAGGCGCACAATGTGCGCCCCTACAAGAGAGAAGAAAACCAATCATAACGAGGAGGAAACCCATCATGTTTGACCCGAAACCCTATGGACTGAACGAGCTGCGGGAGATGTTCCTGAAATTTTTTGAGAGCAAGGGACACCTGCGCCTGCCCAGTTTTTCCCTGATTCCCCAGAACGACGCGTCTCTGCTGCTGATTAACTCCGGCATGGCCCCCATGAAGCCCTGGTTTACCGGGGAGCAGGAGCCCCCCCGCCGCCGTGTGACCACCTGCCAGAAGTGCATCCGCACCGGCGATATTGAGAACATCGGCAAGACCGCCCGCCACGGCACCTACTTTGAGATGCTGGGCAACTTCTCCTTTGGGGATTACTTCAAGACCGAGGCCATCCACTGGGCCTGGGAGTTTTTGACCTCCCCGGAGTGGGTGGGCCTGGACCCCAGCCGCCTGTATCCCTCCGTCTTTGCCGGCAACGAGACCACCCCCGCCGACGACGAGGCCTTCCGCATCTGGAACGAGGAGATCGGCATCCCCGCCGGGCGCATCTTCAAGTTCGGCAAGGAGGACAACTTCTGGGAGCACGGCTCCGGCCCCTGCGGTCCCTGCTCTGAGATCTACTACGACCGGGGCCCTGAGTGGGGCTGCGGCAAGCCGGGCTGCACCGTGGGGTGCGACTGCGACCGGTATATTGAGGTGTGGAACGTGGTGTTCTCTCAGTTCGACAACGACGGAGAGGGCCACTATGCCGAGCTGAAGCAGAAGAACATCGACACCGGCATGGGCCTGGAGCGCCTGGCCTGCGTGTGCCAGAAGGTCCCCTCCCTGTTCGACGTGGACACCGTCATGAACATCACCCACAAGGTGACGGAGCTCACCGGAGCCTCCTACGGCCAGAGCCACGCCGTGGACGTGTCCCTGCGGGTTATCACCGACCACATCCGCTCCGCCACGTTCATGATCTGCGACGGCGTGCTGCCCTCCAACGAGGGCCGGGGCTATGTGCTGCGCCGGCTGCTGCGCCGGGCCGCCCGCCACGGCAAGCTGCTGGGGGTCAACGAGCCCTTCCTGTACCAGGTATGCGACACCGTCATCCATGAGAATGAGGGCCACTACCCCGAACTGCGGGAGCGCCAGGACTATATCACCAAGGTCATCCGGGTGGAGGAGGAGAACTTCGCCAAGACCATCGACGGCGGCCTGAAGATCTTCGGGGACATGCTCGCCCAGCACCAGGCCAAGGGGGAGAAGACCTTCTCCGGGGCGGACGCCTTCAAGCTCTATGACACCTACGGCTTCCCCGTGGACCTGACGGTGGAGATGGTGGAGGAGCAGGGCATGACCCTGGACGAGAAGGCCTTCCATACCCTCATGGAGGAGCAGCGCCAGCGGGCCCGGAAGGCACGGGAGGCCCTGGGCGACCTGGGCTGGGCCGGCGTGGAGTTCGGCAAGGATGTGCCTGAGACCCAGTTCGTGGGCTATGACACCGGGGCCGTGATGGACGCCAGGGTGGTGGCCCTGGTGGTGGAGAACGAGCAGGCCGAGGCGCTCATGCCTGGCGTGGAGGGCATCGTGGTGCTGGACAAGACCCCCTTCTACGCCGAGATGGGCGGACAGGTGGCCGACCACGGCTTCCTGGCCCGCAGCGGGGAGGACGGCTGCCTGTTCAGCGTCACCGACGTGCAGAAGAACAAGGGCGGCAAGTATATGCACTACGGCAAGCTGGAGGAGGGCGCCCTGAAGGTGGGGGATACCGTCCGGGCCCACATCGACCCGGAGCGCCGCCAGGCCATCCGCCGGGCCCACTCCGCCACCCACATCCTCCAGGCCGCCCTGCGGGCCACGCTGGGGGACCATGTCCACCAGGCCGGCTCCCTGGTGGAGCCCGACTACCTGCGCTTCGACTTCACCCACTTCTCCGCCATGACCCCGGAGGAGCTCAGCCAGGTCAGCGAGGCGGTGAACCGCTGGGTGCTGGACGGCTGGGATGTGAAGACCGAGGAGATGTCCATCGACGCCGCCCGGGAGAAGGGGGCCACCGCCCTCTTCGGCGAGAAGTACGGCGACACCGTCCGGGTGGTGGAGATGGGCGACGGCTTCTCCATGGAGCTGTGCGGCGGCACCCATGTGGACAACACCGCCAAGGTGGGCGTCTTCCACATCAACAGCGAGTTCTCCGTGGCCAGCGGCGTGCGCCGCATTGAGGCCACCACGGGCCTTAAATCCCTGGAGGTGATGAACCGCAACCAGGAGCTGCTCTTCCAGGCCGCCGCCGCCCTGAAGGCCAAGCCCGGCGAGCTGCGGGAGAAGGCGGAGCAGGCCATGCAGGAGCTCAGGCAGCTCCACCAGGCGGTGGAGCGCTTCAAGGCCAGGGAGTCCGCCGGCGAGGCCGAGCGCATCCTGTTCGGCGCCCACACCGTGGGCGGGCTGAAGGTGCTCACCGCCACCGTGCCCGACGCGGACGCCAACCGGCTGCGCCAGATGGGCGACCTGCTCCGGGACAAGGCCCCCGATATGGTGGGCGTGCTGGCCGCCGCCCAGGGGGAGAAGCTCACCTTCCTGGCTGTGTGCGGCAAGGAGGCCGTGGCCCGCGGCCTGAAGGCCGGCGAGATCATCAAGGCCGTCACCGCCGTGTGCGGCGGCAAGGGCGGCGGCAAGCCCGACAGCGCCATGGGCGGCGGCTCCGACGTGTCCAAGCTGGACAACGCCCTGGCCTGTGTGGACGACTTTGTCGCCGAAAAACTGGGCGTATAACCGTACCCTGTTCCCAGCCGGGAGCGCGCTGCGCTCCCGGCTTTTTATCTTTTTCCGAAGTAGGCCACCAGCAGGTCCACGCAGGCCCCGTAGGACCGGATTCCCATCTCCTGGCCGTTGCCCTTCAGGAAGGAGTCGTACACCCGCTCCGCGGTCTCCTCCGCCGGGGAGGACAGCCGGGCCCAGTAGGCGTTGTTGGCGTTCCAGTCGTTGGCCAGCTCCTGGGTGAAGCAGGTCTGGACAATGGCGTTCCAGGCCTCGCCGTCCGCCGGATAGAGGGCGTTGCACAGATGGATGAGGCCCTTGAGATAGCCGGAGTACTGGTAGACCGGGTCCCCGCTGGACACGGCGGCGGCGATGCCCACAAAATTGGCCTCCTGCTCTGAGGCAATCATGCGCTGGTGGGCCATCTCGTGGGCGATGGTGGCGGGGAGAAGGCAGAGGGGGGCGTCCACATTCACATTGGCCTCCCCGGTGAAGGGGAAATACACCCCGGTAAAGCCCAGCATACTCTGGAGCCGGGAGAAAAAGAGGGGTTTGGCTCTGGGGGTACCTACATCGCCCTCTATTTCCGGGACCTCCACCTTCAGAAAGGGGAACTCTTCCTTCAGGTTGTCATAGACCGAGGGGCCCTGGGAGAAGATGCTCTCCCGGTCCTCGGCAAACAGGCCGTCCCCGTCCCGCTCCACCTGAGTGGAGTACTCCGCCGCCTTTTGGGCGAAGAGGGCCGTGACCTGGGCCAGCTTCTCCACGGAGTAGGGCTCTGTGCCCAGGCCGCTCTTCTCCTGGAAGCTGGAGGTATGGTAGGCGGCGTTCCACATCCAGCACACCCCCGCCCAGATCCACAGGAGAACGGCCCCGAAGGCCGCCAGGCGCCGGGCCAGCTCCCGCCAGTTTCGGTTCCGGACAAAACGCACCGCCGTCCAGATCAGGCCGGCAGCGCTGCTGGTCAAAAACAAGGCGGTGAGCGCCTCCGCCGCGGAGAAACCGGGAAACGCGGACCAAAGCCTGCCCAAATACTGCTCCGCCGGGGCCATGAAGCCGGACACCCAGCCGTCCATCAGGGATTTTTGCCCTTTCAGCGCCTCAAATAACAGAATCAGCAGGGCCGGCAGGATAAACAGAGCGGAAAGCAGGATTTGTCTGGGGGTAATACGTCGCATGGGGACTCCTTTCAGCCGGGTATATTTTAGGAGGAGTTACAGCCGGACCGGACTTGTGGTCCACTCCTGTCCAGGGATGGGGATGTGCTCCAGGCACAGGTCGTACAGGTCGGTGCACCGGGCCTCCAGCTCAAACAGCCGCCGCCCGGTCTCGTCCAGGTGGTGGGCGTGGGCGGGCTTGGTGAGGATGGGCAGGGCGGCGCGGCCCTTCATCTCCCGCAGCACAAGCTGTCCCCGCTGTGTGAAGCCCAGCACCCGCAGGTAGGGTGGGACGTCAGGCCGGTCCGCCAGAGTCAGATCCAGATAGGCCCACACCAGCAGCCGCCGCAGGCGGGCGTGGGTCCAGCGCTTGCTCTTGGCCAGGGCGAAAAACTCCCCCAGGGAGCGGCTGAAGCGCCCGGAGCGCTCCAGCCGCTGGGCGAGGCCCTCCGCCGCCCCGCTGTCCGGAAGCTTCGCCCAGTCCTCCGCCGTCCAGGCGCGCAGTTTGGCCAAAATGCCCCGCTCCACCCGCGTCAGGCTGGGAAAGCCGTTCCAGCCCGCCCGCAGCGCCTCCACTCCCCCCTCCGGGAGATAGGGCTCCAGAGCCGCCCAGTCCTCCCGCTCCAAAAACAGCCGGAGTTGGGTGGCGGAAAGAAACTTCGGTCCAGGGGCGGCCTCTGGCCGCCTGTCCGGCTTCGTTTCAACCTGCGGGCGGCCAGAGGCCGCCCCTACAGCCAAGGGGGAGGCGTCTTCCGCCAGCAGCGCGTCGTGTCGCGCCCCCTCCCGGCGGACGGTCATGGGGGAGATGGCGCTCTTCAGGGCGTTCAGGGCGCGGATGTACTCCACCCCCAGGTTGTTGTTGGGGGCGGACAGCAGGCTGGAGAGCTCCTCCCCCAGCAGGTTTTGCACCGCCTGCTGCCGGGCGGCGGCGAAGGGGCGGCCGCCGTCCGCCAGGCGGCGGATCTCCGTCTCATAGGAGGGGCTGTCCAGACAGGCGGCCAGCTGCTGGAGGCGGCCGGCCTCTCCGCACTCGCTGCCGAAGGAGAGGACGTCCGCCGCGCCGGAGGCCTCCAGCAGGCCGGCGGCGCCCCGGGCAAAGGACTCCGCCGAGGACGCCGCCCACACCGTGGGCAGCTCCAGCACCAGGTCCGCGCCCCCCAGCAGCGCCAGCCGGGTCCTGGTCCACTTGTCCAGAACGGCGGGCCGGCCGCCCTGCACCCAGTTGCCGCTCATCACGGCCAGCACGGCGCACTCCTCCCCCAGGGCGGCCCTGGTGCGGGCGATCTGATAGGCGTGGCCTGTGTGAAAGGGGTTATATTCGGCGATGATCCCGGCAATTTTCATGGGGCGTCCTCCTGAAGGCGGGAAAAGGGAAACTTTTTTCCCGAAAGTGGTTGTCCTGACCGGGGAAACGCGGTACAATAAAACTGACAGCCGCGGCGTCCGGCTGAGGTTCAGTTTACTACATTTCGGACGCCGGAGGCAAGTCCGGCCATTGAATTTTGGTTAAGGAAAAGGAGATTGAGTCCCATGAACATTTTGGTCATCAATGCGGGCAGTTCTTCTCTGAAGTACCAGCTGCTCAACCCCGACACGCAGGAGGTGCTGGCCAAGGGCCTGTGCGAGCGCATCGGCATCGACGGCAAGTTTACCTATAAGCCCGCCGGCAAGGAGCCCATCAAGGACAAGGACGTGGCCATGCCCACCCACTCCGAGGCCATTCAGACCGTCCTCCACGCCCTGGTGGACGAGAAGAGCGGCGTCATCGGCTCCATGCACGAGATTGACGCGGTGGGCCACCGGGTGGTCCACGGCGGCGAGGCCTTCTCCGGCTCCGTGCTGATTAATGACGAGGTCATGAATGCCCTGGAGGAGTGCATCCCCCTGGCGCCCCTGCACAACCCCGCCAACATCACCGGCATCAAGGCCTGCGTGGAGGTCATGGGCAAGGACGTGCCCCAGGTGGCCGTGTTCGACACCGCTTTCCACCAGACCATGCCCCCCGTGGCCTATACCTACCCCCTGCCCTATGAGTACTATGAGCAGGACAAGGTCCGCCGCTACGGCTTCCACGGCACCAGCCACAAGTATGTCTCCCAGCGGGCCGCCGCCATGCTGGGCAAGCCCATCGAGGAGCTGAAGCTCATCTCCTGCCACCTGGGCAACG
>CALXGC010000042.1 GCA_944387755.1 uncultured Oscillospiraceae bacterium | reverse complement strand
CCTACAACTGCCTGAAGCGGGCCAACATCAACACGGTGGAGGACCTGTGCTCCAAGACCGAGGAAGAGATGATGAAGGTGCGCAACCTGGGCCGCAAGTCCCTGGAAGAGGTCATCAACAAGCTGGCCATGATGGGCCTGTCCCTGGCCAGCGACGAGAGCAACAGCTGACGGGGAAAATCCCCGCCGGGGCCATGTGGAAGGTATGTAACGTTCCGCTTCCCATACCGCGCCGGTCCTCCCAGGAGGGGCCCCAGGCCTCCGGGCCGAATGAACGAATTTGAAAACCGATCTCGCCGCGCGAGGTCAAGAGGAGTGTTTGTTATGTCTATGAAGCACCGCAAGCTGGGCCGCACCAGCGATCAGCGCCGGGCTATGCTCCGGGCCATGGTCACGTACCTGCTGGAGAACGGCCAGATTAAGACCACCGTCACCCGCGCCAAGGAAGTGGCCCCCGTGGTGGAGAAGATGATCACCCTGGCCAAGAAGAACGACCTGCCCGCCTACCGGCAGGCTCTGGGCTTCATCACCAAAGAGGATGTGGCCAAGAAGCTCTTCCAGGAGATCGGCCCCAAGTATGCCGACCGCAACGGCGGCTACACCCGCGTGGTCCGCATCGGGCCCCGCCGCGGCGACGCCGCCGAGATGGCCATCGTGCAGCTGGTGTAAGCTGTCCGGCCTCTTTTCCCGCCCCTTACCAGGGGCGGGTTTTTCTTCCCCTCAAAAAAGCCTTCCCCCCGCAGGGGGGAAGGTGGCGCGAAGCGCCGGATGAGGGGGCGGCCGTATCTGTGGAGCGCGGCGGCCCGGCGCGCCTAAAAGCCTCCCCCTTCGGGGGAGGCGCCGGGCGAAGCGAGGCGGAAGGGGTTTAACCGGCGGACGTGCGCGTGGGGCGGGCGGCCGCAAGGGCCGCCCCTACGGCAACAACGGACGTGTATGTGGGGCGCGGCGGCCCGGCGCGCCGCCGTTCGCCCCCCCGCCGCCTTCGGCGGCACTCCCCTTTCACAAGGGGGGCACAATCCCCCGCCGCCCGTTGGGCGGCACCCCCTTTCAAAAGGGGGCAAATGGCGGACGTAGCCGTGGGGCGCGGCGGCCCGGCGGGAGAATTTCTGTGCTCTCTTGCATTTTCTCTTTGGAACCTCTATAATACCGTCGTGGAGCGCGCGGACAGTTCCGCGTCTCTTCTTCGGACCTGATTTCCCAAAGGAGGCGCCTGGCTGTGAAACGTGCCGCAGTATCCATGCTGTTATTTTTATTTGGCTTTATCCTGGGCGTGCTCAGTCTGTTTCCCATGCTCAGTCAGGGGCCGGACGTGACGCCCGCCCTGGTTGTGCCGGCGGAGAAGAGCGGGGAGGCGGTCCAGGATGTATTTTCCTCGCGGGATACGGCGGCGCTGCTCCAGGCGGCGGCGGGCACGGCGGAGGCGCTGAAGGAGAAGGACTATGAGGCGCTGGCCGGCTATGTCCACCCGGAGGAGGGGGTGACGTTTTCGCCCTATTCCACAGTGGACCACGGGGCGGACCAGCGGTTCACCGCCGATGAGATCCGGGTGCTGGCTCAGGACGACGCCCGCTATCTGTGGGGGTATGAGGACGGCCGGGGGGAGCCCATCGAGATGACCATCGCGCAGTTCCTGGAGGAGTATATCTTCTCCGTGGACTACACCCAGGCGCCCTCCGTGGGGGTGGACGAGATTGTCATGAGCGGAAACTCCCTGGAGAACGTCCGGGAGGCCTATCCCGGCTGCCGGTTTGTGGACCTGTGCTATCCGGGGCTGCTGGAGGAGAACGAGGGGCTGGACTGGTGCTCGCTGAAGATGGTCTTTGCGCCCACCCAGTCCGGCTGGTACCTGGTGGGGCTGATTCACAGCCAGTGGACCATCTGAATCTGCGCAGGCAGAGTGTGAAATGATCAAAGGAGGCTGAGCCCCGGAGAGGGGCGGGAGCGCTATGAGGGAAAAAGAAAAGGAAAACCGCCCGCTGAAGGTAGTCATTGTGGGCAACGGCAAGGTGGGCTTCTCCCTGGCTGAGCAGCTTGTGCAGGAGAAGTATGACGTGACCATTGTGGACATGCGGGAGGAGAGCCTCCGCCGGGCCTCGGACGCCCTGGACGTGATGAGCGTCAAGGGCAACGGGGTGTCCGCCGCCACGCTGTCGGACGCGGGGGCGGATGAGGCCGACCTGCTGGTGGCCGCCACCAACTCCGACGAGGTGAACATGGTCTGCTGTCTCTCTGCCAAGCACATGGGGGCCAAGTACACCATCGCCCGCATCCGGAACCCGGAGTACAGCATGGGGCTGAACAATCTGAAGAGGGACCTGGGCATCGACATGGTGATCAATCCGGAGAACGCCACGGCGGTGGAGATCTCCCGGCTGCTGCGCTTCCCCCCCGCGGCCAACATCGAGACCTTCTGCCGGGGCCGGGTGGAGCTGATGGGCTTCCGCATTCAGGAGGGGGACTTTATGGCGGGCCACCCCCTCCACGCCCTGTCCGACCAGGTGAAGAAGCTCTCTCTGCTCTTCTGCGCCGTGGACCGGGGCGGCGTTGTCACCATCCCCACCGGCTCCTTTGTGCCTGAGGTGGGGGATAAGCTCTATGTCATCGGCCGGCCCTCCAGCCTGGACCAGTTCTTCCGCCTGCTGGGCCGCTACAGCCCCAAGGTGAAGAACGTGTTCATCGCCGGGGGCGGGAAAATCTCCCTCTATCTGGCGGCGGAGCTGAGCAAAATGAGAATGCACGTGAAAATCGTGGAGATCAGCGAGGAGCGCTGCCGGCACATCAGCGAGGTGCTGCCCCACGCCACGGTGATCTGCGGCGACGGCACGGACCAGGAGCTGCTGGAGTCGGAGCGCATGGCCTCCGCCGACGCCTTCGTGGCCCTCACCGACCGGGACGAGGACAATCTGATCATCTCCCTGTACGCCATGCAGAAGGGCGTGTCCAAGGTGGTGGCCAAGTCCAACCGGCAGAACTACGCCGGCATCGCCCGGGACGTGGGGCTGGACAGCGTCATCTCCCCCAAGCTGATTACGGTGGCCCAGATTCTCCAGGTGGTGCGGGGAATGCAGAACTCCAAGGGCGCGGTGATGAAGACCTATTACCGCATTGCGGACAGCTCCGCCGAGGCCATGGAGTTCACGGTGCGGGCCGACTCCCGCAATCTGAAAATTCCCCTGAAGGACCTGCACATCCGGAAGGGGATTCTGCTGGCGGTGATTCTGCGGGGCCGGGAGATTATCATCCCGGAGGGCTCCACCTGGCTTCAGGAGGGGGACTCGGTGATTCTCATCTCCCGCGGCCAGCGGATTTTGGACCTGGACGACATCTATGAGCCGGAGCTGCCCTTTAACGTGGGCGGCGCCAGAGGCGCGGAAGGATGAACATCCGGTTTGTTCTGAGACTGGTGGGCCGGGTGGAGCTGATTGTGACGGCGGTGATGCTGCTCCCCCTGGGGACGGCGCTGCTCTATGGGGAGGACCCCATGCCCTTTGTGTACAGCATTGCCATTGTGCTCTGCGTCAGCCTCCCCCTCTCCCTGCTGCCCGCCCAGCCGGAATTTTACCAGCGGGAGGGCTTTGCCGCGGTGGGGCTGATCTGGATTGTCACCTGCGTGCTGGGCAGCCTTCCCTTCTATTTCTCCGGCTGCTTCGCCACGGTGTGGGACTGCCTGTTTGAGTCCAGCTCCGGCTTTACCACCACGGGGGCGACCATCCTGCCGGATATTGAGATTCTCCCCCACGGCGTGCAGTTCTGGCGCTGCTTCACCCACTGGCTGGGGGGCATGGGCGTGCTGGTGCTGGCCACGGCGGTGCTCCCGTCCCTGGGGGTGAAGTCCCACTATCTGACCCGGGCGGAGACCCCCGGCCCCATTGTGGTGAAGCTGGTGCCCAAGCAGGCCAAGACCTCGAAGATCCTGTACGAGATCTACTGCGTCATGACCCTGGCGGTGGTGCTTCTGCTGGTTCTGGCGGGGCTGCCTGTGTTTGACGCGGTGGTCCACGCCTTTTCCGTGGCCGGGACCGGAGGATTTTCCAGCAAAAATGCCAGCTTTGCCGCCTATAACTCCCCGGCGGTGGACGTCATCGTCTCCTGCTTTACCCTGCTGTTCTCTTTAAACTTTGGCCTGTTCTACCTGGCCCTGCGCCGCCGGTATAAGGAGATCTGGAAAAACGAGGAGCTGCGCTTCTTCCTGCTGGTGGTGGCGTCGGCCACGCTGCTCATCGCCTGGGACCTGGGACCGCTCCACCCCAACCTGCCGGAGCGGCTGCGGTACGCCTTCTTCCACGTCACCTCCATCATCTCCACCTGCGGCTTCTTTACGGAGGACTATGTGCTCTGGCCCGCCTTCTCCCAGATGGTGCTGGTGCTGCTGATGTTCTGCGGCTCCTGCTCCAGCTCCACCGGCGGCGGCATCAAATGCGCCCGGATTTTGATTCTGCTCCGGGCGGTCCGCCGGGAGATCCGGCGCATTGCCCACCCCCGGTCGGTGGAGGTCATCAAGATGGACGGCAAGGTGGTGGAGAGCGGCACCCTGCGGATGGTGCTGGCGTTTCTGGGGTGCTTTATGCTGATTGTGCTGCTGTGCGCCCTGGTGCTGTCTCTGGACGGCTATGACTTCTCCGTCTCCTTCTCCGCCGCCCTGGCCTGTCTGAGCAACGTGGGTCCCGGACTGGAGATGGTGGGCCCCACGGGGAATTTCTCCGCCTTTTCGCCCCTGTCCAAGGTGGTCATGTCCCTGTGCATGGTGACGGGCCGTCTGGAGATCTTCCCCATCCTGGTGCTGTTCAGCCGCGCTGTGTGGCGCAACGTTTAAAAACGGCCGTTCCGGCCATGAATTTTGGAGAGGAACATGAATTTTAAATTGGTGCTCAAGCTGCTGGGGCGGGTGGAGCTGGTGGTTGCCGCCGCGATGCTCCTGCCCCTGGGCTGCGCCCTGCTCTACGGGGAGGACCCCGCCCCCTTTCTGTATACCATGGGGATTATCCTGTGCATCAGCCTGCCCCTGTCTGTGCTTCCGGTGGCGGACGGGTCCTTTTTTCTGCGGGAGGGCTTCGCCGCGGTGGGGCTGATCTGGCTGTTCACCGGCGTGGCCGGGGGGCTGCCCTTCTACTTCAACGGCGGCGGAGGCTTCAACACCCTGGTGGACTGCATTTTCGAGGCCAGCTCCGGCTTCACCACCACCGGGGCCACGATTTTAACGGACATTGAGTCCCTGCCCCAGGGCATTCTGCTCTGGCGGGCCTTCACCCACTGGCTGGGGGGCATGGGCATTCTGGTGCTGGCCACGGCGCTGCTGCCCTCCATGGGGGTGCGCTCCTACTTCCTGGCCCAGGCGGAGAGCCCCGGCCCGGTGTTCTCCAAGCTGGTGCCCAAGCAGTCCCAGACCTCAAAAATTCTCTACAGCATTTACTTCGTCATGACGGCGGTGGAGGTCTTTCTGCTGAAGCTGGCGGGAATGCCCCTCTACGACGCCCTGGTCCACGCCTTCTCCACCGCGGGGACGGGGGGCTTCTCCAACCGGGCGGCCAGCGTGGGGGCCTATGACAGCGCGGTGATCGACGTGATCATCGGGGTGTTCTGCCTGCTGTTCTCCATCAACTTCTCTTTGTACTTCCTGGTGCTCCAGCGGCGCATCGGCGAGGCGCTGAAGAGCGACGAGATGCGCTTCTTCCTCCTGGTGGTGGCCGCCGCCACGGCGCTGATCACCCTGGACATCCTGCCCATCTACGGCAGCGTCCTCCAGAGCCTGCGCTACGCCTTCTTCCAGGTGGCGTCCATCGTCTCCACCACGGGCTTCGCCACGGCGGACTATGTGCTCTGGCCGTCGGCCGCCCAGTTTGTCATCATCCTGCTGATGTTCTGCGGGGCCTGCGCCGGCTCCACCGGCGGCGGCCTGAAGTGCTCCCGGGTGCTGATTCTGCTGCGGACCATCCGCCGGGAGATTCACCGCATCGCCCACCCCCGCTCGGTGGAGCTGGTGCGCCTGGAGGGCAAGGTGGTGGACGAGGACACCCTGCGCTCTGTGCTGGCCTTCACCGGCTGCTATTTCCTGATTCTGCTGGGGACGGGGCTGGTGGTCTCTCTGGACGGCGTGTCCTTTGAGGTGTCCTTCTCCGCGGCCCTCACCTGTCTGAGCAACGTGGGCCCCGGCCTTCAGGAGATCGGCCCGGTGGGCAGCTTCGCGGCGTTCTCCCCCCTGTCCAAGCTGACGCTGTCTGTGTGCATGATTGTGGGGCGGCTGGAGATTTTCCCGATTTTGGTGCTCTTCAGCCGGCGCACCTGGAGCCGCCTGTGAGCGGCTCCTCTTTTTATACAGAGCGCCTAAAAATAGAGGGACGCACTTTACTTTTTCCGTGGATATGATAAAATAAGCATTGCGGTTTTTTCCGACGACAAGAAGAGAGAGGCGTGATGCAGCCATGCTGGATGTAACCACCATCGGAGAAATTCTCATCGACCTGACCCAGACCGGATACAGTAAGGAGGGCGTGCCTCTCTTTGCGGCCTATCCGGGGGGCGCGCCGGCCAACGTGGCGGTGGCGGCGGCCCGGCTGGGGGCGAAGACCGCCTTCATTGGAAAAGTGGGGCAGGACGGCTTTGGAAGCTACCTGCGCCGGACCCTGTCGGAGAGCGGCGTGGACGTCTCCGGCCTGCACACCGACCGCTCCCCCACCTCCCTGGCGGTGGTCTCCGTCTCTCCGGACGGGGAGCGCGCCTTCCGGTTCATGCGGGGGGCGGACGTCAACCTGTCCGCCGACGAGATTGACGAGGGCTGGGTGGACCGCAGCCGGGTGCTCCACTTCGGCTCGGTGAGCCTCACGGCGGGGATGTCCCGCTCGGCCACGATTTTTGCCGCCCGGCGGGCCCACAAGACGGGCAAGCTGGTGAGCTATGACCCCAACTACCGCCCCAGCCTGTGGCGGGGCCGGGAGGAGGCCATGCAGTGGCTTCAGATCCCCCTGCCCCTGGCGGGGCTGGTGAAGGCCTCGGAGGAGGAGCTCCCCCTGCTCACCGGGTCGGAGGACCTGGAGCGGGGCAGCGGCATTCTGGAGGACATGGGGGTGGAGCTGACCCTGGTGACGCTGGGCAGCCGGGGGGTGTTCTACCGCTGGAAGGGGCGCACCGGCCTGGTCCCCGCCTTTCATGTGGCGGCGGCGGACACCAACGGGGCGGGGGACTCCTTTCTGGGGGCGGTGCTCTGCCACCTGACCCAGCGGGGGGAGCGGCCCCTGGAGGGGCTGGAGGTCCCGGAGCTGGAGGAGATTTTGACCTTTGCCAACCGGGCGGCGGCGCTGACCTGTACCCGGCCGGGGGCCATCTCCGCCATGCCCGCCCTGAAGGACGTATTGTCGCACCCGTAGAGGCGCGCCTGCGGGCGCGCCAAGGGCAGGAGGTTTTGTGTCATGCAGCAGTTTACCTATACCATCACCGACCCCATCGGCCTGCACGCCCGGCCCGCCGGACTGCTGGTCCAGGCGGCCAGGGGGCTGTCCAGCGCCGTCACCCTGGAGTGCCGGGGCAGGACGGCCCCGGCCACAGGCCTGCTGGCCCTGATGACCCTGGGCGTCCGGCAGGGGGACGCCGTCACCGTAACCGTCCAGGGGGACGGCGAGGCGGCGGACCGGGAGGCGATGGAGCGCTTTTTTCGGGAGAATCTATAGACGCGGAAAGGCGGAGCCCAGAAGGGCTCCGCCTTTTTTCGGGAGGCCAGGCCTCCGGCAAGAGACAGCAGAAGATTACTCCGCGGAAATCATATAGTAGTACACCGGCTGGCCCCCCGGCAGGAGGTTGACCTCCGCGTTGGGGCAGGCGGCGGTGAACTGGCCGGCGGCCTGCTGGGCCTCCGCCTCGGAGACGTCCTCGCCGAAGAAGATGGAGATGAACTCGGCGCTTTGGAGGGCGTCGGACTTGGCCAGCCGCTCCAGCAGGTCCCCCAAATTCCGGTCGGTGCCGAAGAGCTGGTGCTCCACCAGGGCCAGATAGTCCCCCTCTTTGATGGAGAAGCCGTCAAAGTCGGAGTCCCGCGCGGCATAGGTGATCTCCGCCGTGCGGACCTTCTGGGCCGCCTGAGTCATCAGGCCGGCCAGCTCCTCCGGGGCCGCCTCCGGGTCCACCGCCAGCATGGCGGCAATGCCCTGGGGGACGGTCTTGGTGGGGAGGACTATGACGGTCTTGTCCTGACACAGGCGGACGCACTGCTCCGCCGCCAGGATGATATTTTTGTTGTTGGGTAGGACGAAGACGGTGCTGGCCGGGGTCTGCTGGATTTTTTGCAGAATATCCTCGGTGGAGGGATTCATGGTCTGCCCGCCGGCGATGACCTGGTCCACCCCCAGGTCCCGGAAGACGGACTCCAGGCCGGCTCCGGCGCACACGGCCACAAAGCCGTACTGCTTCTCCGGGGGGGCGGGAGCGGGCTCCTGATTCTCCTGGGCCTCCAGCTCCTGCTCCACGGCCTCCAGGTCGTCGGTGCTCTGGACGTGCTTTCCGGCGGCCAGGTCCTCCGCCTGGGTGCGCATGTTCTCAATCTTGGCCAGCTCCAGGGTGCCGTACTTCTGGGCCTCGGTGAGGGCGGCGCCGGGGATGTTGGTGTGGACGTGGACCTTGAAGGCCTCGTCGTCCTCGCCGATGACCAGGCTGTCGCCGATGCCGTTGAGGTAGGTGCGGAAGGGCTCCAGATTGACCTTGCTGCCGGCCTTCCGGACGATGAACACGGTGTCGAAGGCGAAGGTGATCTCCGCCTGGGCGGCGGTCTGGAAATCGGCCTTGGGGGCGGGGGCCTCCTCCTGGGGCATGGGCTTGCCCTGGAGGGCGTCCAGCATTCCCTGGAGGATGATCAGAAAGCCCTTGCCGCCGGCGTCCACCACGCCGGCCTTTTTCAGCACGGGGTTCTGGTTGACGGTGTCCGCCAGGGCGGTCTGGCCCTCTTCGATGGCGGCGGCGAGGACGGACTCGAAGGCGCAGTCCTCCCGGGCGGAGCCGGCGGCCCTTGCGGCCGCCATGCGGGAGACGGTGAGGATGGTGCCCTCGGCGGGCTTCATCACGGCCTTATAGGCGGCGGCCACGCCGAAGTCCAGGGCGATGGCCAGGTCCCGGCCGTCCATAGTCTCCCGGTCTCTGACGGCCTTGGAGAAGCCCCGGAAGAGCAGGGACAGAATGACGCCGGAGTTGCCTCTGGCTCCCCGCAGCAGGGCGGAGGCGGTGGCCTGGGCGGCCTGCCCCACCGTGCCGAAGGATTTCTTCTTCATCTCCGCGGCGGCGGCGGCGATGGTCAGGCTCATGTTGGTGCCGGTGTCGCCGTCGGGGACGGGGAACACGTTCAGGTCGTTGACCTGCTGTTTTTCTGCGGAAATAGCGGCGGCGGCGTGGACGACCATCTGCTGAAAGGCCGCCGCGTCAATGGTTTGTCTCATATCGGCCCAGTTCCTTTCTACAGTGTCGGTTAAAACCGCATGGAGTCCACGCAGACGTCCACGGATTTGACTTCCACGCCGGTGGTCTTGCTGACCACATAGCGCACCTCGTTCATGATGGAGCGGCACACCGTCATCAGGTTGACTCCATTTTCCACAATGATGTGCAGCTCGATGGAGACGGTGCCGTCCTCGTTGTAATAGACCTTCACGCCCTTGGCCATGGACTCCCGTTTGAGCAGGTGGACCAGGCCGTCTGTCTTGGACCGGACGGCCATACCCTTGACGCCGTAGCAGTTGGTGGCGGCGCTGCCGGTGACGGCGGTGAAGACCTCGCTGCTGATGCGGATTTCGCCCAGATCGTTTTGCAGTTTCATAAGCTGTTCCCTTCCTTTCGCCGGGGACATCATCTCATGCGCCCTGGATGGTTTTCCGGATGGTCCTATTGTAGTCGATTTTCCCTGGAAATACAAGTGGAATTTGGCGCTTTGCCCGCCCGGCCGGGAGAGAAAAAAGGGGGCGGGACCGGAGGAGAAAACCGGTCCCGCCTGCGTATGGAGGATTCAAATGAAAAAGACTGCGCTCTTGCCTTGCGAGAATTATCATACCCGAATTTTGTGAATAAAAACAGCAAGAGTTGTTACAAAAACATTAAACATCACAGGAATTTTTCTCTTTTTCCCGCAAATTCTCAAAAAAGTCCTGAAGGACCCGGCCGCAGTCCTCCTCCAGGGGGCCGCGGTAGAGGCGGGGGCGGTGGTTGAAGCCCTCTTCAAACAGGTTGAGCACCGAGCCGCAGGCGCCGGCCTTCCCGTCCCGGACGCCGTAGCGCACCTCCCGGAGGCGGGCGTTGATGATTCCCCCGGCGCACATGGGGCAGGGCTCCAGGGTGACGTAGAGGGCGCACTGGTGCAGCCGCCAGCTTCCCACCCGGCGGCAGGCGGCCCGTATGGCCTCCAGCTCCGCGTGGGCGGTGGCGTCGCCGGTCTCCTCCCGGCGGTTGCGGCCCTCGCCGATGATCTCGCCGTCCCGGACAACGACGCACCCCACCGGCACGTCCCCGTGCTCCGCCGCCTGGGCGGCCAGCTCCAGGGCCCGGCGCATGTAGTCCTTGTGGTCCATAAAACGCGCTCCTTTGTCAAATAAGCTGCAAAAGCCTTCCTCCCACAGGGGGGAAGGTGGCCCGAAGGGCCGGATGAGGGGGCGGACGTATGTGTGGGGCGCGGCGGCCCGGCGCGCCCAAAAGCCTCCCCCTCCGGGGGAGGTGCCGAGCGAAGCGAGGCGGAGGGGGTTAAACCGGCGGGCGGCCCGGCGCGCCCTTAAGTTTTCTGGGGCAGGGAGTCGTCCTCCCGGACCCAGTCCTCCACATGGACGACCTTATAGTCCCGCTCGCCGGAGCGGATGACCACCCGGTCAATGCCGGCGTTGATGATGACCCGGCGGCACATGGCGCAGGAGGTGGCGTCGTGGAGGAGCTCGCCGGTTTTGGCCTCCCGGCCGGCCAGGTAGAGGGTGGCCCCCAGGGTATCCCGGCGGGCGGCGGAGATGATGGCGTTCATCTCGGCGTGGACGGAGCGGCACAGCTCATAGCGCTCTCCGCTGGGCACCTGAAGGGCCTCGCGGGCGCAGTAGCCCAGGTCCATGCAGTTTTTCCGCCCTCTGGGGGCGCCGTTGTAGCCGGTGGAGACGATCTCGTCGTTTTTGACGATAATGGCCCCATAGCACCGGCGCAGGCAGGTGGAGCGCTCCAGCACGGTCTCCGCGATGTCCAGGTAGTAGTTCTCTTTGTCAATGCGTCTCATGTCAAAAAATCCTCCTGTCAGGAAGCGGGGGTTCCCTGTCAGTATAGCGAATCGGGCGGGAAAAGGCAAGGCGGAGGTATGCCGGACTGGGACAGATTTTGCGGAAATGTCCCCCTCCGGGACACAATTTACACTTTGTTTACGAATGATTTCTTGACGGTTTTCCTCCTGCGCGGTATCATACGTTACATAAAAAAGAAACGGCGGAGCATCTGTTCCGGTTCCCCGCGTGAGGAGGCTCTCTATGATCCGCAGTGCGCTTCAGCGGCTGATGTACGGCCGCTATGGCAACGACCAGCTGAACATGGCTCTGCTGGTCCTTTATTTAGCTCTTTTTTTGGTGTATGTTCTGACGGACTTTGAACTGCTGTACTGGCTTTCCTTCGCCCTGCTGGCGGTGTCGCTCTTCCGGCTGCTGTCCCGGAACCACGCCCGGCGGCGGGCGGAGAACGCAAAGTTTCTTCGGGCGGCCGGCCCGGCCCTCCAGTGGCTGCGGCTTCAGAGGACCATCCGCCGGGACAAGGAGCACCGGTACTTCCGCTGCCCCAACTGCGGCCAGCAGCTCCGCGTGCCCAGAGGAAAGGGAAAGATCACCGTCACCTGCCGCAGCTGCGGCGCCGTCTTTGAAAAAAAGAGCTGAACGTATGCCGCGCCGGAGAATTTCTCCGGCGCGTTTCTCTTCCCCCGGAGGGGGATTTGTGGTATACTGTAGCATGAAGAAATGCGGCCCTCCGGCCGTGAAAATTTACGGAAAGCTGAGAGGAGAAGCTCCATGAGTTCCATCTATGACGTTGCCATTCTGGGCTGCGGCGAGGCGGGCATTTTCGCCGCCTATGAGCTGGCCCACCACAGACCCGAACTGAAGGTGCTGGCCCTGGACCAGGGCCGGGACATCTACCACCGCAGCTGCCCCATTGTGGCGGGCAAGGTGCGGGAGTGTATCCACTGCGCCGTGTGCGACACCATGTGCGGCTTCGGCGGCGCGGGCGCCTTCTCCGACGGAAAATTCAACTTCACCACCCAGTTCGGCGGCTGGCTCACCGACTTTATGGAGCCCCGGCATGTGATGGAGCTCATCGACTATGTGGACTCCATCAATGTGGCCCACGGGGCCACCACGGAGTGCTTCTCCACCGAGAGCGCCGCGGCCAAGGCGCTGGCCCGGAAGGCCCTGGGCTTTGACCTGCACCTGCTTCAGGCCCGGTGCAAGCACCTGGGCACCGAGAACAATCTGCGCATTTTGCAGAATATTTACGAGGGCCTGAAGGACAAGCTGGAGTTCCGCTTCAACACTTCCGTGACCCACATCGCCCAGGACGGAGAAGGGGGCTTCCGCCTGACCCTGGACGGCGGCGAGGAAATTGCCTGCCGGCGGCTCATCGCCGCCCCCGGCCGCTCCGGGGCCGAGTGGTTCGCCGACCAGTGCAAGGGCCTGGGCCTGGAGCTGCTGAACAACCAGGTGGACATCGGCGTGCGGGTGGAGCTGCCCGCCTCCGTGTTCGAGCACATCACCGACGTGGTGTACGAGT
>CALXGC010000041.1 GCA_944387755.1 uncultured Oscillospiraceae bacterium | reverse complement strand
TCCATGACGGTGCCGGTGAACAGGTGGGTGTCCTGAAGGACCATGCCCAGGGAGCGGCGCAGGTCGTTCTTTTTAATCTTGTTGATGTTGATGCCGTCGTAGCGGATTTTGCCGTCGGCGATGTCGTAGAAGCGGTTGATGAGGTTGGTGATGGTGGTCTTGCCGGCGCCGGTGGCCCCCACGAAGGCGATCTTCTGGCCCGGCTTGGCCCACAGGCTGATGTCGTGGAGGACCAGCTTCTCCTCGGTGTAGCCGAAGTCCACGTGCTCCAGCACCACGCTGCCCGCCAGCCGGGTGTAGGTGACGGTGCCGTCGGCCTTGTGGGGGTGCTTCCAGGCCCACACGTTGGTGCGCTCGGCGCACTCGTGGAGGTTGCCCTGGGCGTCCTCCTTGGCGTTGACCAGCTCCACATAGCCCTCGTCCGTCTCCGGGATCTGGTCCATCAGGTCGAAGACCCGCTGTGCGCCGGCGGCGGCGGTGACGACGAAGTTGATCTGCATGCTCACCTGGGCGATGGGGTTGGTGAAGCTCTTGTGCAGGCCCAGGAAGGTGATGACGGTGCCCAGGGTGACGCCGGCCATGTTGTCGTTGAGAGCCAGCGCCGCCCCCACGATGGCCATCAGGGCATAGCTGAGCCAGCCGATGTTGGCGTTGATGGGCATGAGCAGGTTGGAGTAGCGGTTGGCCAGGTTGGCGCTCTGGCGGAGGGCCTCGTTGACCGTATGGAAGTCGGCCTTGGCGGCCTCCTCATGGCAGAAGACCTTTACGACCTTCTGGCCGTCCAGCATCTCCTCGATGAAGCCGTCCACCTCGCCCAGGGCCCGCTGCTGCTTCACAAAGTACTTGCCCGACAGGCGGGAGAAGTTCTTGGTGACGGTGAACATGGCGATGGCGGCCAGCACCGACACCACGGTGAGGGCGGGGCTCAGAATCAGCATGGTGATTAACGTGGCCGCCATGGAGAAGGTGGAGTTGATAATCTGGGGAATGCTCTGGCTCAGAAGCTGCCGCAGGGTGTCCACGTCGTTGGTGTACACCGACATGATGTCGCCGTGGGCGTGGGTGTCGAAGTATTTGATGGGCAGGGACTCCATCTTGTGGAACAGGTCGTCACGGAGGCGGCGCAGGGTGCCCTGTCCCACATTGACCATAATCCGGTTGTAGCAGAAGGAGGCGGCGACGCCCACGGCCATGATGCAGCACAGCTGGATGACGTCGTGCTTCAAACCGCTGAAGTCCTGGGAGCCGGTCTCCAGCATGGGGACGATATAGCCGTCAATCAGGGTCTGGGGGAAGGTGGCCCCGATGACGGTGCACACGGCGGACACCAGAATGCACCCGATGACCAGAATAAACAGGTATTTGTAGTAGTGGAGCATATAGCCTAAAACCCGCTTGAGCACAGCCGGTCCGGCCTGTCTTCTTTCCTTTGCGTTCATAAAGCCGTCCCTCCTTTACGCGGGCTGGTCGAAGTCGCCGCCGCCCTTTACCTGGGACTCATAGATCTCCTGGTAGATGGCGTTGGTCTTCAGCAGGTTTTCGTGGGTGTCAAAGCCGTCGATGCGGCCGTTGTCCAGCACCAGAATCCGGTCCGCGTCCTGGACGCTGGAGATGCGCTGGGCGATGATGATTTTGGTGGTGCCGGGGATCTTCTCCGCGAAAGCCCTTCGGATTTTGGCGTCGGTGGCGGTGTCCACGGCGGAGGTGGAGTCGTCCAGAATGAGCACCTTGGGCTTTTTCAGCAGGGCGCGGGCGATGCACAGCCGCTGCTTCTGACCGCCGGAGACGTTGCTGCCCCCCCGCTCGATGCGGGTGTGGTAGCCGTCGGGGAAGCGGTCGATGAACTCGTCGGCGCAGGCGGCCTGACAGGCCTCCACGCACTCCTGGTCGGTGGCGCCGGGGTTGCCCCAGCGGAGGTTCTCCAAAATGGTGCCGGAGAACAGGGTGTTTTTCTGGAGCACCACGGACACCTGGTTGCGCAGGGCCTCCATGTCATAGGCCCGCACGTCCAGGCCGCCCACCTTGACGGCGCCCTGGTCCACGTCGTACAGGCGGCAGATGAGGTTCACCAGGCTGCTCTTGCCGGAGCCGGTGCCGCCGATGACGCCGATGGTCTCGCCGGACTTGATGTGCAGGTCGATATCGGTTAGGGCGTTCTTGCCGGAGCCGTGCTTGTAGGAGAAGCTCACGTGGTCAAAGTCGATGGAGCCGTCCTTCACCTCCAGCACCGGGTTCTCCGGGTCGCGGAGGTCGGGGGTCTCGTCCAGCACCTCCCGGATGCGGCGGATGCTGGCCATGGACATGGAGAGCATGACCACCACCATGGACAGCATCATCAGGCTCATCAGCAGGGACATGATGTAGCTGTACAGGCTGGTCAGGTCGGTGGTGCCCAGGGTGCCGTCCACCACGATGAAGTGGGCCCCCAGCCAGGACACCATAATAATGCAGAAGTACACGGCGATCATCATGGCCGGGCCGTTGAAGGCCAGCAGGCCCTCGGCCTTCACGGACAGGTCGTACAGATTTTTGGAGGCCTTTGCAAATTTCCTGTCCTCATAGTCCTCCCGGACGAAGGCCTTCACCACCCGGATGGCGGACACGTTCTCCTGGACGCTGGCGTTCAGGTCGTCGTACTTCCGGAACACCTGGCTGAAGATCCGCAGCGTCACCACCATAATGGTCCCAATCACCAGCACCAGGAAGGCCAGGGCAATGAGGAAGGTGAGGCTCAGCTCCACGTTGATAATCATGCACATGATGAAGCTGAAGACCAGGGTCAGGGGGGAGCGCACCGCGATGCGGATGATCATCATGAAGGCCATCTGCACGTTGGTGATGTCGGTGGTCATGCGGGTGACAAGGCCGGGGACGCTGAACTTGTCGATGTTGGAGAAGGAGAAGGTCTGGATGTTGGCATAGATGGCCTCCCGCAGGTTGGCGGCCAGGCCGGAGGAGGCGCTGGCGGCGAATTTGCCGGCGGTGGCGCCGAAGACCAGACTCAGCAGGGCCATCACCACCAGAACGGCCCCATAGCGGTACACCGCGGGCAGGTGGCCGGCCTCCAGGCCCTCGGCCAGAAGCTTTGCGGTGATGAAGGGCAGCAGGATCTCCATGACGACCTCCAGGGTGGTCAGCCCCACGCACAGGAAGGTGTCCTTTTTATAGACGCCAAGCTGCTGTAACACACGTTTCACGATTGACTTGCCTCCTTACGATTGGAACAGATGGGTTGCCTCCAGGTGGAGAGATTTTCCAGCATTTTCTTTTGCAGACGGTCCAGGGCGGCCAGATCCGCCGGGGAGAAGCCGCTGTACAGCCGGTCCTGGGCCTGAAGTATGGTGCGGTCCAGAAAGTCCCGGACCTCCTCCCCCTTGCCGGTGCCGAAGAGCAGCTTGCGCCGGTCGTCCTGGGCGCAGGGCTCCACCCGGACGTAGTCCTTCTCCCGCAGGCGCTTCACCAGGCTGGACAGGGCCGCCATGGAATAGCCGAACTCCCGGTGGATGTCGGTGAGGGAGATGCCCCGCTCTGAGTGGGCCAGGATATACAGCAGCAGGTGGGCCTGAATGCCGGTGAGCCCCTTCTGGGCCATAGCGCGGTTGGCCGCCTGCTCCAGTTGGATGTTGATCTGCCGGTTGTCCCGCACCAGCTGGTTTCGGTCCACATCCACGCCGTCCACCTCCTTTCAGGTTTCTTTCAGATATTTTGTGCCTGAATCATTCGGACGTTTACTTTTATAGCACAAAAACAGTTGTATGTGAAATTCAAATCTGTTATCATCTATAAAAAAGTTTTATTGTATTTCTGTATTAGACAAGAGAGAGAAAAAACAGGAGGAGGGTTTTTGTTTGAATACCACACAACTGGAGTGTTTTATGTCTGTGGCGAATTTTTTAAACTTTTCCCGTGCGGCGGAGCAGCTCCGCCTGACCCAGCCGGCGGTGAGCCACCAGATCAACGCCCTGGAGGACGAGCTGGGGGTGAAGCTGTTCTACCGCACCAGCAAGCGCGTGCGGCTGACCCAGGCGGGCCACCTGTTCTCCCAGTACGCCAGGGAGATTTTGTCCCTCTCCAGGGCGTCGAAGGCCCGCCTGCGGGAGAGCCAGGAGACCTCGGTGGTCCGCTTCGGGGTGGGCTGCCGCAGCTTTCTGGACCTGCGGCTGCTGCGGAGCGTCCTGCCCGCCCTGCGGGAGGAGTTCCCCCAGCTGCTGCCCATGCTGCGGCTGGTGCCCTTCGACTCCCTGGAGAATCTGCTGGAGGACGGGGACGTGCAGGTGATGTTTGCCTTTCAGGAGTCCGCCCCAAAACGGGCGTCCTACCGGGAGCTCACCAGGCGGCCGGTGGTGTGCGTGTGCGCCCAGGACCACCCGCTGGCCGACTTCTCCCAGCTCACCATAGCCCAAATCCGGGCGGGGGGGCGGTTTGCGGCCTATCCCCCCCACAGCGCCCCGCCCTCTCTGCTGGAGATTCAGTCCCAGGTCATCACCGGCCGGAACCCGGACCAGCTCTGCTTCTGCGACGGCCTGGAGACGATGTACACCCTGGTGGAGTCCGGCTTCGCCTGCGCCGTCACCGCCGGACTGCCCCAGGCGGCGATGCCGGGGATGTGTTCCATCCCCGTGGCGGGGTTTCCGGACCTGTCCTACGGCGCGTCCTTCCGGCCGGAGGAGCAAAGCCCGGTGCTGCGCCGGTTCCTGGCGCGGATGGAGGAATTTTTTCAGGATGAAAAAAACGGTTGCGCCCGGCCCGCTGGAACGTCTACTTAAAAAAGTGGTTTAGGGCCGCCGCGTCCTGCCCCCTTTTGAAAGGGGGTGCCGCCGAAGGCGGCGGGGGATTGCGTCACGGCGGGCGCGCCGGGCCGCTGCGCCCCACGGATACAACCGCATTTTGCATGACATTGGATACGATAGGAGTGGATTCCCATGCCTGTGGCCAGCCAGCTCCCGCTCCAGGGGAGCGACCAGGACTTTGTCCTGTGGGTCTATCAGGAGTTCGGGCGGCTGATGTTTTACACCGCCCAAAAGTATCTGGCGGACCCCGGCCAGCAGGAGGAGGTCGTCCAGGAGAGCCTGCGGAAGCTGATTGAGAAGACGGCGGCCCTGCGGGCGCTGAAGCGTCCGGCTCTGGCCAGTTATGTGGCGGTGACAGTGCGGCACGCCGCCATTGATCTGCTGAAGCGGCAGGGGCGGGAGAAGGAGCGGATCGTCGGTCTGGAGGAGCTGTCCGCAGAGGCGGTGGAGTGTCCCCTGGACGAGGGACTGATTCTCCGGGAGCAGGTGGAGCGGCTGCAAAAGGTGTGGCCTCTGCTGGACCAGGAGACCCGCCTGCTCCTGGAGGGGAAGTACATTCTGGACTATGACAACGGCGAGCTGGGCCGCCTGCTGGGCTGCCGGCCGGACAGCGTGCGGATGAAGCTGACCCGCGCCCGGCGGAAGGTGCTCCGGCTGATGGGAGAGGAGGGAAGACTTGGATGAAAAGCAGTGAACAGCTCCGGGAGGAGTATGAGGAGGCCCGGTTTGCCCTGCTGATGGAGGAGCTGGCCCGGCTGGACGGGGAGGAGCTGCTGCGCCTCAACGAGAAGCTGAAGGAGGGCCCGGCCATACCGGAGGAGGCGGACCGGCGCTGTGAACAGGCCGTCCAGGCCGCCTTCGCCCAAAGGCGGGTTCGGGCCGCCGGACGGAGGTCCGTCCGGCGGCTGACAAAGGTTTTGTTCGCCGCCGTGCTGGCCCTGCTGATGTTTGCCGCCGCCTTCGCCCTGAACGAGGATGTGCGGGTCTCCGTCCTCAACGCCGTCCTGGAGGTGGAGGACGCCTATACCCAAATTACCTTCCAGGAGACCGGGGAGGGCGGGAGCTGGACGCCGGCCCGGACGTCCGGGGAGGACGGGCTGGAGTACCGCTATGGCATCGCCCTGGAGTGGACGCCGGAGGGCTATGACCTGGACCCGGAGGCCTGCTATGTCAACAGTCTGATGGGGTGCTGCCTGTCCCTGCTCAGTCCGGTGGACGGGGAGATCTTTGTCAGCGTCACCCCCTATGACGCCAGCACGGTCTATAACATCAACTCCGAGGGCAGCGTCCGGAAGGAAGCGGCGGTGCAGGGCTTTGCCGCCGCCCTCTATACCACCGAAGAGGACGTGCTGAAGGACCGGTTTTCTCACGTCCCCGGCATCTGGAGCGAACGGCAGGTCCTGTGGCTGGACCAGGAGAACCGGCGGATTATCCACGTATACGCCACAAACCTCACGGAGGAGGAGGCGCTCCGCCTGGCGGAGGGGGTCCGCTGGAGGGAGCCGTAGGGGGCGCGCCCCGGAGAGCCGGGGCGCGCCTGCATTTTTTCCTTGCGCTTTTGGCCTTTGTCTGCTACAATAGCAGGGAAATACAGAAGGAGCGCCCCGCTTTTGTTTTTTTGGACAATCACCCCATGATTGTCTTTTTTTGTGCGCGGCGGCGCACAGACAGAGAGGAGAAATGAGAATGAACAAACCGCAAGGCATCTACGACGCCCGGCAGCTGGGCCGGCCGAAGATGTTTGTCCTGGGCGCCCAGCACATGTTCGCCATGTTCGGGGCCACCGTGCTGGTGCCCGCCCTCACGGGGATGTCCGTGTCCGCCACCCTGCTGTTCGCGGGACTGGGGACGCTGCTGTTCCACTTTCTGACCAAGTGGCGGGTGCCTGCGTTTCTGGGGTCCTCCTTCGCCTTTGTCGGCGGCTATCAGGCCATCGCCCCCATGATTACCAACCAGGACGGAAGCCTGACCTCCAACACGGAGCTGCTCCCCTACGCCTGCTTCGGCGTGGCGCTGGCCGGCCTGCTGTATGTGGTGCTGTCGGCGCTGTTTAAGGTTTTCGGCACGAAGGCGGTGATGCGCTACTTCCCGCCCATCGTCACCGGACCCATTATCATCTGCATTGGCCTGACCCTCAGCTCCACCGCCATCACCAACTGCCGCACCAACTGGGCCATTGCCCTCATCGCCATCGCTATTGTGGTGGTGTGCAACATCTGGGGCAAGGGCATGGTGAAGATCATCCCCATTCTGCTGGGGGTGGTGGGGTCCTATGCGGCGGCCGCCCTGTGCCAGATCACCGGCATGGAGGTCATGGACCCGGCCAAGGTGCAGGCCCTGGCGGACGCCCCCTGGATTGGCCTGCCCTTCCGGTTTGAGGACACCCTGTTCGGCCTGTTCAGCCGGCCGGAGGTGGACTCCGGCCTGCTGCTGACGGCGGCCGTCACCATTATGCCCCTGGCCCTGGCCACCATGGTGGAGCACATCGGCGGCATCTGCGCCATCTCCTCCACCTGCGAGCGCAGCTATCTGCAAAACCCCGGCCTGCACCGCACCCTCCTGGGGGACGGCCTGGCCACCTCTCTGGCCGCCCTCTTCGGCGCGCCGGCCAACACCACCTACGGCGAGAACACCGGCGTGCTGGCCCTGTCCAGGGTCTATGACCCCAGAGTCATCCGGATTGCCGCCGGCCTGGCCATCCTCCTGTCCTTCTCCCCCAAATTCGCGGCCCTGGTGTCCGCCATGCCCACCGCCACCATGGGAGGCGTGTCCATGGTGCTCTACGGCATGATTGCCGCCGTGGGCATCCGCAACATCGTGGAGAACCAGGTGGATTTCACCAACAGCCGCAACGTCATCATCGCCGCCATCATCATGGTGCTGGCCATCGGGGTGAACTACTCCGGCGCGGTGTCCTTCTCCCTGGGCGGGGTGGACGTGAGCCTGTCCGGTATGGCGGTGGCCGCCATCGCCGGAATCGCCCTCAACGCCGCCCTCCCCGGCAAGGACTATGAGTTCAGCGGGGACGGAATGGAGGACGCCGAAATCTGAAACGCCGGTGGAGCGGACATAAAAAATCGATTAAATCCTGGAAAAGGTCCTTGCGTCCTGGAAGAAAATGCGATAGAATGGAGCCGAAGACGGGAAACCGTACAAGTTAAGGAGGTACCAACTATGGGATTTTCGGGTAATTTTGACAATCTGGCCGAGAAGGTCACGGACCTGGCCCAGAGCGTGGCCGCCACTTCCAAGCGCGTGGCAGAGACCGGCGTGGCCACCTCCAAGCGCGTGGCTGAGATTGTGAAGCTCTCCGCCTCCAACCTGGCGGAGGAGGGCGAGATCAAGAAGGCGTACACAGAGCTGGGCAAGCTCTATTACGCCGAGCACGGCGCCACCCCCGACGCGGGCTATGCCGCCGCCTGTGAGAAGATTACCGCCGCCAAGGCCAATATCCAGGCCAACAACGACCGCATTGCGGAGCTGAAGACCGCCGCCGCCGCCGAGGGCGAGGTCATCGACGAGGAGAAGGTGGAGGCCCAGGCGGCCGCCGCCGCGGAGGAGCCCGCTGAGGCCCAGGCCGAGGAGGCTCCCGCGGAGGACGAAGAGGCCCCCAAGGAGTAAAACCCCTAAAAAAACAGGCGAAGGAGACTTCGCCTGTTTTTTATGTTATGCGCAGGATTTCCTTCTTCAGCCGGGCGATGATCCGCTTCTCCAGCCGGGAGATGTAGGACTGGGAGATTCCCATCTGGTCGGCCACCTCCTTCTGGGTGTGCTCCCGCCGCCCGTCCAGGCCGAAGCGCAGGGTGATGATGGTCCGCTCTCTGGGCTCCAGCCGGTCCAGGGCCTGCCGGAGGAGCTGCCGGTCCACGTCGGCCTCGATGGGGCGCATGACCAAATCGCTCTCCGTGCCCAGGATGTCGGAGAGGAGCAGCTCGTTGCCGTCCCAGTCGGTGTCCAGCGGCTCGTCGAAGGAGAGCTCCGCCTTCTGGGCGGCGGCCTTCCGCAGGTACATGAGAATCTCGTTTTCAATGCACCGGGAGGCGTAGGTGGCCAGCTTGATTTTTTTGGCCGGCTGATAGGTCCCCACGGCCTTAATAAGGCCGATGGTCCCGATGGAGATCAGGTCCTCCAGATTGACGCCGGTGTTCTCAAACCGCCGGGCGATGTACACCACCAGCCGCAGGTTGCGCTCAATGAGCGTCTGCCGGGCCAGCTCATCCCCCTGCTCCAGGCGGGCCACGGCCTGGGCCTCCTCCTCGCGGGTCAGCGGGGCGGGCAGAGCGCCGCTCCCCCCCAGGTACAGCAGATTCTCCGGCGCGGCCAGTCCCAGCCGGGCCAGCAGGGCCCTCAGGGCAGTCCAAAATTTTCCCATGTTCTCCTCCTTACTCCGCCCCCAGCAGGGCCCGGTAGCCGCCCTCCGACACCGGCGTGGGGGAGAGGGCCGCCAGCATGGGCCCCCGGTCCTCCGCCCCCACCTGGACCCTGTCCAGGCGCAGGGCCAGCAGCAGCCCCTGCTCCACCCCCACCGACCGGTAGGGCACCAGGCAGAACCGGGTCCGCCAGGGGTCCTCCAGGCGGGCCATGGCCCCCGCCGGGTCGCGCAGGTCCAGGGCCGCCCAAACTCCGGCGGGCAGCAGCTCCCCGGCCAGCGCCCCGTCCGCCACCAGCACCGGCCGGCCGGTGGCCGGGTCGGAGAGGGTGTTCCCGGTGTCCACCAGGGCGGTCAGCTCCGTGTGCCGCTCCCCCAGGGTGCGGCGCACCGGCCGCAGGGCCCCGGAGAGGCCGGCGTGCCGCCCCACGCCCCGGAAGACCAGGGTGAGGGCCCCATAGCACCCCGCCGCCGACAGCAGCACCGTCTTCAGGTCCATGCCGGAGTACACCACCCCGCCGGAGAGGGTCAGTCCCCGCCCGCCCAGCAGGCCCACGGCCAGCACGCCGCCGCCGAAGGCGCAGGAGAGGGCAAAAAAAATCACCACCTGCCGCAGCAGCCGCCTGCTTTGCCAGAAGGCCAGCAGCACCATCAGCACCGCCGCCGCCAGGCGGCAGGGCGGCCGGGCCAGAAAGGCCAGGCCGGGCAGAAAGATGGCCGCCGCGTACAGCCCGCCCAGCGCCGCCGCCAGGGCGAACCGGAGCCGGGCCAGGGGCTCCCCCGCCAGCCGGGCCGCCGCCAGAAGCAGCAGGTAGTCCACCAGCCCGTTGAGCAGAAACAGCGTATCCACATAGATGACGGTCATCCCACACCCCCCCTGCGCCCTCTATTATAGGGGGCCGTCCCGACGAAACCGGTCAGAAGCCGCCCCGCCGGACGAATTTTCCTTGCGCCGGCGGAGGAAACAGGATATACTGATTTTATAGAACGCCCAATTCCCTTTTGTGTTCCCAGGTTCAAAATTTTTCATAGTGTTCCCGCCCCCTGCGGGGGCGGGAACACACAAAAGAATTGGGACTGGAATAAAACCGGCCTTCCGCGCCCCAACAGACCGAAAGAAATGAGGCAGACCATGATTGAGCAGCATCAGCTTCCCCACCCCGTCAAAGTCATCGGGCACCGCAACCCGGACACCGACTCCATCTGCGCCGCCATCGCCTACAGCCGCCTGAAGAACATTCTGAATCCGGAGCGCCCCTGCAAGCCCTGCCGGGCGGGCCTGCTGAACCAGGAGACGGAGTTTGTCCTGAACTACTTCCAGGTCCCCGCCCCAGAGCTCTACACCGACGTCAGCCCCCAGGTGCGGGACGTGAACATCCGCCGCATCCCCGGCGTGGACCAGGAGATGAGCGTCCGCCGGGCCTGGGCCGCCATGCGGGACCAGGAGATCGACACGCTGTGCGTGGTGGATGAGAACCAAAACCTCACCGGGCTGATTACCGTCCGGGATATTGTCACCGCCAGCCTGGACGTGCCCGACATCTCCGTCCTGGCCGAGTCCAAAACCAGCTATCAGAACGTGGTGGACACCCTCAACGGCGCCGTGCTGGTGGGGGACATCACGGGCCGCTGCGTGGAGGGCTGCGTCCGGGTGGGCTCCGGCAGCGCGGAACACATGGAGCGGACCATCACCAGGGGAGACGTGGTGATTGTGGGCAACCGCAGCGACAGCCAGCTGGCCGCCATTGAGATGGACGCCGGGTGCATTGTGGTGTGCGCCGGCAGCAAGGTGTCCAAGGTTATCTGTATGCTGGCCGCCGAGAAGGGCTGCATTGTCATCAGCACCCCCAACAGCACCTATGTGGCCGGGCAGATGATCAGCCAGGCCGTCCCCATCCGCCACTACATGGTCCGCAAGAATCTGCGCACCTTCCACCTGAACAGCTCCGTGGAGTCCGCCACCAAGGTGATGGCCACCCTGCGCTTCCGCTACTTCCCCGTGCTGGACGAGGAGGGGCGCTATGTGGGCGTGCTGTCCCGCCGGAACCTGATGAATCTGAACAAAAAGCAGCTGATCCTGGTGGACCACAACGAGCGCAGCCAGGCCGTGGACGGCATCGACCAGGCGGACGTGCTGGAGATCATCGACCACCACCGCATCGGCTCCCTGGAGACGGAGGGGCCGGTGTACTTCCGGAACGTGCCCGTGGGCTGCACCTGCACCATCATCTATCAGATGTACCAGGAGAACGGCGTGGAGATCGACCGCACCACCGCCGGGCTGATGCTCTCCGCCATTTTGTCCGACACGCTGATGTTCCGCAGCCCCACCTGCACGGCGGTGGACGAGAACGCCGCCCGCGCCCTGGCCAAACAGCTGGACCTGGACCTGGAGGCCTATGCCGCCGCCATGTTCGAGGCCGGCGGCGACGTGAGCGGCAAGACCGCCGAGGAGGTCTTCAACGCCGACTATAAAATCTTCAACAGCCGGGACATCCGCTTCGGCATCGGCCAGGGGAGCTATATGAGCGAGAAGAACCGCCGGGCCAGCGAGGCCCTGGTGGGCCCCTATCTGGAGACCGCCCTGAAAAAACAGGACCTGGATTTTATTTTCTACATGTTTACCGACGTGCTCACCTCCACCACCGACCTGCTGATGGCCGGCCGGGGGGCGGAGGCGCTGGTGGAGCGGGCCTTCCACACCAAGGTGGAAAACGGCATGGCCGTTCTCCCCAATATGGTCAGCCGGAAGAAGCAGATGGTTCCCGCCCTCATCAGCACCCTGAAGCTGGACGAGGAGTGACGGCGGCAGAAAACAGGGAGGCGGAGGTCCTCCCTTTTTAAGATGAGTAGTGATTTCAAGGAAAATTGAAGACCATTGGTGAGTATATACAAAAGGGTATGCCCCAATGCAGAGGCATACCCTTTTGAAATCGTATCCTGTTGATTCTATAGTGACTTCTATTCTTTAACCGGCGGATTTGATGGATTTTTGACAGCATACCATTCATCGTTTATCAAGATTGCACTTCCGTCATAGTCCGCATAGGAAAAAGTGAGTTCACCTCCGTTGACATTGAAGTGCCATGCCACACCGCCTGCATAGTTATTTGGAGTTTCTGTGTCATCAAGGGGTACTTGTTCCACTTCAAGTCCCAGTACCCACTCTGTAACTGCTTCTGTTTCGTCAGTATTTAGTGCCTTGGTCACTTCAGAAGGATACACATCAAAAGTAACCTCTATGCTGCTAATCTCGTCTGGGAGTAGCAGCATGGCGGATTCGTCTTGATTGCTTCCGGCAGAACACCCTCCTATCATAAGTACTGTCAATAGTAGAACACAGAGACGCAAGTTTTTCATATCGTTTGACCTCCTTATATAATTGATCTTCTACTTGTATAGACGCAAAATTTTCTGTGATGTTTCATTTTTATCATT
>CALXGC010000040.1 GCA_944387755.1 uncultured Oscillospiraceae bacterium | reverse complement strand
CCTACTCCAAGACCGCCGGCTTTACCGGCAACCGCTGCGCCTACACCGTGGTGCCCATGGAGCTGGAGCGGGACGGGGCCAAGCTCAACGCCCTGTGGAACCGCCGCCAGTGCACCAAGTTCAACGGCGTCCCCTATGTGGTCCAGCGGGGCGCGGCCGCCATCTACACCCCGGAGGGCAGAGCCCAGATTCAGGAGGCCATCGGCTACTACCGGAACAACGCCCAGGTCATCCGGGAGGGCCTCACCGCCGCCGGCCTCACCTGCTTCGGCGGGGTAAACGCCCCCTATATCTGGCTCAAAGCCCCCAACGGCATGGGCTCCTGGGAGTTCTTCGACCTGCTGCTGGACAGGGCCAACGTGGCCACCACCCCCGGCGCGGGCTTCGGCCCCAGCGGCGAGGGCTACATCCGCCTCACCGCCTTCGGCGACGCGGAGGCCACCCGTCAGGCTGTGGAACGCATCAAGACCTCCCTGTAACGCTTCAAAAACCGCCTGGAGCAGCCGCTCCAGGCGGTTTGATTGTTAGAGCTGGGAGGCGACCGCCTCAGCCACGCGGATTCCGTCCACGGCGGCGGAGACAATTCCGCCGGCGTAGCCCGCCCCCTCTCCGCAGGGGTAGAGCCCCCGGAGGGCGGACTGACAGGTCCCGTCCCGGAGAATGCGCACCGGCGAGGAGGAGCGGGTCTCCACTCCGGTGAGCACCCCGTCCGGGTCCGCAAACCCCCGGAGCTTCCGGTCCATCAGGGGCAGAGCGCTCCGCAAAGTCTCTCCCACCGCCTCCGGCAGGCAGCCGTCCAGCTGTGTCCACGCCACGCCGGGGCGGTAGGTGGGCGCAATGCGGCCCGGCCCCTGAGAGGGAATCTTTTGCAGAAAATCCTCCACCCGCTGGGCGGGGGCGCGGCCGGTCCCGCCCCCCAGGCGAAAGGCCGCCTGCTCCCACCGCTCCTGAAAGCGCGCCCCGGCCAGGGGGCCGGCTCCGCCGAAGTCCGCCGGGCCCACGCCCACCAGAAGGCCGCCGTTGATGTTCTTCCCGTCCCGCGCCCGGTAGCTCATACCGTTGGTGACAACCTGTCCGGGGGCGGAGGCGGCGGCCACCACCTGTCCGCCGGGGCACACGCAGAAGGTAAAGGCGGACCGTCCGCCGGGCAGATGGCAGGCCAGCTTATAGTCCGGGGGCGGCAGCTTCTCCCAGGCGGGGCCGTACTGGGCCAGGGAGATTTTTTTCTGCTCCTGCTCAATGCGCACCCCCACGGCGAAGGGCTTCTGCTCCATGGGCACGCCCGCCTCCAGGAGCATGGCGAAGGTGTCCCGCGCCGAGTGCCCCGGCGCCAGCACCAGGGCTCCGCAGGGAATCAGGCGCTCCCCCTCCGGGCCCTCCGCCCGGACGCCGGTAAGGGCGCCGCCGCTGACGGAGAGGCCCGTGAGCTTGGTCTCAAAGCGCACGTCGCACCCCAGGGCAATCAGCTCCCGGCGGATATGTTTGACCACCTGCCGCAGAATATCCGTGCCGATGTGGGGCTTATGGGACCATCTCACGTCCTCCGGGGCCCCGGCCTCCACCAGGACGTCCATCACCGCGGAGATGCGGGGGTCGTGGGTGCCGGTGGTCAGCTTCCCGTCGGAAAACGTCCCCGCGCCCCCCTCGCCGAACTGTACGTTGGAAACCGGGTCCAGCGGCCCGCCGGCCCAGAATTTCTCTACGTCCGCCGTGCGCCGGTCCACCTCCCGCCCCCGCTCCAGCACCACGCAGGGCAGGCCGTTCCGGGCCAGAAACAGGGCGGCAAACAGCCCCGCCGGTCCCATGCCGGCCACCACCGGCATGGGGCCGGCGCCGGGCCTCACCGCCGGAAAGACATAGGGGACGGAGGCCGTCAAAAAAACGTTCTTCTTGCCCGCCTGCCGCACCGCATAGGCCTCTCCGCTCTTCAGGGAGACGTCCACGGTATAGACGTAGTGTACGTCCTGCTTCTTCCGGGCGTCGATGGACTGGCGGACCAGCGTCAGCTCCTCCAGAGCGCCGGGCCGCACGCCCAGCTCGCGGGCCGCGCGCTTCCGCAGCAGCTCCAGGCCGCCGTCCACAGGCAGGGGAATATTTTGAATGCGTATCATACTTCATCACCGGAGCTAGTGTAGCATAACCGGCGGCTCTTGAAAAGGGCGAAAAATCCGCCCTTGACAAACTTCTCCGCCTGTCTTACCATACACTCGTCCGCTTATTTGTCTCAGGAGGGATCTTTTATGGACGCACAGACTTGTATTCTCACCCGGCGCAGCGTGCGGAAATTCACCGCACAGCCGGTGAGCCGCGAACTGCTGGAGCAGGTTGTCTCCCTTGCCGCCTACGCCCCCAGCTGGAAAAACACCCAGATCAGCCGCTATCTGGCCATTGAGGACCCGGCGGTGCGGAATGTCATCGCGGAGGAGTACTGCCTCCCCGGCGGCAACAACAACCCCGCCATCATCAAAAGCTGCCCTGTGCTGGTGGCCCAGACCTTTGTGAAAAACCGCTGCGGCTACAACCGGGACGGCTCCTTCAACACCGACCGGGAGGAGGGCTGGCAGTACTACGACTGCGGCATTGCGGCCCAGACCTTCTGCCTGGCCGCCCACGACCTGGGGCTGGCCACGGTCATCATGGGCGTGTTTGACCGCAAGCGCCTCCAGGCGTACCTCCAGGTCCCGGAGGACCAGGAGCTCATGGCCCTCATTGCGGTGGGCTACGCCGCGGAGACAAACCCCGCCCCCAAACGCAAGGGCACGGACGTGCTGCTCTCCTGGCGCTGAATCCATACAGGCACAAAAAATCCCGGTACCGCGGTACCGGGATTTTTTCCCTTAATTCCGGCTTTTGCCCAGGAAGCGCAGCAGGTACAGGAACAGGTTGATGAAATCCAGATAGAGCTGCAGGGCGGAAAAGACGGAGGCCTTCTCCATCATGTCGGGGTAGCCGGCGTAGTAGTGGTAGTAGGCCCGAATGCGCTGGGTGTCATAGGCGGTATAGCCCAGGAACACCGCAATGCCCACCAGGCAGACCACCGTGTCAAAGGCGGTAAAGGCCGGGATAAACAGGGTCAGCACGCCGAACACAATCAAAAAGATCAGGCCGGAGAACAGAATAGGGCCGATTCCCGCCAGATTCCGCTTGGTGAAGTGTCCATAGGCAGCCAGCACGCCGAAGTAGAGGGCGGTGGCAAGGAACACCAGCACCAGGCTGAACAGGTCGTACAGGTACAGATAGGTGGACATGGTGAAGCCGAAGATGGCGGAGAAGCCCACAAACAGGGCGCGGGCCGTGCCCACCGACATCCGCTCAATCCGGGCGGACATGGTGAAGGCCATCACCAGGGTGGCGACCAGCAGGAGGATGGGCAGAATGGGCATGTAGTACAAAGCATAGATGGTCGCGTTGGTCATCCAGCACGCCACCGCCGTACCGAAGGTGATCATCAGCCCCAGCACCATCCACAGGAAGGTCCGGGCCGTGTACTCCCCCTCGGTGACGGGCCGGGAGGCGCCGTAGCTCCGGTCGAACTCATAGGGGTTAAAGCTCATGAAAAACACTCCTTTTTTCAAACCGCTTGGGGTTTACATCCCATATTATATCCCCCTTTGGGCTGGAATGCAATCACGGCTTTGCGGGCAAAAACGGCGGTTTTGCGGGAAATTTCCGGTCTTTCTCCCCGGCAGTTTCTTCGGACGCATCCGCCCGCCCTCTGGCGCGCCGCCGCGGGCCGTCACGCGTCAAACAGGGCAAACAGGTCCATCTGGCTGGTCTCCGGCAGGTCGCCGAAGGTCCCCGCGTCCCGAAGCAGCTCAATATGGGTCTTGGACACCTTGGGGCAGGCGGCGGAGACCTCTTCAATGGAGATAAACTGCCTGCCCTTCCGCTGCTCCGCCAGGGAGACGGCCGCCGTCTCTCCCAGTCCGGCCACTGAGACAAAGGGCGGGATGAGGGCGTTGCGCTCCTCATCCATCTTGAACATCAGGGCCTCGGACTCATACAGGTCCATCCGCCGGAAGGTGAAGCCCCGGAGGTAGAACTCATAGCACACCTCCAGGGTGGTGAGCATGTCCTGCTCCACGGCGGTGGCCTCCTTGTCCTTGGCGACGATCTCCCGCATTTTCCGCTGGCACTCGTCCATGCCCCGGCACATGTACCGCTCGTCAAAGGCCTTGGCCCGGATGGAGAAGTAGGCGGCGTAAAAGGCCAGGGGCCTATGGACCTTGAACCAGGCGATGCGGAAGGCCATCATGACATAGGCCACCGCGTGGGCCTTGGGGAACAGGTAGGCGATTTTCTTGCAGGAGCCGATGTACCAGTCCGGCACGCCGTGCTCCTTCATCTCCTCCTCCGCCCCCTCTGGGAGGCCCCGGCCCTTCCGCACGGACTCCATGATTTTGAAAGAGCGCTTGGGCTCCATGCCCTTGGAGATGAGAAACAGCATGATGTCGTCCCGGCAGCCGATGGCCTCGTTGACCTTGGCCGTGCCGGAGGTAATCAGGTCCTTGGCGTTGCCCAGCCACACGTCGGTGCCGTGGGAGAAGCCGGACAGCCGCACCAGGATGTCAAACTGGTCGGGCTGGGTGTCCTCCAGCATACCACGGACGAAGGACGTGCCGAACTCCGGGATGGCCGTGCCCCCGGTGGGCCCCAGAATCTTGTCGTTCTCATAGCCCAGCTTTTCGGACGACTTGAAAATCGGCATGGTGTCCGGGTCGGCCAGGGGGATGTCCGTGCGGGCGTTCACCCCGGTCAGGTCCTCCAGCATGCGGATCATGGTGGGGTCATCGTGGCCCAGCATGTCCAGCTTCAGCAGGTTGCTCTCCATGGCGTGGTATTCAAAGTGGGTGGTGATAATATCCGTGTTGGGGTCGTCCGCCGGATGCTGGACGGGGCAGAAGTCGTAAATCTCCTTGTCCTGGGGGATGACCACCATGCCGCCGGGGTGCTGGCCGGTGGTGCGCCGCACGCCGGTGCAGCCGATGGCCAGGCGGTTCTCCTCCGCCTTGGAGGCGGTCTTTCCCCGCTCGTCCAGATATTTCTTCACATAGCCGAAGGCGGTCTTCTCCGCCACCGTGCCGATGGTGCCCGCCCGGAACACATGGGTCTGGCCGAACAGCTCGAAGGTGTAGCGGTGGGCATTAGCCTGGTACTCCCCGGAAAAGTTCAGGTCGATGTCGGGGACCTTGTCGCCTCCAAACCCCAGGAAGGTCTCGAAGGGGATGTTGAAGCCGTCCTTCACATACTTGGTCCCGCACACGGGACACCAGGCGTCAGGCATATCCGCCCCGCAGCCATAGGGGTGGGCGGGGTCCTGGGCGTAGTCGAAATCGGAGTGCTTGCACTTGGGGCAGCGGTAGTGGGCGGGCAGGGAGTTTACCTCGGTGATGCCCGACATAAAGGCCACCAGGGACGACCCCACCGAACCGCGGGAGCCCACCAGATAGCCGTGCTCCAGGGAGTTCTGCACCAGCTTTTGGGCGGACATATAGATCACGTCGTACTTGCAGCGGATGATGTCCCCCAGCTCGGCCTCAATGCGGTCGGTGACAATTTTGGGGGGATTTTCGCCGTACAGCTCGTGGGCCTTCCCCCACACCAGCCGCTTGAGCTCCCCGTCGGAGTCCTCCAGCTTGGGGGCGAACAGCCCCTTGGGCAGGGGGGTGATGGGGTCGCACCAGTCGGCGATGAGATTGGTGTTCTTCACCACCACCTCATAGGCCTTCTCCTCGCCCAGATAGGCAAACTCCTCCAGCATCTCTCCGGTGGTCTTGAAGTAGATGGGCAGCTCCTCGTCGGCGTCCTCAAAGCCCTTGGAGGCCAGGAGGATATGCCGGTAGACCTCGTCCTCCGGGTCCAGAAAGTGGACGTCGCCGGTGGCGCACACCGGCTTGCCCAGCTCCTCCCCCAGCTTTACAATGGTCCGGTTGAAGTCCCGCAGCTCCTCCTCGCTGTGGACCATCCCCTTGCGGAGCATGAACATGTTGTTGCAGATGGGCTGAATCTCCAGATAGTCGTACCAGGCGGCAATCCGCTTGAGCTCGTCCCACTCCTTGCCGTCCGCCACCGCCCGGAACAGCTCGCCGGCCTCGCAGGCGGAGCCGAGGATCAGGCCCTCCCGGTTCTCGTCGATGAGGGATTTGGGCATGATGGGATAGCGGCGGAAGTGCTCCAGATAGGACAGGGAGATGAGCTTATAGAGATTCCGCAGGCCAATCTGATTTTTGGCCAGGATAATCAGGTGCTTGGGCTGGCGCTTGACCCGGCCGCCCCCCTTCCGGAGCTTCGGCATGGCGGCGTTGATCTCCCCCAGGGTATGCACCCCCATCTCCTCCAGCCGTTTGAAAAAGTGGGGCAGCATATAGGCCACTGTGGCCGCGTCGTCGCTGGCCCGGTGGTGGTTGAAGGCGGGCAGGCGGAGATGCTCCGCCACTGTGTCCAGCTTGTACTTGTTCAGCTCCGGCAGCAGGTTCTGGGCCAGAATCAGGCTGTCCACCGAGGGGTTAGAGAAGGGGATGCCGTATTTCCGGCACCCGGCGGCCACAAAGCCCATATCGAACTCCACGTTGTGGCCGGCCAGGGGCCGGTCCCCCGCAAAGTCCAAAAAGGCCCGCAGGG
>CALXGC010000039.1 GCA_944387755.1 uncultured Oscillospiraceae bacterium | reverse complement strand
CACCGCCGTTCCAACCGCACCTGGAAGCCCAATGTGAAGCGCGTGAAGGCGATCGTGAAGGGCACCCCCACTCACGTGTACGTCTGCACCAGATGCCTCCGTTCCGGTAAGGTCACCCGCGCTGTGTGATCGGTATATGGCAAGCTGAAATCCCCCGTGCCTGGGCACGGGGGATTTTCTCTGTCTCAGGGCCGCTGGGGCTCCGCCAGATAGGCCGCCGCCTGTTCCACCGCCAGGCGCACATAGGCGGCCAGTCCCAGACCGGAGGGAGCCCCCGCCACCACGACGCCACAGCTATTCATGGGAATCAGGAACTTTCTGGCCCGGCAGCCCCCCACCGCCTCCGCCATTTTCGGGGTCACTTCCCCTAAAATGGCGTGGGCCACCACAATGCCCAGGGGGCCCAGCACCACGTCCGCGTCCAGAACGCCCCGGACCACCGGATTTTCTCCCGCCGCCGCGTGGACGGCCCCCGCCTTCTGCATGGACGAGGCGGCGATGGCGTTGGTGCCGATGGCCAGCAGCTCCGCCTGGGGGAGCTGCGCTCTGACCTCCTCCACCAGCAGCCGGCCCAGCCGGCCTCCCTGGCCGTCAATAATTACAACTTTTGCCATGAGTCATTCCTCCGTTCTGTCTCTCTGGTGGGCATTATAGCACAGAACGGGGCGGGGGAGCAGTTCAAAATTTGAACTGCCCCCCTTTTTTTCAGTCTGCAAGCTGGTCCAGCAGAGCGGCCAGCTCGCCGAGCTTCTCCTCCGGGCTTCCGCTCTCCACGGCCTCCCGCACGCAGGAGTCCATGTGCGCCTTGAGCACCATGCGGTTGGCTTTTTTCAAAATAGACTGGGTGGCCATCAGCTGGTTGGACACGTCCAGACAGTAGCGGTCCTCCTCAATCATTTTCAAAATGCCGTCGATCTGTCCCCGGGCGGTCTTCAGCAGACGCGTCACCTGGGCGTGGTCCGCCTTCACTGGACGCCCACCACCTCATAGCCGGCCTCTGTCACCGCGTCCTTCAGGACCTGGTCAGACACCTCCCCGGACAGGGTGACGACGGCCTTCTTGCCCTCCAGGTCGGCCTTGGCGGAGGCCACTCCCTCCACGGCGGACAGGGCCTTCTCCACATGGGCCACGCAGTGGGCGCACATCATGCCTTCAATGTTCAGAGTCTTTGTCATCGTTTCAACTTCTCCTTCCGTCATTTGACTGTTCTCTGTCTGGTTTGCCGGGCAGCTTCCCGCGCAGGGAGCCGCGGTATCATCACCGGCGGAAGCGCCGGGGACGGTCTGGGTCTGCGGGCGGAACCTGCTCTTGAAGAACCGCAGGCGCAGGGCGTTGGACACCACGCACACGGAGCTCAGGCTCATGGCGGCGGCGCCGAACATGGGGTTGAGCATAAAGCTGGTGATGTGCAGAGCATAAAACACCCCGGCGGCCAGGGGAATGCCGATGGAGTTGTAGAAGAAGGCCCAGAACAGGTTCTCTTTGATGTTCCGGATGGTGGCACGGCTCAGCTCCACCGCCGCCACCGCGTCCAGCAGGTCGGATTTCATCAGCACAATGTCGGCGCTCTCTATGGCCACATCGGTGCCTGCACCGATGGCCAGCCCTACGTCGGCGCGGGCCAGGGCGGGGGCGTCGTTGACGCCGTCGCCGATCATAGCCACTTTCCGGCCCTGCTCCTGAAGCTCCCGGACCTTCTTCTCCTTGTCCTGGGGGAGCACCTGGGCCATCACCTGGGTGACGCCCAGCTCGTTCCCGATGGCGGCGGCGGTGCGCTGGTTGTCGCCGGTGAGCATCACCACGTCCAGTCCCAGCTTCCGGAAGGCGGCCACCGCCGCGGCGCTGGTAGGCTTGGGGGCGTCGGCCACGGCGATGAGGCCAAGCACGTTCTGTTCGTCGGCGAAGTACACGGCGGTCTTGCCCTGGGCGGCCAGCGTCGCCGCCTTCTGGGGGAAGCCGCCCAGCTCCACCCCGGCCTCCTCCATCATGGCCAGGTTGCCGCCTATGCACACGCGGTCCCCCAGAGCGGCCCGGACGCCCCGGCCATGGACGGCGGTGAAATTCCGGACGGCGGCGGTGGGCAGGCGCCTGGCCCTGGCCTCCTCCGCAATAGCGGCGGCCAGGGGGTGCTCCGAGGGGCCCTCCAGACAGGCGGCCAGAATCAGCAGGCCCTCCGCGTCCATGTCTTCAGCGGGGAGAATATCCGTCACCACCGGCTTGCCCTGGGTGAGGGTGCCCGTCTTGTCCAGTACCACAGTGTTTACCAGGTGCAGGGTCTCCAGGGCCTCGGCGGATTTGATGAGAATGCCGTTTTCCGCGCCCTTTCCGGTTCCCACCATAATGGCCACGGGGGTAGCCAGCCCCAGGGCACAGGGGCAGGAGATCACCAGCACGGCCACGCCGGTGGTGAGGGCTTTCGTGATGTCTCCGCCGCTGGCGAAGAACCAGGCTGCGGCGGTGATGGCGGCGATAGTCATGACCACCGGCACGAACACCCCGGCCACCTTGTCGGCCAGCTTGGCAATGGGGGCCTTGGAGGCGGAGGCCTCCTCCACCAGGCGGATCATCTGGGCCAGGGTGGTGTCCTCTCCCACCCGGCTGGCCTCAAAGGTGAAGGAGCCGGACTTGTTGATGGAGGCGGCGGCCACTGTGTCCCCAGGGCCCTTGTCCACTTGGAGGGATTCGCCGGTGAGGGCGGACTCGTCCACGGCGGAGGTCCCCTCCACGATGACCCCGTCCACAGGGATGGACTGGCCGGGCCGGACAATGATGCGCTCTCCCACCCGGACCTCCTCCACGGGGATGTCCACCTCTGCGCCGTCCCGGAGGACGCTGGCCGTCTTGGGGGCCAGGTCCATGAGCCGGGTGATGGCCTGGCTGGTTTTTCCCTTGGAGCGGGTTTCCAGAAACTTGCCCAGGGTGATGAGGGTGAGAATCATGCCCGCGGACTCGAAGTACAGATCCGTGTGGTTCCGCTCCACCAGGGCCATATCCCCGTGGCCGAGCCCAAAGCCCATCTGATAGATGGCGAAAATGCCGTAGATCACCGCGGCGGAGGAGCCCACCGCAATCAGGGAGTCCATGTTGGGGCCCAGATGGGCCAGGGTCTTGAAGCCCACCCGGTAGTACTTGTCATTGATGTACATAATAGGCAGGGTGAGCAGAAGCTGGGTCAGGCCGAAGGCCACGGCGTTCTCCAGCCCCGTGAGGAAGCCGGGGAGGGGCGCGCCCAGCATGTGGCCCATGGAGATATAGAAGAGGGGAATCAAAAAGACAAAGGACCACACCAGCCGGCGCTTCATGGAGGACAGCTCCGCCTCCATCTGGGTCTCCGGCCGCGCCGGCGTCTGGGTTTCTGCCTTCTGGGGCAGGGAGGCACCATAGCCCGCGTGGACCACCGCCTGGATAATTCCGCCGGGGGAGAGGACGGACGCGTCGTAGTCCACCGTCATGGAGTTGGTCATCAGACTGACCTCGGCTTTTTTGACGCCCTCCAGCTTGTTCACCGCCTTCTCCACGTGGGCGGAACAGGCGGAGCAGGTCATGCCGGTGACGTTAAATTTTTGTTTCATTGCGCTTCACCAGTTTCACATTTTTTCTGCGGGGGCAAACTATGCAATCAGGACACCCCCCTGGGGTGGGGTGTCTTGATTGTATATCTGAAAGATAGGTTTGTCAAGGGGGAGTTTTATGCCGGCAGACAGGTTCTGACGCAATTTCTTCCTGTTCTTCCAATACCAGAAAATCAGCCAAATTCAGCGCCCTGTTTGGAGTACAGTGTGGAGGGAAGCGGCGGTTTTATGCAGACCGTTTCTTGACTTTTCTCTCGAACATGAGTATGATTGTTCTGTCGCATTACGCAAAGGAACAGTGAGGAAATTGGCTATGACAAAGAAGAAAGCAGATTATGGAAACGACTCCATCTCCGCCCTGAAGGGGGCCGACCGGGTGCGCAAGCGCCCCGGCGTCATCTTCGGCTCCGACGGACTGGAGGGCTGCGAGCACGCGGTGTTTGAAATTCTCTCCAACGCCATTGACGAGGCCAGGGAGGGGTATGGCAGCCTGATCACCGTCACCCGCTTTCTGGACAAATCCATCCAGGTGGAGGACCAGTGCCGGGGCTGTCCGGTGGACTGGAACGAAAACGAGCAGAAGTACAACTGGGAGCTGGTGTTCTGCGAGCTGTACGCCGGCGGCAAATACGGAAACGGCGGGGACAACTATGAGTACTCCCTGGGCCTCAACGGCCTGGGCTCCTGCGCCACCCAGTATGCCAGCGAGTACTTTGACGCGGACATCTGGCGGGACGGGTTTCACTACGCCCTCCACTTTGAGAGAGGGGAGAACGTGGGCGGCCTGAAAAAGGAGCCCGCCGGCCGGGGGAAGAAGACGGGCACCACAATCCGCTGGAAGCCCGACCTGGAGGTCTTTACCGACATCGACATCCCGGTGGACTATTACGCCGGCGTGCTCAAGCGGCAGGCGGTGGTCAACGCCGGCGTCACCTTCCGCCTCCAGACGGAGACCGCCCCCGGTCAGTTTGAGACCACGGAATTCCGGTATGAAAACGGCATTCTGGACTATGTGGCCGAGCTGGCGGGGGAGGACAGCCTGACCCAGCCGGTATTCTGGCAGACGGAGCGGAGAGGCCGGGACCGGGCGGACAAGCCGGAGTACAAGGTGAAGCTGTCCGTGGCCTTCTGCTTCTCCAACAAGGTGTCTGTGGTGGAGCACTACCACAACTCCTCCTGGCTGGAGCACGGGGGTTCCCCGGAGAAGGCCGTGAAGTCGGCCTTTGTCTCCGCCATCGACGCCTATCTGAAGCAGCAGGGCAAGTACCAGAAGAACGAGTCGAAAATCACCTTCAACGACATTCAGGATGCCCTGGTGCTGGTGTCCAACGACTTCTCCACCCAGACCTCCTATGAGAACCAGACCAAGAAGGCCATCAACAACAGATTTGTTCAGGAGGCCATGACCGATTTTCTCCGCAGCCAGCTGGAGGTCTACTTCATCGAAAATCCTCTGGACGCCCAGAAAATCGCCGAGCAGATTCTTATCAACAAGCGCTCCAGAGAGCGGGCGGAGCAGACCCGGCTGAATATCAAAAAGAGCCTCACCGGCTCTATGGACCTCTCCAACCGGGTGCAGAAGTTTGTGGACTGCCGCACCAAGGACGCCGCCCGGCGGGAGCTCTATATCGTGGAGGGCGACTCCGCCATGGGGGCGGTAAAGCTCAGCCGGGACGCGGAGTATCAGGGCATTATGCCCGTCCGGGGCAAAATTCTCAACTGCCTGAAGGCGGACTACGCCAAGATTTTTAAGAGCGACATCATCACCGACCTGCTGAAGGTGCTGGGCTGCGGGGTGGAGGTAAAGGACAAGCATGTGAAAGACCTGTCCGCCTTCGACCTGGGCAATCTCCGGTGGAACAAGATTGTCATCTGCACCGACGCCGACGTGGACGGCTTTCAGATCCGCACGCTGATTTTGACCATGCTCTACCGGCTGACCCCCACGCTGATTCAGGAGGGCTATGTGTATATCGCCGAGTCTCCCCTGTATGAGATCACCTGCAAGGAGAAGACCTGGTTTGCCTACTCCGACAAGGAGAAGAACGACGTCGCCGCCTCTCTGGCGGGGAAAAAATTCGACATCCAGCGCTCCAAGGGCCTGGGCGAAAACGAGCCGGACATGATGTGGCTGACCACCATGAACCCGGCTACCCGGCGGCTTATCAAGGTCATGCCGGAGGACGCGGCGCGCACGGCGCAGATCTTTGACCTGCTGCTGGGGGACGACCTCCAGGGCCGGAAAAATCACATTGCGGACAACGGGTATCGATATTTGGAGCTGGCGGATATTTCGTGAGACGGCCGGAAATACAGGAAAAAAATCCCCGGCGATGGACGAGAGAATGATATCATGATAAAATAAGGACGGAGACAAATGCCAAAGAAAAGAGCGACCAACGATAAAAAGCTGAAAGCGGAAAATTCCAACGTCATGGGCCTGCGGGCGGAGGTATTGGAGCAGCCCATCACCGAGACGCTGGAATTGAACTATATGCCCTACGCCATGAGCGTCATCGTCTCCCGCGCCATTCCGGAGATTGACGGCTTCAAGCCCTCCCACCGGAAGCTGCTGTATACCATGTACCAGATGAAGCTCCTGGGGGGAGCCAGGACCAAGAGCGCCAACGTGGTGGGGGCGACCATGAAGCTCAATCCCCACGGAGACGCGGCCATCTATGACACCATGGTCCGCCTCAGCCGGGGCTACGGAGCCCTGCTCCACCCCTTTGTGGACAGCAAGGGCAACTTTGGAAAGGTCTACTCCAGGGACATGGCCTGGGCGGCCAGCCGGTATACGGAGGTACGCCTGGACCCCATCTGCGCCGAGCTGTTCCGGGACATCGACCAGGACACGGTGGATTTTGTGGACAACTACGACGGGAAGCTGAAGGAGCCCGCTCTGCTGCCCACCACATTTCCCAACGTGCTGGTCAGCGCCAACCAGGGCATTGCCGTGGGCATGGCCAGCAGCGTGTGCGGCTTCAATTTGGGGGAGGTGTGCGACACCGCCATCGCCTATCTGAAAAATCCGGACTGCGACCTGATGGAAACGCTCAAGGCCCCCGACCTGCCCACCGGCGGACAGCTCCTGTACGACCCGGCGGCCCTGGGGGAGATTTACCGCACGGGGCGGGGCTCCTTCAAAGTGCGGGCCAAATGGCGGTATGTGAAGGGGGAGAATCTCATCGAGATCTATGAGATTCCCTACTCCACCACCTCCGAGGCCATCATGGACAAGGCGGCCGAGCTGGTGAAGGCGGGCAAAATCAGGGAGATTGCCGACATGCGGGACGAGACCGACCTCACCGGCCTGAAGCTGGCCATCGACCTGAAGCGGGGCGCCGATCCGGATAAGCTGATGGCCAAGCTCTTCCGCCTGACGCCCCTCCAGGACAGCCAGTCCTGCAACTTTAACATTCTGATTGCCGGTATGCCCAAGGTAATGGGAATTCGGGACATCCTGAAGGAGTGGACCGACTGGCGGGTACAGTCGGTCCGGCGGCGGGTCAGCTTCAACATGCAGAAGCAGAAGGAGAAGCTTCACCTGCTCCAGGGCCTTCAGCGCATCCTGCTGGACATCGACCGGGCGATTCAGATTATCCGCGAGACGGAGGAGGACGCCGAGGTGGTGCCCAATCTGATGATCGGCTTCGGCATTGACCAGGCTCAGGCGGAGTATGTGGCGGACATCCGCCTGCGGAACATCAACCGGGAGTATATTTTAAAGCGCACCCAGGAGACTGGCGCCCTGGAGGAGGAGATTGCCGGCCTGGAGGCCACAGTCAACGACCCCAAGCGCATTCGCAGAATCATCGCGCAGGAACTGGCCCAGGTGAAGAAGAAATACGCCCTTCCCCGCCGCACGGAGATTCTCTATGACCTGCCCGGCAGCGAGGAGCAGGGGGAGGAGGACGAGACCCCCAATTACCCGGTGCACCTGTTCCTCTCCAGAGAGGGATACTTTAAGAAAATCACCCCCCAGTCTCTGCGGATGGCCAGCGACCAGAAGTATAAGGAGGGGGACGGCCCCGCCCAGTACTGGGAGGCCTGCAACCGGGACGAGCTGCTGGTGTTCACCGACAAGCAGCAGTGCTATAAGACCCGCATGTCCGACTTTGACGACACCAAGGCCAGCGCGCTGGGGGACTATCTGCCCACCAAGCTGTCCATGGACCCGGAGGAGCGGGTGGTGTGGGCCTGCGTCCCCGGCGACTACACCGGGAATTTGGTGTTCTTCTTTGAAAACGGAAAGGCGGCGCGGGTGGAGCTGTCCGCCTATCAGACCCAGACCCGGCGGAGGAAGCTCACCGGGGCCTACTCGGACAAATCCCCCCTGGCGGCGGCGCTCCTCCTGCGGGAGGAGCTGGAGCTGGCGGTGTACTCCAGCGACGGCCGGTGTATGGTGTTCCACACCTCTCTGCTTGCCGTCAAGACCACCCGCACCACCCAGGGGGTGAACGTGATGACCCTGAAGGCCAGGCGGACGGTGGAGCGGGTGCTCCCTCTGGAGGAGACGGCCATTGCCAACGCCGCCCGGTACCGGGCCCGGAGCCTGCCGGTGGCCGGCGCGCTGCTGCGGGAGGCGGACCGGGGAGAGAAGCAGATGTCCCTTTTGGAGGAGTAAGCAAAACCGGAAGAACAGGAGAGAGGGAAGTTATGAGGAAAACAGTGCTGGCTTATGTCTGGATTACCGTGGGCTCTATTCTGTATGCCCTGGCCTTTGACTGGTTCTATACGCCGAATCTCATCGGCTTCGGCGGCATCACCGGCGTGGGCCAGGTAGTCAACGCGTTTATCCCCGCCATCCCCATCGGCATGTTTGTGCTGGTAATCAACCTGCCTTTGTTCGTGCTGGGGTGGAAGTATATCGGCGGGCACCTGCTGGTGACTTCCCTGTACTCCATGGCCCTCTCCTCTGTGGGCGTGGACGTGCTGCCACTGTTTATCGACTTTCCGCCCATGGATCAGATGCTGGCCGCCGTGTGCGGCGGGGCGCTGATGGGCTTTTCTCTGGGCATTATCTTTGCCAAGGGGGCCACGACAGGGGGGACCGACCTGATTGCCCGGCTGGTGAAGCTGAAGCTGCCCTGGGCGCCCATGGGCAAGCTGCTGCTGGTCATCGACCTGGCGGTGATTGTGCTGGTGGCCATGGCCTTCGGCAACGTCACCACCGCTCTGTACGGCGTCATTGCCCAGGTGGTCTCCGCCTACGTCACGGATTTGGTGCTCTACGGCCTGGATACCGCCAAGGTGGCCTATATCATCAGCGACCGGGCCCGCGACATCTCCGACGCCATTGTGCAGGACCTGGACCGGGGCGTCACGGTGCTCTCCGGCAAGGGCGCCTACTCCGGGGACAGCAAGTGGGTGCTGATGTGCGCCTTCAAGCAGAAGGAGATTGTCACCCTGAAGGAGATGGTCTTTGCCCTGGACCCCAAGGCCTTTATCATCGTCTGCAACGCCCACGAGGTGACGGGCAACGGCTTTAAGACCTATCAGAAAAACGACATATAAAAGCAGGAGGGTTTTGTGATGGCAGATTTGAAAAAATTGGAGCAGAATTTGCAGGAAAAGGGCATCCGGTTCCGGTATTTTGAGACCGCCCAGGCGGCGGCGGACTATCTGGACGGGGAGATCGACGGGACCAGCGTGGGCATCGGCGGCTCTCAAACGGTGAAGGCCATGGGGCTGTATCCCCGCCTGTCCGCCCATAACCAGGTGGTCTGGCACTGGGAAGGAGGCGACCTGAAGGAGGCCGCCCAGACGGAGGTCTACCTCAGCTCCGCCAACGCCCTGGCGGAGACCGGAGAGCTGATCAACATCGACGGCAACGGCAACCGGATTGCCTCCACGGTGTACGGCCACAGGCGGGTCTACTTTGTGGTGGGGGTCAACAAGCTGGAGCCGGACTTCGACAAGGCCCTCTGGCGGGCCCGGAACGTAGCCGCGCCCAAGCGCGCCCAGTCCATGGGCCGGAAGACCCCCTGCGCCGTCCACGCGGACCGCTGCTATGACTGCAAGAGCCCGGAGCGCATCTGCCGGGGGCTGATGGTCATCTGGGGCAAGCCGATGAACATGGCGCAGATGGAAGTGGTTCTGATTGGAGAGAGCCTGGGGATGTAGCCGCCCCAGGGACAAGAAGGAGACGTTTGCATGAGACGATGGCTCTTGGGCGCTTTGGCCGCGGCGCTGCTGCTGACGTCCGGCTGCTCCGGCATTTTAAACCGGGACTACAGCTCCGTCACCCCCCACAGCGCCACCCCGGTGGCGGAGGGGGAGAGCGCCATCCGGGTGGAGAGCTATCAGGAGCTGGTAAACGCGCTGATTTACTTCATCGGCCGGGGGACGGAGGAGGGCGCGGTCCGGTTTGACGGCGGCAGCGGAGAGACGGAAATTCAGCAGATGCTGGAGGAGGCCTGTCTGGAGGTGGTGCAGGAGGACCCCCTGGGCGCCTATGCGGTGGAGTACATCAAATACAGCGTCACTCCCATCGTGGGCAGCTATGAGGCGGCGGTGCAGATTACCTACCGCCGCACCAGAGAGCAGGTGGCCGCCATTGTGGACGCCACAGGCACCTCCGCCATCCGCAGCGAGCTCAGCGAGGCCCTGGCGGAGTTCTCCACCGAGGTGGCGCTGCGCATCAGCTATTTTGAGGAGGACGGCGCGTATATCCAGCAGCTGATGCGGGAGGCGTACCTCACCAATCCGGCCTCCGCCCTGGATTTTCCGGAGGCACAGATTACCATGTATCCGGAGACCGGCCAGCGGCGCATTGTGGAGGTGGTGCTCTCCTACCACCAGTCCCGCCAGACGCTGGAGAGCCGCCGCAACTCCCTTCAGCGGGAGGCGGACCGGCTGCTTCTTCTGACGGACCCCATCGCCCAGGGGGACGAGGCGCTGCTGGAGCGCATCCGGCTGCTTCAGGAGACCTGCCAGTACCAGGAGGGGGGCGGCTCCACCGCCTATGACGCCCTGATGGAGGGGGCGGCGGACAGTCAGGGCATGGCTCTGGCGCTGTCTCTGCTGAATCAGCGGGCCCAGACGCCTGTCTTCTGTACCGTGGTGGACGGGACGGCAGGCGGCGCGTCCCGCCTGTGGAACGTGGTGGAGACCGAGTCCGGCTACCGCCATGTGGACCTGACCCAGGGAGAGGTTCTTTTCCGTACCGATGAGGAGATGGCCGCCGCCGGCTATACATGGGATACGGAGCGGGTTCCGGCCTGCGCTCCGGAGAGCGAAACATAGTACAAAAAAGAGGCCCCGGCGGGGCCTCTTTTTTGTATAATCATTGATTTGAGATAATGCAGCAAAATAAATAATATGATATAACTTTTGAAAGTAATTGGAGAGGGGCGGCAGCGATGGACGATGGACTGAGAAATCTGATTGCCAAAGCGGAACAGGGAGATGTGGAAGCAATGGTTATGGTGGGAGACTGCTATCACCGCGGTTTTCACGCAGAAAAAGATGAGGTCAAGGCGCTGTTTTACTATAAAATGGCCGCTGACAGAGGACATCCTGGCGGAGCGTTTATGACGGCTCTGAGCTATATGCTGGGAACCGGCGTCAAAAAGGATGTGGAAACGGCGGTTCAATACATGCAGGACGCCGCTTCAAAGGGATGGGTCAATGCGCAGTACATGCTGGGGAGCATGTATGAGACGGGAACAGCAGGCTTTCTGTTCAAAGATAAGAAAGCGGCGAAGTACTATGAAATGGCAGCCAGACAGGGCCATGCAGAGGCGCAGCTGAAGCTGGGCTATATGAACATCCAAAAAAAGGGCGCTCAATTTTCCCTGGAGAACAGCCTGTTTTGGTTTGTATGCGCGTACCTCCACGGCAATGACGCCCAGGAGGAAAGCCGTCAGGCGATGGACCGGCTCAATTATCTCTTACGGGCGGGCCTGCCGGGCGGACGGGACCGCATTGACAAAATCATTCAGAATGTGAAGACGAACTACCCGCAGTACATGCGGAATCCGAACTGAAGCGGCTTACAAGATCGGAGGAGCGGGACGGCATGGTGCTCGATTGGAATATTTATGCGCAGATGCTGGCCTCTCCGCCTGTGCCCCCGGAAACGGGAGGGATTCTGGGCATACAGGGACAGGCCGTCTCCGCCATATATTTTGACCCAGGAAAAATATCTGAAAAGGACGGAATTTATAGGCCGGATACCGGGCGGCTCAATGAGGTAATTACTCAGTGGGAGGCCTCCGGCATCCTCTTCGCCGGTATTTTTCACACCCATCTGGCGCAATGGCCGGGCCTGTCCCTGGACGACCGGGAATATATCCTGCGCATTGTGCGCGCCATGCCGGAACGAATAGACCGTCTGTACTTTCCCATTGTTTTTCCCGGCGAGAGGGTCAGAGCCTATGCGGCGCGGAGAGCCGGTGGTATGTGGAGCATACAGGATGATGAGATCCTCCTCGTGAAAAGAGATGAGAACGGCAGAGACAGCACATAAGAAAATCAGTCAAAAAACGAGGAGGGCATACAAATGGGGAAAAACGTAAAAACGGACGCTGGACAGGACAGTAAAGTGCAACTCACGAAGGAGTATTTCTGTAGCTACCGTTACTGCCTAGAGTGCCTCTACTGGAATCCCTATAACAGAGACAGCGATGGAAGGCCGTATTGCTCCCACTTTGGTACTTATCTTAATCCGGGGGTATATTGTTCGGGGCGTAAGCACTGGCACTGAGGGCCTGGGAAGACCGGATGGCTCATCGAGGTTATTGCTGAGTGAGAGGCCTTCGGTATCCTAATTCGCCGGTATTTTTCACACCAAACGGAGATCCGGCAGTATGTGGAGCATACGGGAAGATGAAATGGCTCTCATGAAAAGAGGTGAGAACGGCAGAAGCAACACATAGGAAAATCAGTCAAAAAAACGAGGAGGGCATATAAATGGAAAAAAACGTAAGAACGGACGCTGGACAGGACAGTAAGGTGCAGCTCCCGGAGGGGGACTTCTGCGGATACAACTGCGCGGATGGGTGCATCTACTGGAATCCCTATGACAGAGACAGCAATGGGAGGCAGTACTGCGCCCACTATGGCACCCACTATTATCCGCGGGAGCGGCAGGGGTGTCTGAGCTTTAAGCGCTAGCACTGAGAGGCTGGAAAAACCGGACGGGCCAAAACTGGCTCGTCCGGTTCGTTTTTTCTATGCGGAAGCCCGGCGGTACACCCAGAAGGCCGCCCCGGCGGTCAGAACCTCAGTGATCCAGAAGGCGTGCCACACGCCCTCCGGGCCAAGCAGGCGGCACAGGAGAAGGGCGGCGGGAAGAATGACCGCCGCATACCGGCACAGGGAGATGACCAGGGAGTGCGCTCCCTTGCCCAGGCCCTCCAGGGCGCCGGAGGAGGTGACGGAGACGGCGGAGACGAGGAAGCCGGCGGAGATGATCCGCAGGGCATGGGCCCCGGCCTGGACAGTGTCCGGCTGGCTGGAGAACAGGCTCATGACAGGCTCCGCCCACAGCAGGCAGATGACCGTGCCCAGCGCCATAATGGCGCCGCTGGAGGCCAGAGTCGCCCGGTACAGCGCCCGGACGCGGCCGTACTCTCCGGCCCCGTAGTTATAGCCGATGAGGGGCCGCAGGCCCTGGACGATGCCGTTGGCAGGCAGGTATAGAAAAGTCTGGAGCTTGTAGTAGATGCCCAGCACCACGACATAGCTCTGGGCATAGGCGGCCAGCAGGGCGTTGAGGGCGGAGATCAGCAGGGAGGGCAGGGCCAGATTCAAAATGGCCGGTATGCCCACGGCGTACAGCCGCCGGACAATGGTTCCCTCCGGCCGGAGGCAGTCCCGGCGCAGCTTTACGGAGATGGGAAACAGGCGGCAGGCGGCCAGATAGACCAGCAGAGTGAACACCTGTCCCAGGCCGGTGGCAAGAGCGGCCCCGGAGATGCCCAGCTCCGGAAAGGGGCCGATTCCGAAAATCAGCAGGGGGTCCAGAATGATGTTGCCGATGCATCCGGCCAGCAGGGCGGTCATGGTGATCTTCATGCGCCCCACCGCCTGGAAGAGTTTTTCGTAAAAGAGCCCGGCCATAATCACCACCGAAAAGGCGAATACAATGCCGGAGTACTGAAGCCCCATCTCCAGCACCGCCGCGTCTTCGGTAAACTGAGAGAGAAAACTGGGCATGAGGGCGAGACTTCCCGCGGTGAGGACCGCCCCGTGGAGCAGAGAGAGCAGGAACCCCTGTGTGGCGGCGGCGTCCGCCCGGCGGCGCTCCCCGGCCCCCAGGAAAATGGAGATGACTGCGTTGATGCCCACGCCGAAGCCGATGGCCACGGCGTTGATAAAGTTCTGCACCGGATACACCAGGGAGAGCGCGGTCATGGCCTCCTCGCTGATTTGCGCCACAAAATAGCTGTCCACAATGTTGTAGAGCGAGTTGACCAGCATGGAGAGCACCATGGGCAGGGCCATGGACGCCAAAAGAGGCGCGATGGGGCGCTCCTTCATAAACGTTTCATTTGTCAAAGCAACATTCCACCTTGTCTGTGCGGCCCGCAAAAAAGCCACACAGCCGCCCTGAACAGGCCGCTGTGTGGCGAAAAAAGCAGACGCTGGAAAAATCCACACAAAATTTTCGTAAAGTTATCCTACCATAGGGAAACAGCCCTGTCAAGGGGCGCGGCGGAGGGATTTTTCCCCGGTGAAATGGAGGATGTCACGATAACCATTCGCTTAAATCGAAAAAATAGTCCATTTTTTACAATCAATCCGCCCGCGCTGTTTTTATAATAGGAGACGATAAGAAGCATACCGGCAAAATAGCGAGAGCGTAGAGAAAAGCAACACTATTTTAAGAAAGGAAGATTCATTATGACACAGGCCGAGAGATGTAAAGCGGTCATGCCGCCGATGGCGCTGCATGGAGACGACGCGCCGTGCGTGGTGCGCGGTGAGGGATGCTGGCTGTACACGGAGGACGGGCGGAAGATTCTGGACTTTGCGTCCGGTATCGCGTGCAACGCGCTGGGGCACTGCCATCCGAAGGTGGTGGCGGCGGCGGAGAAGCAGCTGCACACGCTGATTCACGCGGGTCATAATGTGCTGTACTACGAGCCGTACACGACGCTGGC
>CALXGC010000038.1 GCA_944387755.1 uncultured Oscillospiraceae bacterium | reverse complement strand
ATGGAGAAAGATTGTTGCAAATTCTGTTTCACGGCGGGGCACATGGCTCGGGGGGGATGGGGGGGGGCATAGGGGGGGGAAGGGGGTACAAGGAATGTGTTTTGGAATGTGTCAAAATGCTGGGACGAACGACGAAAATAAAATGAAGGAGAACAATTACTTCTCTTCCAGCAGCTTGTTCAACTCGGCCATGAAGGTGCTGATGTCCTTGAACTGGCGGTACACCGAGGCGAAGCGGACGTAGGCCACCTCGTCCACCTTTTTGAGCCGCTCCATCACCAGCTCGCCGATGCGGGCGGAGGGGATCTCCCGGTTCATCTCATTCTGGAGGACCTGCTCGATCTCGTCGGCCATGCGCTCCAGGGTGCTGAAGGAGACCGGGCGCTTCTCGCAGGCGCGGATCATGCCGTTGAGCAGCTTGCTTTTGTCAAAGCTCTGGCGGCTGCCGTCCTTTTTGACCACCATAAGCGGCAGGCTCTCCATGGTCTCATAGGTGGTAAAGCGCTTATGGCAGGCCAGGCATTCCCGGCGGCGGCGGATGCTGGAGCCCTCGTCCGAAGGCCGGGAATCCACCACCTTGCTCTCCAGGTGGCCGCAGTAAGGGCATTTCATAATCAGTTGCCTCCCCTTATCCAAGAATGAATCATGGAAATTATAACATAGATTTGGCGGATGTGGTATCCCTGTTTGGAAAAAATTCCGTATAATTCCCAGCGGGCGGGGAAAACTGGAGACAGTGAAAGGCAGGTGAGCGCCATGCAGGACCAGGGCAATGGGCAGAAGTCCAGAAGCCAGACCCCCGAACCCCGGACCGAGCCCCAGACCGGCCGGATGCAGAATAAGAAGAAGGACCCCCAGGACAAGGACGGCAAGTCCAAACGCTTCTGAGCGGGGCGGAGAGCCGGAGCGCAGCTCCGGCTCTCCGCTTTTCTGCCGCAAAACATTGACAAGGGCGGCGGGATATAGTAATATAATATCCACGCGCTAGTGTGGCTCAGAGGTAGAGCAGCTCACTCGTAATGAGCAGGCCGTGGGTTCGATTCCCACCACTAGCTCCAGCTCGTCGCAAGCGACATATCGCTTGCGACGAGCTTTTTCATTTCATTGCAAAGCTCATCGCGCGCTCATTCTGCTGCTCCTCGCTTCCAAACCGAACCCGCTTCGCTGGGCTTCGGTTTGGGGCCGCCGCTGCGCGGCGGGTTTGCTTCGCGCCAGGGCCTGTATCTTTTTTATCAGCACAGGTCGGAACGAAAGGACATTCGTGAGGATGACCTTTTTGTGGACTTCGCCGCCTAGAGGGCGGCTCCACCCTTTTGATTTAATATGCTCGGCGGAAATGAATTCCGCCTGTGCCGAGGTTTTGCCTGCGGCAAAACGCTCGTACGGCGCACTTGCGCCGCCGGCCAGAAGGCCGGTGAGCAGTTCCCTCTCGCGTGTCTGCTTCATAACACTCGGTTCAAATGCGATTTTAACCGATGTGTCCGAAATGAAAGGGCTTCCTGCCGGAAGCCCTTTCGCTTTGGGTTTCGCCGCCCAGAGGGCGGCTCCCGCCCGGCGGGCGCCCTGCGCGGAGAAAATCACGTCCCTGGTGAAAATATTTTTGTCCGCCGATGGAGGACAAATCCTGAATATCAGCCGGTCAGATAACCAAGGAATTCCGTCATCTCCCGGGTAAAGCGGTGGCTGCGGTTGTAGATCACCAGGTCCACGCCCTCCACCGCTTTGGTGCGGCACTGCCGCTCCACCAGGCCCAGGGCCTCCTTCAGCCGCAGGTTGGTGGTGGTGGTCCACACGTAGCTGCCCTCCACGTTGGAGAGGATGTCCATCAGCGAGCCCCGGTCGCTGACAAAAATGACCCGCTTGCCGGAGAACAGGCCCTCGCTGCCCCGGTAGTCGTAGTCGGAATAGGGGTACATGGGGGTCTCATAGTCGCCGTGGACCACCTCGGTGTAGGGCTCCAGCATCTCGGGCGTCAGCAGGGTTTTGGAGGCCAGGGGGTGGCTGGCGGACATGAGCACCTGATACCGGGCGGGGGAGAGGGGGATGGAGGCCAGCTTGTGGCTCTTGATCAGCTGGCGGAAAAAGGCGCCGTCCTCACTGTTGGTCCGCAGCACGCCCAGGTCCGCGTCCCCGTTGACCACCCTGTCCAGCACCTCCATGTTGGTGGTCTCCTTGAACTGGATGTGGAAGGGGGTGCCGGCCCGGTTCATCTGATTGACGAACCGGGTCATGCGAAAGCAGATCTCGGAGGACCGGGCGGTGCAGACCGCCAGCATGGCCACGGGGGCCTGCTTGGCCACGTAGAGAGCCTCCAGCTCGTCGTAATCCCCCACGATGCGGGCGGCGTGCCGGACGAATTCCCGGCCGGCCTCTGTCAGGGTCATGCCGTTGGAGGTGCGGGTGAAAAGCTCGATGCGGATCTCCGCCTCCAGCTTTTTGATGGCCGCGCTCAGATTGGGCTGGGCCACATAGAGGACCTGGGCGGCTTTGGAGATGGAGCCCGCCTGGTAGACGGCCAGGACATATTTCAGCTGCTGTACGGTCATGGCGCTGCACTTCCTTGCTTCACAGGATGTCCACACCGGGTGGACGAAACGGGGGAGCTATATGATACTCCATATATCATCATATATAAGTATATAATTTTCATGAGCAAATGTAAATGCTATACTGAATTCAGTTCCGGGATTTAAATCACTAAAGAGGAGGTCAAGGGTATGCCATACGAACTGTCTGTGGCGCTGTTCTGTCTCGGAGTATTCACATCGGTGTGCACGGCGGGGTACATCATCGTCATGTCCATCAAAAACCGCCACCGGGACCCCTTCCAGGACGAGTAGCCCACGGGGGCTCGCCCCGGAAATTGCGTTGAGTTGAGGAGGGAATCGAGATGCAAACCTTTATCACGCCTGCAACCGCCCTGGTGATCGTGGGCGTCATTTCGCTGATGCTTTTGTCCTTTGGCTTTTTCATCTCCAAGAAGGTCAATAAGAACTCGGAGGACTTTCTTTATGCCGGGCGCAACGTGGGCCTGGCCTTCAGCACCGCCACGCTGATCGCCGCGTGGGTCACGGGCAACACCACCATGTCCGCGCCGGAGCAGGGCTACACCATCGGCATCATCGCCTGCTTTGGCTACGCCGTGGCCGGCCTGGCCCTGTGTATCTTCGCCCCGGTGGCCCTGCGCATCAAGAAGATCATGCCCGACGGCTGCACCAGCGGCGACTTTGTCCGCTCCCGGTTCGGCCGGCTGCCCTGGATCATCTTCCTGCTGATCTCCGTGTGGTACTTCCTGGGCTTCCTCATGACCCAGGCCATGGGCGGCGGCATTCTGATGGAGGCCCTGTCCGGGCTGAACTACCACATCGGCATGCTGATCATCATGGCCGTGTGCATGATCTACACCCTGAAGGGCGGCCTGAAGGCCATTTTCTCCACCGACTTCATCCTGAGCATGCTGATCCTGGGCGTGCTGTTCCTTACCGCCGTGATGGCCTTCTCCCAGTTCAAGCCGGGGGACGTTTACCAGGGCGTCATGGCCAGCAAGCCGGAGCTGATGAACACCATTTCCGGCGTGGGCCTGATGTATCTGGGCAGCAACTTCCTCTTTGCCAGCGGTGAGATCTTCCACAGCAACATCTGGTGGCAGCGCATTTACGCCTCCAAGGAGAAGGTGGCCTTCCGCTCCTTCATCCTCAGCGGCCTGATCTGGACCACCGTGCCCATCGTGGCCGGCTCCCTGGCCTTCATCGCCGTGGCCAACGGCTACGCCGTGCCCCAGGTCAACATGGTGTTCCCCATCGTGGTGAGCAACCTGCTGGGCCCCGCCGGCGCGGTGATGGTGCTCATCATCATCTACAGCGCCCTGGCCTCCACTGTCAGCTCCGTGCTGACCGCCTCCGCCAACCTGCTGGTGCAGGACATCTATAAGCGGGCCTTCCACCCCGAGGCCACCGACCAGCAGGTGGTGAAGTACGTCCGCTACACCATCGTGGGCCTGACCCTGCTCACTGTGGTGCTGGTGTGGAGCCAGCCGGCCAGCATGTACCAGGTGCTCTACCTCACCGGCTCCGGTGTGGCGGCCACCGTCTGGCCCATCGCCTACGGCGTGTTCAACAAGCAGTGCAACCGCCACGCGGTGGTGGTGGCCATGCTGGCCAGCCTGGTCCTGGGTCTGATCGCCTACTTCCAGATCAACTCCTACGCCGCGCCCATCGTGTCGGCCTTTGTGGGGATGCTGATCATCGTGATCTGGACCAAGGTGGCCCCCGACACCAAGTTCAAGTGGAGCGACCTGCACAAGAACCTCTCCAGTCAGGTATAACGACGCTGTTGTAAGGAGTCCTGCAAACAAAAGTCAATAGCTGAAATAAAAAAGTCCCGCAAAAATTGCGCGACTGAAAAAGGGCATAACAAAACAAGCTGGAGAAAAAGCTTCGCCAGCCGGGATAAAGCATCAATCTGATTTATCCTTGTGAGGTGCCTTGCTGTGCGTCAAAAGCCTCCAGGCATTCCTTCACACGAGCATAGTAGATACGCAGGAACTTGTTCTGTGCAGCGGTCATGTATACAAAGTACGGCTTGCCCTCAGCGCGTTTCTTATCGAGAAACTGGTACACCGGTTCGTCTGTCGGCGCTTTTCTGAGATATGTGCAGACGATCTGGTACAGAGTTTTCCGAAGATGCGGTGAACCACGCTTTGTGGTCGACGTGCTTTGTGTCTCATGCTTGCCGGACTGGTCCACAGCCGGGTCAACACCAGCGAAACCCACAATGGAACTGCGGCGGGGAAAACGGCGCACATCGCCAATCTCAGCCATGAGTTGTGCAGCTGTGGTTTTGCCAACGCCGTACATGGCGCGCACGGTTTCGTACTCTGGGAGCTGTGAGGCGAGTCGTGTCATCTCTGCTCGCAGAGCAGCCAATGTAGTCTTTCCTGCAAGAAGCTGCTGTGCGGCTGTGGTAATGAGCAGCTTGGTGTTGTCGTTCTTCGGTAGCGTGGTGAAATGGCCGCAGCTTCCGGTGTAGATATCCAGAGCTTTCTCTTCACTGAAATGGTAACCTTTACGCTTGCACCATTTCTGGTAGCGCTCGATGAATGCCTTTTCGCTGACGCGGCAAATGCAGTCGCAGTGCCAGAATGTCATGACAAAGTCCACCCATTTCTGGTGGCCGTCCGCACGCTCCGGGCTGGAGAACAGTACGTTCACGCCGGGAAAGGTCTTGTCGGTCA
>CALXGC010000037.1 GCA_944387755.1 uncultured Oscillospiraceae bacterium | reverse complement strand
CGGGTGATGTCGCCGCCGTAGCACTTGGCCAGCACGTCCTTGCGCATGGCCTTGACGGTCTCCCGGGCGATGATCTTGCCGCCGATGGCCGCCTGGATGGGCACCTCGAAGAGCTGGCGGGGGATGTTCTCCTTCAGCTTCTCGCAGATGCGCCGGGCCCGGGGGTAGGCCTTATCCTTGTGGGCGATGAAGGAGAGGGCGTCCACCTGGTCCCCGTTGAGCAGCAGGTCCACCTTCACCAGCTCGCTGGGCCGGTAGCCCTCCAGCTCATAGTCCAGAGAGGCGTAGCCCCGGGTCTTGGCCTTCAGGGCGTCGAAGAAGTCGTAGATAATCTCCCCCAGGGGCATGGAGTAGTGCAGCTCCACCAGATTGGTGTCCAGGTACTGGGTGTCCCTGTATACTCCCCGGCGGTCCTGGCACATGGGCATGATGTTGCCGATATACTCCGGCGGGGTGATGATGGACACGCTGGCATAGGGCTCCTTGGCCTCGGCGATCTGGCCGGGATCGGGGTAGTTGTGGGGGTTGTCCACCCGCACCAGGGTCCCGTCGGTTTTCGTCACCTCGTAGATGACGGAGGGCAGCGTCGTCACCAGGTCCAGGTTGAACTCCCGCTCCAGGCGCTCCTGGATGATCTCCATGTGGAGCATACCCAGGAAGCCGCAGCGGAAGCCGAAGCCCAGGGCGATGGAGGACTCCGGCTCAAAGGAGAGGGAGGCGTCGTTGAGGCGCAGCTTCTCCAGGGCGTCCCGCAGGTCGGGGTACTTGCTCCCGTCCTGGGTGTAGATGCCGCAGTACACCATGGGCTGGGCGGGCCGGTAGCCGGGCAGGGGCTCCGCTGCCGGGCGCTCCGTGCCGGTGATGGTGTCGCCCACCCGGGTGTCGCTGACGGTCTTGATGGAGGCGGTGAACCAGCCCACCTCCCCGGCGGACAGCCTGGGGCAGGCGTCCATGCCCAGGGGCCGGAGATAGCCGCAGTCCAGCACCTGATAGCTGGCCCCGGAGGCCATCATTTTGACGCTCATGCCCTTCTCCAGGGTCCCCTCCATGATGCGGAAGTAGACGATGACGCCCACATAGGGGTCGTATTGGCTGTCGAAGATCAGGGCCTTCAGGGGCGCGGAGGGGTCCCCCTTGGGGGCGGGGACGTTCCGCACGATGTCCTCCAGCACGGCGGGGATGTTGATCCCCATCTTGGCGGAGATCTCCGGGGCGTCCAGGGCGGGCAGGCCGATGATGTCCTCCACCTCATGCTTGGCCTTCTGGGGGTCGGCGGCGGGCAGGTCGATTTTGTTGAACACGGGCAGAATCTCCAAATCGTGCTCCAGGGCCAGGTAGGTGTTGGCCAGGGTCTGGGCCTCCACCCCCTGGGTGGCGTCCACCACCAGCACCGCCCCCTCGCAGGCGGCCAGGGAGCGGGACACCTCGTAGTTGAAGTCCACGTGGCCCGGCGTGTCGATGAGGTTCAGGGCATAGGTCTCCCCGTCGGCGGCGGTGTAGTCCAGGCGCACGGCGCGGGCCTTGATGGTGATGCCCCGCTCCCGCTCCAGGTCCATGTTGTCCAGCAGCTGGGACTCCATTTCCCGCTGGGGGACGGCGTTGCACAGCTCAATAAGACGGTCGGAGAGAGTCGACTTGCCGTGGTCGATGTGGGCGATGATGGAAAAATTGCGGATGTGGGATTGGTCGGTCATAGATGAAATTCCTCCTTGGGAAGTGTGGCGGTTTATTTCTTCTCCGGCGGGGGGAGAAGCTGGTTCATCTGCTCCCCGGCGCTGTGGATAAGCTGGAGCAGGGACTGGTACAGGGCGGGGTAATCCCGCGCCAGGGCCGCGTGGTCCAGCTCCGGCATGGGGCCTTTGTTTTTCCGGCATTCAGCCAGTGCGCCGGCCAGCTCCGCCTCGCTGAGGTGCAGGGCCGCGCCGGCCAGTCCGGCGTCGAAGTGCGGCTGGGAGACGGAGAAGAAGTCCGGGTTGTTCTCCGGGTTGGCCTGATAGAGATGGCGGTAGACGGTATAGACGGCGGCGGACAGATAGTTGGCGGCCGCCCGGATGGCCGCCCGGCTGCCGGTCCTGCCCAGCAGCTCGAAGAGCAGGCCCACCGCGTTGACCAGCAGCTTCTTGGACAGCAGAGCCAGCACCGGGCCCCGCAGGGTGTTGTCCTTCTCCTCGCTGGCGTCATAGAGCTCCTCCGCGGTGATGACGGCGCCGTCCCGGGTGAGGGTGCGGCCCAGGAGATAGTCGGCGGACACCTGGTAGTAGCCGCAGGCCCGGACGACGAAGGCCAGGCCAGGTTCCCGGATGCCGTTTTCATAGTGGGACAAAAGGGCCTGGGAGATGCCCAGCGCGGCGGCGGCGGTGCGCTGGCTGACGCCCTTCTCCTGCCGCAGGAGGGACAGGGTGCGGGAAAATTCTGTATTCAAAGCTTTCACCTCATATAAAAATCGATACGACTGGTATAGTATAAACGATGGTATACATGAGGTAAAGACCAAATACAAAAAATTCCGGGAAAAATTTTACGTCCTCCGGGAGAAAGACGGGAGAGTTGCCCTTGCATTTTTCCCGCGGAAATGCTACCATAGTTCCAGAAAACAGGAGTTTTCCCGCTTTCGAGTTCTGTTTGGAAGGAAGATTCGCCATGTTCAAGAAACTCATCGAGATCCTGAAGGCACACCCCCGCAAAATCGTCTTTACCGAAGGCACCGACCCCCGCATTCTGGAGGCCTCCGCCCGCCTGCTGTCCGGTACGTTCCTGACCCCCATCCTGCTGGGCAACGAGGAGGCCATCCGCGCCGCCGCCGAGGAGGCCGGCTTCAACATCCGGGGCGCCATTATCATTGACCCGGAGAACTATGAGGACATGGACGCCATGGTGGCCCGCATGGTAGAGCTCCGCCGGGGCAAGATGACCGAGGCCGAGTGCCGCACCGCCCTGAAGAAGAGCAACTACTTCGGCACCATGCTGGTGGCCATGGGCGTGGCCGACGCCCTGCTGGGCGGCGCCACCTACTCCACCGCCGACACCGTCCGCCCCGCCCTGCAGCTGGTGAAGACCAAGCCGGGCAACAAGATCGTCTCCTCCTGCTTCATCCTGGTGCGCCCCTCCGCCACCGGCGACAGCGAGGTGCTGGCCATGGGCGACTGCGCCATCAACATCAAGCCCGACGAGGACGAGCTGGTGGAGATCGCCGTGGAGACCGCCAAGTGCGCCAAGATCTTCGGCGTCGATCCCAAGGTGGCCTTCCTCAGCTACTCCACCCTGGGCTCCGGCAAGGGCGAGGATGTGGACAAGATGCGCAACGCCTGCGAGAAGGCCAAGCTGGCCATGCCCGACGTCCCCGTGGACGGCGAGCTCCAGTTTGACGCCGCCGTCTCCCCCAAGGTGGCCCAGACCAAGTGCCCCGACTCCAAGGTGGCCGGCTATGCCAACACCTTCATCTTCCCCGACATCAACGCCGGCAACATCGGCTATAAGATTGCCCAGCGCCTGGGCTCCTTCGAGGCCTACGGCCCCATCCTGCTGGGCCTGAACGCCCCCATCAACGACCTCTCCCGTGGCTGCAACGCCCAGGAGGTCTACTCCATGGCCATTATCACCGCCGCTCTGGCCGGGCGGTAAGCCTCTCTCCATACAGCGCAAAGCTCCCGTCCGTCTCCGGGCGGGAGCTTTTTTTGCGCCGTCAGGTCATAAAACAGCCTTCAGATGGGCCGCCGCCTCCTGGATATGTCCAAAGAGCTGGTCCGGAATGTGGGGAAGCAGCTCCGTCTCCACGCCGGCGGGGGTATAGCGGTTCTTTACCCCCATGAAGACGCCGTCCAGGAAGACGGACCCGCAGTGCCACTCCCCCCGGAGGGTGAGCAGGATGGACAGCGCCCCGGAGGACAGGGCGGGGGCCACATAGGGCTTAAAGCCCATCTCCCGCATCTTCAGGTTGGCGGTGACGGTGCGCTGGGTGAGCTCCTGGGAGAGGGCCTCGTCGTAATGCCGGATGGAGTTGGCGATGAACAGGCCGGTCCCGTGGGGGCCGAAGGACCGGCCCTCCGTCAGGAAGGAGGAGAGGCGGGGGTCCTGTTTGGCGAAGTAGGCGGCGCGGGCGTTCATCACCCCCAAGCCAAAGCCCTGGACCTGCTCCGGCCGCAGGCCCTTTCCGTCCCAGACGCCGTTCCCGTCCTTGTTGCTCTCCAGATAGGCGGTCTTGGCCAGGGGGTCCACCGGGTCGGACACGGCGCACCACAGGCCCTGGAAGCGCGCGCTTCGGGCCATGCGGGCGTACTGCTTCACCAGGGCGGCGTTGGTCTCAAACTGGGCCATCCGCACGTCCTTCACCTGAGAGCCCACCGGGGGAATGCCCCTGGAGGCCACAAAGACGAACACGTCGCAGTCAAACAGGCGCTCCAGGGGGACCGCCTCCACCTCCGGAAAGGCACCATAGTCCCAGGGCAGGCTGATTTGGCCCATCTCAAACGCCCACCGGGCGGTGATTTTTTCGTTTACGTCGCAGATGCCGATGGAGGAGATCACATCGCCCCCCAGCAGCTTCAGTCCGATGAGCAGGGTGGAGCCCACGTCCCCGATGGCCAGGATGTTGACCCGCTTTTTCCCCGCCTTCGGGGCGGCGGAGAGGATGGATTCCCATCCGGCCCGGCCGGCGTTGACGGCGGTGAGCCGCCCCGCCTCCAGGGCGGCGGTCAGAGGGCCGTCCAGGGGGACGTCCGGCAGGCGGGAGGCGTCCAGCGCCTCCAGCCCGTGGGGGTTGACCAGCTGGCCGGGGTGGTTGACCTTAAAAGCGCCGCGGCCTGAGACCGGGTCCCCCTCCGTCAGATAGAAGATGGGCGCGCCGGGGACCGGCGTCCCCTGGGCATAGGGCAGGTCTCCCCGGCGGGAGGCCAGGGTTTTCCCGCCCTTTTCGTAATAATAAAACATGGCGATACACCTCATTATATGGTTTCGGCGTGTAGGGGCGCGCTGTGCGCGCCCGCGGGCGGCCAAAGGCCGCCCCTACGGGGAACGGGCCGCCTACGGGCCCGTCAAACCGAGGGAGGGCCGTCACCGCGCTGCGTGGGTCCGCATGAGCTGCTCCAGGTCGTTCTCCAGATAGACGGAGGGGGCGAGATTGGGGTCGTAGGTCAGGCAGGGGCCCTTGTCGGGGCACAGGGGGAGGACCACGGCCTCCGGCAGGCGGCTGAGGGTCAGGTTCCGGCCGTAGAGGGCGCGGTACTCCTGCTCCAGAGTGAAGAGCACGTCCCGCGCGGACTCCAGGCAGGCGCGGGAGAGCTCAAACACAGCGGCCTCGCTGCACTCCCCCCGGAAGGAGGGGGAGGCGTAGGGCAGGATGTGGTTGACGCCGGGCAGCAGGCCGGGCACAGGGGGGGCCGGGCGGCGGACGGTGTTGCCGCCGATGAAGGGGTACAGGGTGGACTCCACAAACCACTCCCGCAGGCGGGGGAGGTAGTACACCGCGTCCACCGGCCGGCCCTGGGCGTCCATCAGGTCCCGGCCGTGGCCGGACAGCAGGCCCACCAGCACCATGCGGATGTCCACCTCCTCCTGGCGGAGGATGGGGTCCAGAGCCTGAATGCGGAAGCCGGGGTGCATGATGTCGTCCACCAGAATCACCGGCCGGTTGAAGGACTTGATCATGCGGATTTGGTTGGGGATGGGGGGATAGTAGTGGAAGGCCTCGATGGTGCTGCTGGACAGGTCGGGGGTGAAGACCTTGTCGGTGTGGAGGGTTTTGGTCACGGTGTTGGGGACGATTTTGCCCCGGAGCATTTTGCCGTAGGGGACGCACATATTTTTGCCCAGCTTCCGGGGGGTGGTGGGGACGGAGGGCACCTCGTTATAGGAGGTAATCATCTCCATCAGACGCTGGTGGATGATATCCGCCGACAGGGTGAGCACCAGGAAGTAGGGGTAGAGCTGGGTGAGGGCGAACTGGAGCCGCCGGTGGCCCCGGTCGATGGCGGAGAGCACCCTGGGGTTGTGGCACAGGGGCTCCTGGATGGTGGTCTCCAGATTCTGGATGAGCACCAGGGGGGCGCTCATGTCCACCTCCCACACGTTGAACTTCTCCTCCCGGCGCAGGAAGCCCAGGCGGGCCAGCACGTCCTCCACCGGCGCGTCGGGGAGCTCGCCGTAGGGGTAGTACACCCCGTAGATGCAGTCGTCGGTAAGGGCGCGGGCCAGCACCTCCGTCAGCAGGAGCTGGAGGCAGTCCTGGAGGGGGTTGGAGTGGTCCGCCCCGGTGGAGGTGATGAGCAGGGAGGTCCCCGCCGACCGCAGGCGGATGCGGTTGGCCAGCCCCGTGTCCCGCAGGGCGCTGAAGAGCTGGGTGGCGGTGAGGTAGCGGAAGCTCACATAGCCCAGCAGGCTTCCGCCCTGGCTGGAGCGGAGCATCAGAATCCGGTCGTGGCCCTGGAGAATGCCCGCCCGGACGGTCTCCCGGTCCCAGCGGCCGGCGGTGAGGTCCTCCACCAGGCGGGGGTCGGGGTCGTCCACCCACTGGAAGACCAGGGGGCTGGTGGTGGGCAGGGACTTGTTCTGGCTGTCCCGGAGATACAGGCCGTTTTGATAGATAAAGTCCTGAATCACCGGGTCGATTAAATTGGAGATGTCCCGGTTCAGGTCCACGTTTTCCCGGATGCGGGTGGAGCTGATGTCCTCCAGATGGGGCGGGAGCTGGAGATGAATGATCTTCCCGGTGATGGGCAGGCCGTCAGGCAGGGGGGCCTCCCCGGCCCGGCGGAAGATGATGTGGTTCATGGAGTGGATGGACCACTCTCTGGGCGGGTCCTGATAGGAGGAGGCGTGGGCCACCACGTCGCTTCCGGCCACCAGATAGACCTCCTGGTGGGGGAACAGCTCCCGCAGGCGCTTGAGGTCCTTGGGGTTGGCGATGTTCACCGGAATCTCGTCGGGGAACAGGTGGACGTGGAAGTCCCCGGCCACGGAGAGGTTGACGATCTGCCGGCGGATCAGGTGGGGCTGGGCCTTTTTGGACCAGGAGAACTCGTCCACCGCCAGATAGACCTCGAAGCCCAGGTCCCGGATGGCCCGGACGATGCCCTTGTGGGATAGGGTGAAGGGGTCGAAGGTGCCGGGGAAGAAGGCGATCTTCTGGGGCTGGAGGAAGGAGAAGGGGCCGTGGTCCAGCCGCCACAGGGAGATGAAGCGGTTGATGTCCGCCAGGGCGGCGGCCCGGTAGAAGAAGGTCATGGTGTCGTCCTGCACCGGGGCCTCCTGGATGAGGAAGAGGAGCTTGCGGTAGCTCAGGGCGAACAGGTGGGCCTTCTCCTCCATGGGGAGAACGCCGCTCTCAAAGAGCAGGTTGCCCGTCACCAGCAGCGCCTCCTGCCGCACGGCGGGCCGGTAGTGGGCCAGCCCCTGGAGCAGCAGGCCCAGCAGCTCCTGCCGCCGCGCCTCGAAGTCCTGTGGGGACTGGGAGAAGCGCTCCTGATAGGCGGGGTAGTGCTGCAAAAGCACGCCGATGGTGTTCAGCGCCCCGGACACTGCCGAGTCGTTGGGGGAGCCCAGCAGGGTCTTCAGCCACAGCACCTGCTCGTCCAGCTCGGCGGGGAAGAGGTACAGGGCGGCCTGGCCCAGGTACTGGGGGATGTACTTGGAGATGGCGTACTGGCCCATCTCCAGGCCCTTGCCCAGCTCCACCACCACCTCGTTGCGCTGGTCCCGGCGGAGCATGGGCAGGCTGCGCACCAGGGCGGCGCCGGCGTCGTGGCGGACCACCACCCGCTCGGAGACCTTGATGAGGTTGGAGAAGTGGGTGCAGATGTGGAGGATGTGCTCCGTCATGCCGTGCTCCACCTGGTCCCGCAGCAGCTCCACCCCCACCGACTTCACCCCCCAGTGGGTGGCGTTCTTCAGGTTGTCCAGAAAGACCTCGCTGGTGATGTCCTGGTCGTAGAGGATATGCCGGTGGTAGGACACGTCCTCCCCCGCCCGGAGGAGAATGCGGTACTGGAGGAAGGTGACGGTCAGAGTGCTGGGGGGGACGGAGCGGGCCAGCTCCACAATGCGCCGGAGCTGGGGGTCCTCCCGCCGGAGGGAGCGCTCCGCCGCCCGGAGGAACTGGAGGGCGGCGGTCTCCATGCGCAGGTTCCGGGACTGGGCCCAGCGGCCGGCAAATTCAATCATGCGGCTGCGCATGGCCGGGGTGCAGTACTGGGGGGGCAGATAGCGGGCGGCGTCCAGCAGGGTGAAGGCGGTGTCCTCGTCCTTCTCCTCCGGCCGTTCGAAGTATTTCAGAAAGGCCCCCACAAACCGGGGGACGTCCCCCGGCCGGGCGTACTCCAGCAGGGCGTCCACCACCAGCTTCAGCGTGTAGCTGATGTGGCTGCGCTGCTGCTGGGTGGTCTTGTGGTCGGGGTAGATGATCTTGTCCAGGTACTGGGCCCAGAGGGTGAAGGGCACCTCCTCCGCCGGGTCGCTGGGGGCGTCGGCGGGGAGCTCCTTGCGGTAGACCAGGTGGAAGCGGGCGATGATCTGTCCCATGAGGGAGGCGGCCTGACGGCGGATGTCGCCCTCCCGGTGGACCAGCAGCTCATAGAGAAAGGAGAGGGCCTGGGTCTTCTGGCGCACGGACAGATAGGTGCAGTACTCCTGGAAGATGTTCAGATAGGCCCGGAGCTGCTTCCAGTCCTTGGTGGAGCGGGCGGCCTCGATGATGTTGCCGAACTTCCGCTCGTTGGACAGCATGTGCATCATGCGCAGGCTGTGGCCCACGGACAGGAGGATGAGGCCCTCCACCGTCTCGTCGGGGCTCATGAGGGCGGGGTCCTTGTGGGGAGTGGGGGTCCCCGGCCGGCCGGTCAGGTCCACGTCCACCCCCAGGGAGCGCATATAGTCCTCAAAGTCGTGGAGCTTGCCGTAGACAAACTCATACCGGCGGCGCTTGCTGCCGTCCACGTTGTCCAGCTTGGAGAGAATCACCTGGAAGGACTGGTCCAGGGGATAGAGGACGGTGATCTCCCGGCCGTCTCTGTCCCGGTCCTGCTTGGAGCGGAAGTCGGCGTAGATGAGGCACAGGGACTCCACCGACAGGGACTCCAGTTCCAGGTCCCAGGTGGAGTGGTTGGCGGCGATGTGGCTGATGTTCTCCATGTCCCGCTCCAGCAGCCACTGGTCGGTGTAGTAGTAGTGGAGATAGGGCACCCGCTCTCCGGGGCGGAAGGCGTACTTGCCGATGTCGTGGGCGGCGGCGGCGGCGGAGATGAGGGCCAGGTCGATGTCCACCCCGGCGGCCTGGAGGCCCTGGGCGGCGGTCATGGCGATGTGGTGGACCCCGGCGATGTGTCCCAGGGTGCGGAAGGGCGTGACCTCCTGACCCAGGCGCATGAGCTCATAGACGTACTCCTCCCGGAAGCAGTGGAGGAAGCGGCGGTACTCCCGGCCGCAGTCGCAGACGCTGTACGCCTCCGGGGTGAGGAACTGGAAGTCCACCAGGGGGTCGAAGGGCAGGGCCTTCCGCTCCTGGTCCAGCAGCGTCTGGAGGACGGTGAGGAAGAACCGGGCGCCGTCCCTGTACTCCGCCCCGTCGGGGGCGAAGCCGCCCGCCGGGTACAAAATGGAGCGCACATACCGGTAGCAGAAGGACAGCCAGCCCTCCTCCGGCGCGGGGGAGAGGCGGGAGAGAACGGGGGCGCACACCTCCAGCACCTCCCCGCACGTCAGCCTCCGGCGGATGGGCAGCAGCTGGGAGAGCCCCTCGGCCCAGCCGGGGGTGCGCAGCCGCTCCATGGCGCTGCGCCTGTCCCCGGCAAAGGGCAGCTCCCGCGCCGCAAGGGCGTCCGCCACCAGAGCCGTCGCCAGTTTTGTCTGTCTTTTGTTCATGGGACGTCCCGCCTTTCCGCCGTGCCGGCAGTCAAAATTGTAATGATATACAAGTTTACCACAGACGGGACCGGAAGAAAAGCGGCGGAGAAAATGTTTAAAAAATTTTGAATATCGCCCTGGGCCTCTTGCCGAACGGCGGCGAATCCGGTATACTGGTTCCGCCTTTGATTCCGATTTTGAGAGGAGGAAACCGTTCTGGCCAGTTCCTATTACAGCAGAGGGGGCGCCCGCGCCCCGGCCCGCCGGAGGCGGAGAAAAGCCAGACGCCGGCACGGGCTTCTCTTTAAGCTTTACGCCTTTGTGGTGATGCTCTCGGCCCTGGTGGTGGGGGTGTACGCCGCCCACGCCCTGCTGGTCCAGCCGCCCTCCCTCCCGCAGCCGGAGGTCCCGGAGACTGGGGGAGAGATTGCCGCCCAGCCCATTGTGCAGCCGGAGGAGACAGATCCCAACGCCCTGGTGCGGCGGGATTTGGTCTATAACTTCGTCCTTCTGGGCAAGGACGTGGACAGCAGCAACACCGACGCCATCATCCTGGTGAGCTTCGACGTGGCCCAGGGGAAAATCGGCATGATCTCCATCCCCAGAGACACGGCGGTGAACCGCACCTGGACCACCCAGACGGCCAAGCTCAACTACGCCTATCACAACGGCGGGCCGGACGTGCTTCGGGAGGAGATCCAGCAGACCTTCGGCGTGCCGGTGGACTACTACATCCATGTGGATTTGAAGGGCTTCATCGCCCTGGTGGACGAGCTGGAGGGGGTGGACGTGGAGATCCCCCTGGACATGAACTACGACGACCCCGTTCAGAACCTGCATATCCACTTCAACAAGGGCTTCCAGCACCTGGACGGCCAGCAGGCCATGGAGGCGGTGCGCTACCGCCACGACAACGAGGACAGCCCCAACTACACAGCCAACCAGTGGTACACCGACGTACAGCGGGGAGAGTTCCAGCGGACGGTGCTGCTGGCCCTGGCGGATAAGGTGGCCTCCTGGCAGTCCCTGACCAAGGTGAGCGCCTTCCTGGACCTGTTCAACTCCTATGTGGAGACCAACCTGTCCCTGTCCGACATGGCCTACTTCGCCGAGGAGGCCCTGAAGCTGGACCTGTCCGCCGCTGTGGAGCAGGGCAGCCTCACCGGCCGGGGGGACGGCGTCCTCCGGGGCTATAAGTGGGGAGGCACCACCAACTTCGTCTATCAGGCGGAGGACATCCTGCCCACCCTCAACGCCCTGGTGAACCCCTACACCCGCCCCCTGACGGCGGACGACCTGGACCTGCCCGTGTCTGTGCGGTAGGGTCTTACCCCATTTTTTGCAGCAAAATACCCCCAATCCCGCCGGGAGCTCCCCCGGCGGGATTGCTCTTTTCAGGCCGGAAAAGAATTGCAAAGGGCTGGAGGGTATGGTAGTATAAACTATATCTTCCCGCCCCTGGGAGGGGCAAAAATTTCAAAATCTGCGGTAGCAGAAGGGGGAATTTGCTATGCTCAGACAGATTGACGCCGGGGCGCTGGCCCAGGCCGTCCGCCGGGCCGTGCCCGCCCTGGGAGAGGCCCAGTGCAGGGCCTGGGCCCAGCGGCTGGTGGAGGAGACGGACCCCCGCCTGGAGGAGAACGTCCGGCAGTGGATGGAGGGCGAGCCCCTCAGCGACGTCTGGATTGGCTCCTATTGTGTGGGGATGGTGATGAAGATTCAGGGCCGGAACGACTTCCTCTCCGCCCTGGAGGCTATGAACCGCTATACCGCCGACCCGGCGGCGGGGGAGCGGGTGATCTGGAGGAGCGTCCGATGAGCGGGAATGCCGCGGGCTATGGCAGCCACCCCACGCCCTACAGCGGCCTGAGCGACACGGCGCTCTACGCCCGGTTTTACGGCGAGAGCTGGGCCAAGGCCGGCGAGCAGGAGCGGCTGGGCCTGCTCCAGGAGGCGGTGAACCGCTCCGCCCAGCAGCACGGGGAGCTGGGGAGCTGCCGGGTGGAATTCGCCGACCTGGGCCCTACCACGGCGGGCCAGCAGAGCGGGGACCTGATTCAGCTCAACCGGGAGATGTACGTCAACGACCGGAAAAGCGTGGTCTATGAGGGGCAGCTTCACACCATGCCCCTCCAGGCCTCCGGCCTGTCCGCCCTGACCACCGCCTTCCACGAGGACGAGCACGCCTATCAGAACCAGATGATACGGGGCGAGATCCCCGGCGACCCCAATCAGGTGCGGGAGTACGCCGCCAACAATTTCTCCGTGGTCGCTGTGGAGGATCAGAACGGCGCGTTCCGCCCCGGCTGTACCTATCTCCAGGGCTCCACCCCAGGCGTGGGGTACTACGCCTATTATTTCCAGTCCACCGAGCGGGACGCCCACCTGTTCTCTGAGGCGAAGACCGCCCAGATTATGGCGTCCCTGTCCGCCCAGCTGGGGGATCACCCGGACTTTGAAGCCTACCGCCAGGAGCTGGCCGCCAACGGCTATCAGGCCACCCTGGCCGAGGCCCAGGCCCTCTTCCAGAACCCCAATTTGGAGCATGACATCAACCAGTGCATTTTGAACCACTACTACGGGACCAACGAGCCGGTGGACCCCCAGGTGGAGGCGCTGGTGAAGGCGGAGATGACGCAGACCTATACGGCGCTGACCCAGGGCCGGAACGCGGAGCAGCACCAGGAACAAAGTCAGGCGGCCCAGGCCGCCCAACCGGGACAGGAGGAACAGAACATGGGAATCAACTGGGAGGTCCACCAGGAGGAGTATGACGCCGGGCTTCAGGAGACGGCGGGAGAGTTCATCGGGACCCAGGAGACAGAGAACACAGCCCAGACGGAGGCCCCCGCCGTGGAGGCGGGCGGAAACAGCGCGGACCTCTCCGGGGACGAGGGGCTGGGCGCGCCGGACGGCGGCCTGGACAGCAGCGACGGCGTGGACGCCGGAGACGGCGGCGGACCGGACGGCGTGGACGGCGGAGACGGCGGCGTGGACGACGACGGCGGCATCGAATAAGCTTTATGCGCTCCCGCCCCCGCGGGGGGCGGGAGCGCCGGAAAAAACAAGGTGAGAGAAGAAAGGGGATGACGCCGGTGAGCTATGATTTCAACCGCTTTCTCTCCGGGGGGGCCGGGCTGCCCCCGGCCGGGGGGGCAGCTTCAGCCCCCGCCCCAGTCCGGCAGGTCCGGCGGATGGAGCCGGAGAAGCAGCTCCTCTTCGGGGAGGACGTCCCCTCCAACCCGGTGCCGGAGCACACGGCCCAGTGTACAGACCGCCTGTACGCCGCCTTTCAGGACGCCGCCGGCCGGGCCTTTGCCCTGAATACCAGCCGGCTCTCCAAGCACCTGCTGCTGCTGGGAGGCGTGGGGTCCGGCAAGACCAACGTCTTTAACTTCCTGGTGAAGGCCCTGCTGGCCCGGCAGGCCCCGGAGGACATCCTCTTTATTTTCGACACAAAGGGCGACTTTTACGACACGTTTTTCCAGCCGGACAACCCCGGCCACATTGTCATCGGCAACAGCCCCAGGTACGCCTCCGTCACCCGGAGCTGGAACATCTTCGGGGAGCTGGAGGAGCCGGAGGGCGGCTTTACCGCCGCCGGGGCCTTTACCGCCAAGGAGATCGCCAAGCAGCTGTTTGTGGGCCGGGAGTCGGAGACCCAGCCCTTCTTCTCTATGGCGGCGGCGGACCTGGTGTCCAAGATTCTCATCGACTTTGTCCGGCGGGCTCAGAGGGGGGAGGTCCCCCGGCCGCTGAACACCCCCCAGCTGGTGGAGTGGCTGGACAGGGCGAATCTGGCCAGCTATATGGAGCTGCTGGGGCGCAACCCGGACTTTGCCAGCGCCCAGCTCTACTTCGGCGACCCCGGCCAGGGGGTCCATCAGAAGCTCACCCCCCAGGCCCTGGGCGTCTTTGGCTATATCAACGCCATGCGCAGCGACCTGTTCACCGGCATCTTCGCCGGGGAGAGCCCCAACGGGACCTTCTCCATGCGGAACCTGGTGCGCAGCCGGGGGCGCGGCGGGCGGCCCGCCGTGGTCTTCATCGAGTACGACCTGGGGACCGGCGAGGTCCTGGCCCCCATCTACCGCCTGCTCATCGACCTTGCCCTGAAGGAGGCCCTGAGCCAGAGCGGCCGCAGGCCGGGCAGCGTGATGTTCGTCATCGACGAGTTTAAGCTGCTGCCCCAGCTGATGCACATCGACGACGCCCTGAACTTCGGCCGGGGCCTGGGGGTGAAGGTGTTTGCCGGCATTCAGAGCGTGGACCAGGTGTACGCCGGGTACGGCGAGGAGCGGGGCCGGGCCCTGCTGTCCGGCTTTATGAACTGCTTCTGCTTCCAGACGCCGGACTACAGCTCCCGGCAGTACATCACCCAGCGCTTTGGGGAGAACTGCGTTCAGCTCCTCTACCAGGCCCGGAACGAGTCCCTCTCCTACCAGCGGGAGGGCCACGCCCTGGAGGACTGGGACGTCCTGAACCTGAAGGTGGGACAGGCCGCCGTGGACCTGGCGGGGGAGAAGCCCTTCCTGTTCCAGTTCCCGGAGTTCCGGCAGAACGGCACGCATCAGTTCATGTAACTTCAATAAAAAACTTGTTTCTTAATAAAACTTCTTGATTCTTCTGAAAAGCGTGCTAAAATAGAAGTTACAAAATACTTGGGCTAGAGGGGGAACAGAACGATGGCCACCCGCAGGGAAGTGGAACATGAATGCCAGCGGCTGAACGCGGTGCGGGATGTGCATACGCTCCGCCAGAGTGCGCTGAGCAGCTTTTGGAGAGAGGCCGGGGGCAATTACCTGATTACCGGCGGCACGGAGGAGGGGCGGTCCGGCGCCCTGTGCGAAAAGCTCTTCCAGGAGGTAGAGGCGGAGCGGGGCCCCGTTGTGGTGCTGACCGCCTCCAACGAGCTGGAGGGGCAGCTGATTCAGCGGGTGAAGAACTGGCCCTGGGAGGACCGTATACAGATCACCTCGACCGGATACAACAACTACCACTTCTTTTACGGCTGGACGGTGGAGACTGTGGCCCAGTACTTTCTGGACGCGGCGGCCATTGTGCAGAACATGCCCCCCCAGTTTTCCGGCTATCTCTACGCGTTTTTGGACGTGCTCAGCCGGTGCTATCCCCCCAGTCTGGCCGCCATGACCCTCCTGGCCGGGCACAAAGACGAGGGCGTCAGGCAGATCGGCGCGGGGGCGGGAGCCAGCCAGTCCTCCCTGGACAACCTGGCCGGGCTGGCCCAGGAGGGGCAGTACTTCCGGGAGCTGCTGCGGCAGGTGTCCTCCGCCCTCTCCCCCCTGAGCACGCCCGGCTGTGACACCCGCTATAATCTGGTCTGCCTGCCCCCTGAGAGGCGGCTGGTGGCCCTGGTGAACCTGCGCTCCGAACGCTCCGATTTGCTCCAGGCCTACTTCGCCGCGGAGCTGCGGCAGATGGCCCGGTACCGGCGGCTCCAGGTGGTGTTCAGCGACCTGGACATGCGGGCGGACGGCCCGCTGGACCGGACGGCGCGGGAGCTGATGGCCTGGAACGTCCCCGTCGGGGTGTCCACCTCCAACGCAGCCCTCCTTGTGCCCCGGCAGGAGAGCGGTTTCTCCACCCGAGTCATTCTGGAGCCGGACGGCATCTCCGACGGGGATTTGGATGCGGTGCTGCGCCCCATCGGGGTGTACACCCACTATGAGCCGGTGCTCTCCGGCGGCACGCCGGCCACATTTTTCCCCCTTTTCGCCCCCACCGAGAGCCACTGGGCCCCCCATCCGGAGCCGAACCGCCCGCGGGTGCGGGCCTCCGATACCAGGGGATATCAGGCGATACTGGCCGCGCCGGGGCCGGCGTTTCTGGTGAACCGCCTGGAGTACTGAGGAGTACAGAAGGAAGAAGGGAGACGGGACAATGGCAGGGATGAACGACCTTTTGAATAAGTACGGCACAGAAAAAAAGCCCGCTCCGGAGAAGGCGGCGGAGCCTCCCCGGCAGCCGGAGGCCCGGCCGTCCCCCGGACCGAAGCCGGTCCCCCGCCCGGCGGACCGGGGGACCGCCGGGGAGGCGCGCGCCCGGTCCGCCGGGACCGGCCCCTCCGGGAGCTTCGGCGGCGGGCCCTCCGGGGGCCGCCCCCAGGGCTGGGGCGGCGCGCGGCAGGAGGAGCCGGCGGGGAGCTCCATGTCCGGCTCCTTCTCCGGCGGGGGCGGCGCGCGCCGGTCTGCCCGGCCGGCCGGCCGGACCGGCCGCTCCGGGGGGAGAGCGCTGCCCCCTCTGTGGGGGGTGGACGCGGCCCTGCTGGCTGTGACGGTCATTGGAGTTGTGTGGATTTTGCTCCACCTGGGGGGCGTCCTGCTGGCCATCGCCCAGGCGATTTACAACATCCTCAGCTTTTTGATGGGAATCGGGCTGGTGGTGTGCGTGCTGGCGGGCTTCGGCGTGATGATCGCCTTTGCTATGCGGGGAAGGAGGCGGTACTGAGTGCTGGAAGAAATTTGGCGTAAGGTGCGGCGGTTTCTGATTCTCTGGCTGTGTATTTTCGCCCTTCTGGTGATTGCGGCGGTGGCGGTCTACTTCGGCGAGCTGGCCGCCGCCCTCTCCGGGAGCTTTGCCGCCCTGCTGTCCACGATTATTACCTGCGTCATTGTGCTGGCAGTCATTGTCTGGATGATTCGGGCTCTGTTCTGACGTTGGCGGAAAGAAGAGAAAAGGGGGGAGCGGGAAATGGCGGCGCTGCGGGAGAAGGTCCTGGCCGGTATGGCGGAGGAGGAGCGCCTGGACGTGCTCTTTCAGCTTTTGTGCCTCATTGAGGACGGCCGGGCCATTGGAAACACCCCGGAGGAGATTCAGCTGGAGGAGGACAACCGGGTCAAAATCACCCGGCGGACGGGGGCGGCCAATCTGGCCTTCTGGCCGCCGGAGGTGATTCGGGCGGCCAGAGAGGGGCGGACCCTCTCCACCGGAAAGGAACAGGCCTGGTACCTGCTGGGTATGCTGGCCTATTTTGTGTACCATCAGACGGACTATTACACCCAGCGCGGGCTCTTCGCCCTGGACCTGGACGCCTATACCGCCGGGCGGCGGAGCGTCATCCAGCCGGAGGAGGCCGCGAAAATGCCTCCCGCCCTGGCGGAGGCGGTGAGCTGCCTCACCGCCGTGGAGCCCGGCGGCCGGGTGCGGGGGGTGGCCAAGCTTGTGAACTACCTGGGCAGGGAGGCGCCGGGCACGGCGGAAATCCGCTTTATCCGGGACGGGAAGACGGCGGCGGTGCGGCGCGTCACCCTGACCAGGGACCTGGAGGACCTGACCCCCGGAGGGACGGTGGAGCTCGACGGCGTCTCCTGTGCGGTGGAGAGCCCCCAGCCGGTGCGCATCCCCTACCGCCCCGGCAGCCACGTCTACCAGGTGGTGCTGAAGGGGCGGGATTCCGCGGCCGCGGCCCAGCCGGAGGGGCGGTGGCTGTACGTCACAGAGGACTGCCTCACCGGCCGGCCGGGGCCGGGGGCCCGCCCCATTCTGGCCCTGAATGAGAGGGACGCCGCCCTGCGGCTGCCCCTTCAGCTCAGCCCAGCCGGGGTCCAGTTTACCATCGGCCGGGCCGGGGCGGCCCCCCGGTACTCCTTCCACGCCAGCCCGCCGCCGGAGGCGGCGGACGTCCCCTGCCTTGCGGCTATGTCCTACACCGCGGCGGAGGGGGTGCTCAAGGTGCAGCTCCTGACGGGGGACGGCGCGCCTCTGACCCCCCTGCGGACCATCGCCCTGGGGGCGGGGACGTGAGCGCGCTGCGCTATGCCGCCCGTCTGGGGGACTGCCGGGTGCTGGGACCCGGCAGGCGGGCGGTGGTGTGGGTCCACGGCTGCTGCTTCGACTGCCCCGGCTGCATTGCCCAGAGCTTCCGCGCCGGCCCCGCCCTGGAGGCGCAGCCCCAGGAGATGGCGGCGTGGTTCCTCCGCCAGGGGGCGGAGGGGCTGACGGTCAGCGGCGGGGAGCCCATGCTCCAGGCGGAGGCCCTGGGGGAGACGATAGCCGCCATCCGGGCCCGGCGGGACTGCGGCGTCATTGTCTACACCGGCTTTGTCTATGAGGACCTGCTGGCCCGGCGGGCCGCCGACCACGCCCTGGACCGGTTTCTGGGGCAGATTGACCTGCTCATCGACGGGCCCTACCGCCGGGAGCTGGACCGGAACCAGCCCTACCGGGGGTCGGAGAACCAGCGGCTGCTGCCCCTCACCGGCCGCTATCAGCGGGACCTGGAGGGGTACTACGCCGCCGCCGGGCGGCAGATTGAGCTGCACCTGTCCGAGAGGGGCACGCTGATGGCCGGGGTGCCCAGCGGGGAACAGGCCGCAATGTGGCGCGCCATGCCGAGACGAGGTGAACCGTATGGAATGGAACAATCCGGGGACTGACCGGACCGGGGACTACCGGGTGGTTCTGGAGACCGCCGGGATGATCGCCCTGGACAACCGGCGGGGAAAACAGCAGGTCCTGGCCTATCCCGACGGCGGGCGGCAGCTCTTCCAGGTGGGCCTCTGGATGGCGGAGTGCGTCCGGCAGGGGAAGCAGGTGGCCCTGCTTCTGCGCTGTCCCCCGGACGCCCTGGAGGAGCTGGAGCTGTCCTTTCAGCAGGGGGCGGCGGACCTGCGGGCCGCCGCCTGGGGGGAGACGCGGACGTTTTCTCAGGTGAAGCTGCTGCGCTTTGTCCCCCACCGGTCCATCCAGATTGTGGAGGCCGGGCCGGCCCCCAGGACAGCTCCCAAACCCGCGCCGGAGCCCGCCCCCAAGGCCCCGCCGGCGAGGCCCGCCCCCGCCCTCAAGCCCGCGCCGGAGCCCGCCCCGGAGGCGGAGGAGCTGAAGAAGCTGCGGGAGGAGCTGGAGCGGGTGAAGGCCCAGTGGAAGGCGGAGCAGGACCGCGCCGCCGCCCTGGAGAAGCGGCTGGCCGCCCAGGGGGAACAGGATCTGGACGCCCGGCTGGCGGCGCTGTCCGCCCAGCTTCCGGAGCTGACGGAGGGCCTGGAGGCCAAGCGGGAGGAGCTTAGGGAGCTTCAGGCCGCACAGAGGGAGCTGGAGGGGCAGATTCAGGAGGCCCAGGAGCAGGCGGAGCGCCTCCGGGACCAGGCGGCGGAGCTGCGCGCCCTCCGGGAGGTCCGGGAGGACGAGTGCCGGCAATGCCGGGAGGAGCTGGAGGAGCTGAAGCTGGCCCTGAAGCTGGACGGAGAGACGGCGCAGCTGCTCCAGGCGGAGGGGGCGCTGTCCGCTCCGTCCCTGGAGCGGGGAATGGAGGAGGCCCGCCAGGCCGTGGAGCGCGCCGAGGCCGCCCTGGCCCGGACGGTCCGGCTGCGGGATTTCTTCCGGAAAAACGTGCGGCAGACCATCTTCAGCGGCGACGGGACCCTGTCTCAGGACCAGGAGCGAGAGGAGGAGCAAAATGGCGGACCAGGCGGCTCTGCGCAGTCAAATCCGTGAGCTGAGGGAGCGCCTGCGGCGCATGGAGGAGGAGCAGGACCAGACCCGCCGGAGGCTGGAGGCCCAGCGGCAGGCGGACCGTGCGGAGCTGGAGCGGCAGCTTCAGCAGGCCCTGGGGCGGGCGGACGACGCCGCCCAGCGGCAGGTCCGGCAGGTGCAGGAGGAGCTGTCCGCCCAGCTCCGCCGCCAGGCGGAGGAGCTGCGGCAGGCCGGCCGGCGGGCCCAGGAGGAGCGCCGGCAGGCTCTGGAGGAGCTCCGGCAGGTCAACCAGGCCCTCCGGCAGGAGCTGGAGGACCTCCGCCGGCAGGAAAAAGAGCGCACCCAGGCGGGAGAGGACCTGGCCCGGCAGCGCCTTCAGGAGGCCCAGAGTCAGGTACAGACGGTGGAGGCGCTGCCCCACGCCTTCTTCTGCCCCGGACAGCTGGACCTGTTCCGGGAGCACCTGTCCGCCGCCCAGACCATGCTCCGCTCCGGTCTGTGCGCCGCCTCCGCGGCTGCGGCGGACGCGGCTTTGGCGGAGCTGGAGATTCTGGAGCTGCGGGTGCGGGAGCACCAGCGGGAGTGGGAGGAGGTGTACAGCCTCTACCGCGCCCTCGCCGCCGGGCTGTGGGAGACGGTGGAGCAGTTTGAGAGAGAGGCGCTGGAGACCGCCTGCGGCCGGTTCACCATGGACGAGGGGGACTGGGACTACTGGAGCCAGGGGAGCTACCCCTCCGTCCGGCGGGAGGTCCGGGAGGCCTGGGCCCTGGTCCAACGGGTGGAGGAGGCGGGGGGAGCCGCCGCCTATCTGCGCTCCGGCGGGGCCCTGCGGGGCTTCGCCTTTCAGCGGCAGGTGAGCGGCCTGTACCGCCTGTCCGACCGGCTGACGGCGGCCGTCACCTGCATCCGGCAGGAGCGGCGCTTCTCCGACCAGCGGTACTGGCTGGCCGGACAGGCGCAGGCGCTGCTGGAGCCTCTGGGCTACCGGACTGTGTCCGCCGGCTTCCGGGGGACGGACCGGGAGGAGCCCCTGGACTGTTATGACTGGACCGGCTCCGTCAACGGGACGGACCTTCTCCGGCTGACCTTTGTCCCCAGAAGACAGGACGGCGTGGCGGTGGAAAACCTGTGCCTCCTCAGCCAGGAGGTGCGCACGCTCCCCAGCGGAGCGCTGCTCCAGCGGCAGGCCGAGGGGGCCCTCAGCCGCCTCCGGCAGGGCCTTCCCCAGCTCGCCGCCCGCTGGGTTCCGGAGCCCGGCCGCCTTCTGGCCGAGGAGCAGAGCTGCAAACAGCGCCCCGACGCCGCCCTGCTGGTCCGGCGGCTGGAGCGGAAGCACCCAAATTAGGACGGTACGAAAAGGGAGGAAAAACAGATGAGCGGAGAAGGCGGAGGCATTTTGGCAGGCGTTGTGGCGGGGGTGATTCTGCTGCCCGTGGTGGTGACGGCGGCGGCGGCCGTGGGGTGCGCCTGCGGCCTGGGCCTGTTGGGACAGCATCTGGTGAAGGCCGGGGTGCGGCGCTGGCAGGAGCGGCGGCCCGTGGCGGTCCGGGGAGGAAGCAGAGAGCTGGCCGGGCTGTACCAGCGGGCGGACGCGGCCCTCGCCCGGCAGAGCCGGGAGGAGGCGCGGTACCTCCAGGAGCTGGGAGAGGAGCTGCAGGCCCTGGCCCGGCAGACGGAGGAGGCCGCCCGCCGCCAGGAGGTGCAGGCTGGCGGGGAGCGCGGGCGGCAGGCCCTCTCCCAGGCGGCCCAGGAGGCGGCGGCCCGCAGCGGCGCGCAGCTCCAGGCGCTGCTCCAGGAGACCCAGAGGCGGGGGGCGGCCTCCATTGGAGAATCAGGCCGGCGGGAGCTGGAGCGCATCCGGCGGGAGACCCAGGAGGAGGCCGCCGCCGCGTTGGACGCCCTGAAGCAGGCCCAGCAGGCCAGGCTGGATGCGGTGAACTGGCGGGGGGAGACCGCCGCCCACCGGGCCGGACAGCAGGCCGCGGCCCAGGCGCTGCTGGGGGACGCCGCCGCCTCTCTGGAGCTGCTGGAGTCCCTGGCCGCCGGGGAGGATGGGAGCTTTCCCCAGCAGGTCCAGGTAATGCGCCAGGCCTATGCGCGGGCCCGGCAGGCCCAGGAGGCCGGGGCCTATGAGACCGCCGCCGCCGGGGCGCAGCAGGTGGTCATCCGCAGCGCCAGCCTGGTGCTGGAGCACCAGCAGGCCCAGGAGGAGCTCCAGACGGCCCGCGCCCTGCTGGAGGGCCGCCTGGAGGGCCTTCAGGGGGAGCTGGAGCGGCACAGCCGGGTGTCCTTCACCGACCCCCTCTACGGTCCCAAGGAGGAGGATCTGGACGACTTTACCCAGGGGGCGCTGAGCCAAATGCAGGAGCGGCTCCGGCGGCTGCGGGCGGAGCTGGACACGGCGGGCCGGGCCTGGGGGACCGCCCGGCTGAGCCGGGAGCTGGACCGCCTGGAGAACGAGACCGCCCCCCAGGCGGAGCAGATTCTGCGCACAGGGCGGGAGAAGCTGGTGCAGTACTACCGGCGGCTGCACACCCTTCAGGCGGCGGCCTCCTATCTGGAGGACCAGGGCTGCGAGCTGGACTGGGCCCAGCCGGTGGGGGGCGACGTGACCCAGAAGCTGGTGGTCCACTTCCGGGAGCCGGGGAGCGGCAATACCATCGCCCTCTCCCTGGACGAGGAGGGCGGACCGGAGGAGACGGGCCGGATGGCCATGGAGGTCCTCTTCTACTATGCCAACGGCCGCCCTGTGACGGAGGCGGAGAAGCAGTCCCTCCGGGACGGAATCATGAACGCCCTGCGGCGCTCCGGCCTGGAGGGGACGCTGGGCTGTACCGGCCAGGTGAACCAGGAGGCGGCGGACCAGACCCTCAACCGCCGGGAGGCGGTGGAGGCCGCCCCCGTCCGGCCCCTGTTCCGGACGGACCGGACAGAGGACCGGTAAGAGTCCCGCCGGGGAGAGGAGGAGCTGTATGGACACATTTCTGGAGACCCAGGGGAGCCGTTCCAGGACCTTTCTGCTGTACGGCAATCTGAACGACTCCATCTGGTGCGGCGACCTGGCGGAGTACTCCAGCGGGGAGTACCTGGTCCGGCTGCTGAAGAGCCGGGGCTACCGGCATGTGCTGTTCTATGGCGACGCCGGGACCAGAGGGGCCTACTGCCTGGACCCGGAGAGCGCCCGGTTCTTCTTCCGGCGGGACAACCGGGACCTTCCCCTCCCCGCCCCGGCAGAGGGGACCGCGCCCCAGGGGGAGGGCCCCAAGCAGGGGGGAAGGACCGGGACCCGGCTGGACGGCCTGGTGTCCCGCCGCCCCAAGAGGGGCTACAGGCCGGGGGACCCGGCGGGCCGCGCCCCCCAGGAGGACAGGACGGCGCCGGCGGAGCCGGTCCGGCAGGAGCCCGCAGGGCCGGCGCGGGTGCGCTACGCCCTGCGGGGGATGGAGCTGGGTTCCCTGCTGCTGCTCATCGACCCGCTGATGAAGGACCCGGAGAGCCATATGGCGGTGGTGTTCTATAACCTCTTCACCACCAGCCTGGGCAGCGCCCCCGCCCTCCGGGACAACATCCTCACCGGCTGGGAGCAGTGCGCCGCCGGCAATCTGTGCCTGCTGCTGGCCCCGGAGACCATGTACTCCACCGCCGCGCTGATGGACTATCTGCGGGACGCCGGCCTGGCCACCAAATTTGTCCGCGGCGGGGAGAGCGGGCCCTCCCTCAACCCCATGACCTGCATAGAGGTGGGCTATCCCAGAGAGGACGAGATCCAGGCCCTGCTCCGCCGCCTGCGCCTGGTGGGCACGCCCCGGGGGCGGAAGCTGGCTTTCCCCCTCCGGGAGCTGGAGCGCCTGTCCGCGGAGATTCTCTTCTGCAGCCGGAGCTGCGACGTGCGGGAGCGGGGCGGCCCGGCCGGGAGCGCGGAGTATATGCGCCAGATCTGCCACCGCCTCCAGCGCTTTGCGGACAGCCGGCCCGGCGGAGAGGCCGTGCCCCTCACCCTGGACGCGGTGGACGGAATCTGGGACCGTCCGCCCCGCAGCCGGAAGCCCGCCCTGGAGGAGCTCCGCCGTCCGGGGTGGGAGGCGGCCTACGCCGCGGTGAAGGAGGCGGTGGAGCACAGCCAGGCCTACCGCCGCCAGCACAGCGCGCCGGTCCGGGCGGAGCGGGCGGACTGGGCGGTGGGCCGCCTGCGGTCCCGCCCGCCGGCGGACGGGGCCCGGCCTCCGGCGCCCAGCTTTGCCCTTCTGGGGGGACCGGGGGTGGGCAAGTCCACCATCGCCGAAAAAATCGGCCAGGTACTCCGGGAGTACGGCGTGCTGAAGGTGGGCTCTGTGGTGAAGGTGACAAGGGAGAACCTTACCAGCAGCTATGTGGCCGGCGTGCCCAGAGCGACCATGAACTGCGTCAACCGGGCGGAGGAGGGCGTGCTGTTCATCGACGAGGCCCACGCCCTGGGCATTCGGGACAGCGGCGCGGGCCACGAGGGCACAGGCCGGGAGGTGATCTCCACCCTCAACAGCGCCATGACCGACCCCAACCGCCATTTCTGCGTGGTGCTGGCAGGGCACAGGCAGGAGATGGAGGCCGTCTGGAACCTGGAGCCGGGCTTTAAAAGCCGCTTTGGGGAGGAGCACATCATCACCCTGGAGGACTATCCGCCGGAGCTGCTGGAGCGGATTTTGGTGCAGAAAATTCAGGAGAGCGGCTGCCGCCTGGACGAAGCGCTCACCCAGGAGCGGGCGCTTCACGGCGCCGCCCGCCCCCTGAGCTGTATGGTCCGCCGCCTCTATCAGGAGCGGGACCGCCGGACCTTCGGCAACGCCAGAGAGATGGAGGCCCTGGCCCTCCAGGCCTGCGGCCGGGCGGAGGACGGCCTGGTGACGGAGAGCTGTTTTTACAACAGCCGGATCTCCGGGGCGTGGTTCGCCCCCTCCGACACCGCACGCTCCACAGAGGAGGTGCTGCGGGAGCTGCGGGGGGAGCTGGCCGGCCTGGACCAGCTGGAGGACTTTTTTTCCAAAAAGGCCCTGGAGATTGAGGAGGCCCTGGCCAGCGGCGGCAGCGAGGAGGACGTGTCCCTGCGGCCCCTGCTGCTGGTGGGACAGCCGGGCACCGGCAAGACCACCGCGGCCCGGCTGCTCTCCCGGCTGTACTACCACTTCCATCTGCTGGGCACGCCGGAGCTCATTGAGGTAAGCGGAAGCGCCCTGGCCAGCTCCCTGGCCGGGGGGACTCAGGAGAAGGTGCTCTCCTATGTCCGGGAGGCCCAGGACAGGAAGGGAATGCTCTTTGTGGACGAGGCCCACAGCCTGGCCTCCGGCCATTTTGACGGGGCGGGGGCCGTCCAGGCCTTTCTGAACCCCCTCACCGACCGCGCCCACCCCTTCCAGGCGGTGTTCGCCGTGTACCCCAGCCGCCTCCAGGAGTTTTTGGAGCTGGACCCCGGCCTGAAGAGCCGCTTTGAGATTCTCACCCTGGAGCCCTACACCGGCCCCCAGCTCTATGCCATTCTCCTCCGGATGATGGCCCGGAACCGGCCGCCCCTCACCGCCTCCCCGGAGGCCGGGGCGCTGCTGCGGCGGGTGTGCGATTACCTCTACGCCGCCCGCACCGAGGAGTCGGGCAACGCCCGTCAGATGGAAAACCTCCTCCGGCAGATGAACGACCGCCGCCGGGCCCGCTGCCACGGGGCGGGCATTCCCCCGGCGGATCCGGCGCGGGGCGTCCTCCTGCCGGAGGACGTCCCCCTGGAGCTGGCGGAGAAGCTGCCCCCGGAACAGGCGGGGCCGGAACAGATTCTGGCCAGGCTGAACCAGCTCTGCGGCCTGGAGGAGGTGAAGCGGGATGTGCGCACCCTGTTCAACAAAGCCCGCATGGACCAGCTCCGGCGGGAGCGGGGGCTCCCTGTGGAGCGGGCCAGCCTGCACATGGTCTTTCTGGGCAGTCCCGGCACCGGCAAGACCACCGTGGCCCGCCTCATTGGGCAGATGTATCAGGCCCTCGGCCTGCTGCCCAGGGCCGAAGTCACCGAGGTGAGCCGGAGCGACCTGGTGGCCGGGTACATCGGCCAGACCGCCCTCAAAACCCAGGAGGTCATCCGCCGGGCCATGGGGGGCGTGCTCTTTGTGGACGAGGCCTACACCCTCACCGGGGCGGCGGTCAACGACTTTGGCCAGGAGGCGGTGGACACCCTCCTCAAGGCCATGGAGGACCACCGGGACAGCCTGGTGGTCATCGCGGCGGGCTATACAGAGCCCATGAAGCGCTTCCTGGCCTCCAACCCCGGCCTGGACAGCCGCTTCGGCCGGAGGTTTACCTTCCAGGACTACAGTCTGGACCAGCTGATGGACATTCTGGACGCCTTCTGCCGGAGCGGGGCCTATCATCTCACCGGGGAGGCCCGCGCCGCCGCCCGCCGGGCGGCGCAGGAGGAGCTGCTCCGGCACAGGGAGAACTTCGGCAACGCCCGCTACATCCGCAACCTCTTCGAGGCCGCCTGCCGGCGGCAGGCCGACCGCCTCGCCCCCCTTCCGGCCCCCACCGGAGAGGAGCTGTCCACCCTCACCCAGGAGGATCTGGACGCCGCCGCACAGGAGACACGGGGATAAAGCAGCGCCTCCGCCTGTTCAAAACAGGCGGAGGCGGTTTTTTCAGCGGGAGTAGAGCCAGGTGCAGCCCCGGTCCACGCCGCCCACCATAGCCCGGTAGGCGGCCAGCATACCGGGGGCGGGGTGGTCGGGCCGCCGCGCCTGGGCCAGGCGGCGGGCGATCTCCGCCCCGTCCACCTCCAGGTGGATGCTCCGCTTTTCAATGTCGATGGCGATCATGTCTCCGTCCCGGACGGCGGCGATGGGTCCCCCCTCCCAGGCCTCCGGGGTGACGTGGCCAATGCAGGGGCCGCGGGTGGCGCCGGAGTAGCGGCCGTCCGTCACCATGGCGCAGCTGGTGTGCAGGCCCATGCCCACCAGCATGGCGGCGGGGATGGACATCTCCCGCATACCGGGTCCGCCCTTGGGGCCCTCATAGCGGATAACCAGCACGCTGCCCGGCCGGATGGCCCTGGCGGCCATCGCGCCCCGGAGGGCATCCTCGGAGTCGAAGCACACGGCGGGCCCCCGGTGGCGGAACATCTCCGGCGCCACGCCGCTCTTTTTGACGATGCACCCGCCGGGGGCCAGGTTTCCGTAGAGCACCGCAAAGCACCCGTCGGGGTAGAGGGGGTTGTCCGCCGTGCGGATGACCTCCGGATTCACCGGCCGCCGGAAGGCGGCCAGATACTCCCCCAGCGTGCCGCCCATGGCCAGGGGGACGTCCAGGTCCAGCCAGGCGGAGATGGCCTTCAGGGTGGCCCCCACGCCCCCCGCCCGGTAGTAGTCGTACATGTTCCAGGGGGAGGAGGGCTTGAACCTGGCCACGCAGGGCACCTGGCGCTGGATGGCGTCGAAGTCCCCCATGTCCAGGGGCACGCCCATCACCTGGGCCAGGGCGCAGATGTGGAGCTGGGCGTTGGTGGACCCGCCGGTGGCCGCCGTGTGGCGCAGGCCGTTTTTCAGGCTGCGCTCTGTGACGATGTCCCGGAAGCGGACCCCCTGGCGGGTGAGCTGGACGATGCGCTCCCCCACGTCCCGGGCCTGGCGGTATTTGGCCGCGGCGCAGAAGGGCATGGCGGTGCTGTCTATGGGGCACAGGCCGATGGCCTCGGCAAATACGCCCATGGTGTTGGCCGTGCCGTACATGCTGCACGTGCCGCAGGAGAAGCAGATGTTCTCTTTGTAGCGGGAGAAGGTCTCCTCGCTGATTTTGTCCACATTCCGGGCGCCGATGGACTCCTTCAGGTCGGGGGTGACATAGGTCCCCTCCTCCGCCGCATAGGGGAGCATACTCCCCGCGGTGAGGAACAGGGAGGGCTTGTTCAGCGCGGCGGCGGCCATGAGCATACCGGGGACAATCTTGTCGCAGCTGCACAGAAATACCAGCCCGTCAAAGGCGTGGGCGCTGGCCATGGCCTCAATGCTGGCGGCGATCAGGTCCCGCTGGGGGAGAATGTAGTGCATTCCAAGCCCCTGGGCCATGCCGTCGCAGGGGGCGGGGACGTTGAACTCGGCGGGGGTCCCGCCGCCGGCCCAGACGCCCTCCTTTACAAAGCCGGCCAGCTCCCGCAGGGGGCGGTGGCCGGGGTTGGCGTCGGTGTAGGAGCTGACAATGCCGATGACCGGCTTGTGCAGGTCCTTGACGCGGTAGCCGCAGGCGTTCATCAGGCCCACATAGTAGGCCTGCTGGGGGTCGTCCGGGTTTCGGGCGCTCTTCCAGGGTTCCATAGCGCTGCCTCCTCTGGCTGTTTTCTTTTATTGTAGCGGAAATCCGCCGCCCCGTAAAGAAGCAAAAAAGGACGCCGGAGCGGGGCTCCGGCGTCCTGAAGAAAGGGCGGAGTTACAGGCGCTCCACCTGGTCCTGGGTGAGGGTCTGGATGCCCCGGGCGGCCAGGGCGGTCTCGGCCGCCTTCTCGTCGGCCACGCGGAAGATCATATAGGCGTGGTTTACGTCCTTGCCGCCCAGGAAGGCGTACATATACTCCACGTTGACGCGGGCGTCGGTGAGCACCTGGAGCACCCGGTTGAGGCCGCCGGGCACGTCGGGGATGGCCACGCCCACCACGGGGGTGAGGCTGTGGACATAGCCCGCGTCCTTCAGAAGGGTGGTGGCCTTGTACAGGTCGTTGACAATGAGGCGGACGATGCCGAACTCGCTGGTCTCGGCCAGGGAGAGGGCGCGCATATCCACCTGCCCCTGGGCCAGCACGGCGGTGAGGGCGTACAGGGCCCCGGGCTTATTTTCCACAAAGACAGAGATCTGCTTGATGCTCATAGCGTTGTACCCTCCTTAAATTTTCCGCTTGTCGATGACGCGGACGGCCTTGCCCTCGCTGCGGACGATGGACTTGGGGGCCACCAGGGTGACTTTCGCGGCCAGGCCCAGCATGGACCGCAGGCCGTCCACCAGCTCCCTCTGGCGGCGCTCGATCTCGCCCATGTTGTCGGTGAACATCTCCGGGGTCATCTCCACCTGCACGTCCAGGGTGTCGGTGGAGCGGACCCGGTCCACAATGATCTGGTAGTTGGCGGGGTAGCCGTGGTTGAGCAGCACCGTCTCAATCTGGGACGGGAACACGTTCACGCCGCGGATAATGAGCATATCGTCGGTGCGGCCGCGGGGGTTGGACATCTTCACATGGGTGCGGCCGCAGGGGCAGGGCTCGTGGCTGAGCACGCAGATGTCCCGGGTGCGGTAGCGCAGCAGGGGGAAGGCCTCCTTGGTGATGGAGGTGAACACCAGCTCGCCCTCCTGGCCGTCGGGGAGGACCTCGCCGGTCTGGGGGTCGATGACCTCGGCGATGAAGTGGTCCTCGTTGATGTGCATACCCGTCTGGGCGGAGCACTCGAAGGACACGCCGGGGCCGGACAGCTCCGTCAGGCCGTAGATGTCATAGGCCTTGATGCCCAGGGTCTTCTGGATGTCCTGGCGCATCTCCTCGCTCCAGGCCTCGGCGCCGAAGATGCCCGCCTTCAGGGGAATCTGGTCGGGGGTGAGGCCCTTCTCCTTCATGGTCTCGCCGATGTAGGCGGCGTAGGAGGGGGTGCAGCACAGAATGGTGGCGTGCAGGTCCATGATGAACATAATCTGCCGCTCGGTGTTGCCGGAGGAGGTGGGGATGGTGAGACAGCCCACCTTGTGGCTGCCGCCGTTGAGGCCGGGGCCGCCGGTGAACAGGCCGTAGCCGTAGGACACCTGGCACACGTCCTCGT
>CALXGC010000036.1 GCA_944387755.1 uncultured Oscillospiraceae bacterium | reverse complement strand
TCGCCATCTGCTCCGCTGCCCGGTCATAGCTGGCGTGAGTGTAGACATTCAGCGTCACTCCCACATCAGAGTGTCCCATCACATACTGCAAGGTCTTTATATCCATACCGGCGTTTGCCATATTGGTCAGCGAGGACGCCGCGCGCCTGACGCTCATCGGCGTTGCCGCCCACGGCGACGCGGAGCTGGTCTACCGCCTGAATCAGTGGCGGTTGGCCCTGTGGCACGCGGAGCGGAAGGAGGCGTCGGTATGAACGGCCTGATGGTGTTCCAAAACCCGGAGTTCGGGGAGATTCGGACCGTGGAAGAAGGCGGCGAGCCCTGGTTTGTGGGTAAGGACGTGGCGTCGGCGCTGGGGTACAAAAACCCGCAAGAGGCCATTCGCACTCACGTTGATGAAGAGGACAAAGGGGTGAGCGAAATCCTCACCCCCGGCGGAACTCAGAACACGCCTATCATCAACGAGTCCGGGCTGTACAGCCTGGTGCTGTCCAGCAAGCTGCCGGGCGCAAAGCAGTTCAAGCGGTGGATTACCGCGGAGGTGCTGCCGTCCATCCGCAAGCACGGGGGATACATCGCCCAGCAGGAGGCGCTGTCGCCGGAGGAGCTGATGGCACAGGCGCTGGTTGTGGCGCAGAAGACCCTGGCAGACCGGGAGGCGCGGATCTCCGCGCTGACGGTGGAGGTGCAGGTCATGGCCCCGAAGGCGGACTACTTCGACGCGCTGGTGGACCGGAACCTGCTGACCAACTTCCGGGAGACGGCCAAGCAGCTGGAGATTCCCCCCAAGAAGTTTGTGGACTTCCTGCTGGCGAAGAAGTACCTGTACCGGGACAAGCGCGGCAAGCTGATGCCCTATGCGGAGAAGAACAACGGGCTCTTCGAGGTCAAGGAGTGCTTCAACGAGAAGACCCAGTGGAGCGGAACCCAGACCCTCGTAACCCCCAAGGGCCGGGAGACCTTCCGGCTGCTGTTTGGGGCCTAACCCCGCCGCTCCCCTCACGGGGAGCGTGGATAAAAACAAATAAATAAATGGTCGGAACCTAACGGAAGCCGCGGCGTCTGGCGCACAAGCCGGACGCCGCGGCTGTGATAAGGCCGCCCCTGAAACAGGGCGGCGGGGTTAGGAGCTGAGGCGGGCTCTCAGGCCCTCCTGGAGCACCTGGGAGCAGTTGATGCCGCGCTTCTCCGCGAGCTCTGCCATCCAGGCGGGCAGGGACACGTTTTTCCGCACGGCTCTTGTGTCCGTCATGGCGCGGTATGCCAGCGTGTCAATCTGCACCAGGGACAGCACGCTCCCCGGCGCGTAGGACAGCGTCTCCTGCGGCGTGGCCGCGGGGATGGCCAGCCCTTCGTCCTCCGCCACCACAAGCCAGCCGGACGCCGCGTCCGTGATTTGAGCAATGGCGTCTTCCAGGGTGTCGCCGGTGGTGACGCAGCCGGGGAGATCGGGCACGCGGGCATAGTACTCCGTTCCGTCCTCTGACGGCATAAACACGGCGGTATAAATATATTTCATAGGTCCTCCTTATTTTGATTTCTTTCTGATTTTGTTTGATTTCTTTCTGGTTTTGTTTGATTTCCTTTTTTATGTACCGGATTGTAATATATGTCGTGATTATTGCCGTGCCGCTCAAGCCGGTAGCCGTTATCCAGCAGCGCCTGCTCCGCCAGGTCTCTAGGGGTCATACCACACCTCCTTTACAAGTCTATTATACACACTTTTGAGTAAAATTATAGGGACACAAATATCAACAACATAAGGCGAAAAGACAAAATATCCATGAATATGAATTTTAAACAGACGCACCGGGGGAACTATTCCCCCGGCCGCACCCAGCCCATTGAGTACATCGTGGTCCACTACACCGGCAATTCCGGCGACACCGCCCAGAATAATCTGGACTACTTCGCCCGGACCAAGACCGGAACCAGCGCCCACTACTTCGTGGACGCCCAGAGCGTAGGCCAGTCCGTCCTGGACACGGACACCGCCTGGCACTGCGGCAGCAGCAGCCCCGTCCATCCGGCGTGCCGCAACGCCAACTCCATCGGCGTGGAGATGTGCGACTGCGCAGGGACCGTCCCGGCGGCTGTCCGGGACAATACAGCGGCCCTTGTACGGGCGCTGATGGAACAGTACGCCGTCCCGCCGGAGCGCGTCCTGCGCCACTACGACGTGACGGGCAAAAAATGTCCCGCCCCCCGGGTGGACAGCCCTGGAGAGTGGGACAAATTTAAAGCTATGCTGCGAGAGGAGGAGAATATGACCCAGGAACAGTTCGACCAGATGATGGACAGCTACCTCGCCCGGCGGGGACAGCGCCCGGCCAGCAGCTGGGCCGTCCCCTATATCCAGGAGGCCATCGACGCCGGCCTCATGTCCAATGTGGGAGGCTCCATCGACCGCCCCCAGGGCTTCGTCACACGGGAGGAGCTGGCCACCATGGCGGCGGCGCTGCTGAAAAAGTGATTGCACACAAATTCCGTGTGCAAATTCGTGTGCAATTTTCAATTTTCAGCTTCTGTTTTTTATCACAAAATTCAATCGTCTATTATCAGACGGAATCCCGCAAACCCTTGCGCCGCAACGGAAAGAACCGCAGCTCCTGAAAATCAAGAGCTGCGGTTCTGGCGCAGAAGGGGGGATTCGAACCCCCGCACGGTATTACCCGCCTACTCCCTTAGCAGGGGAGCCCCTTATAGCCACTTGGGTACTTCTGCATGGCTGCAAGTAGATGGCGTTATCCTGTTGTTATGTCCCGGAAAAGTGGCGGAGAGAGTGGGATTCGAACCCACGGCTCTTGACGAGTCACCGGTTTTCAAGACCGGCTCCTTAAACCACTCGGACATCTCTCCTCATCTTTGTCTGTTCAATCAGAGGCGAGTAAAATGTTATCACACACGATACATTTTGTCAAGCAGAAAATAAATGGATTTTCTCTTTCAGACGTAAACAGGGGGCGGTGTGTTTGCGCGGCGGCTAAATCATAGAAAAAGCGCCGCAGGCAGTCGGGAGATTGCTGCCGCGGCGCTTATTCTGTCTGTCCCTCTGGGAAACCGCCGGCTGGACGGTTCACCGCTCGCTGCACGTCATGGAGCGTTCGCGGCCGGAGACGAGCTCCTCACCGAAGATCAGATCGTCCACATCCCGGTCCTCCCGAACACGGCTCCAAATGCTGTTGGACTCACGCTTCACCATGGTCATGCTGTTCACCTCCTCGCTTTTGATATGCTGTATTGTAAACCATAACCTGTCATTTTGTCAAGTCTCTTTACAAAAAATTTGCAGGCTGGAGGGTCCCAGCCTGCAAAATGTTGATGGAATCCTGTCAATTCTTACGGCCCTGTCCCTCCAGCAGCGCCAGCAGCAGCTCCTCGTTCCGCCGGGCCGCCTGGGCCAGGGCGCGGGATTTTTCCCGCAGTCTGTCCAGCGTACCGCTGTAATCTGCCATCAGAGCGCCGGCGCAGCGGATGGCGGCGTCCTGGTCAAACCGCTCCACATGGCCGGCGGAGGGCATGTCCAGCTCCTGAAGATAGCTGGCCACCTTGGGGTCATACACCAGCCCTATGCAGGGCACCGCCATTCTGGCGGCAAAAATCAAGGTGTGCAGGCGCATGGCCAGGCACAGTCTGGCCTGTCCCAGCACCGCCATCAGCTCCTGGGGCGTGCAGGGGGCCTCCAAAAGATAGGAGGGCTCCTCCATGGCCTGGCGCACCTGTTCTGTGGCGGACCGGTCGTGGTCCGGCTGCATCATCAAAAACAAAATCTCCAGGCCGTAAGTCCGCCGCAGATAGTCGCACACCCCGGCCAGCTTTTGCGGAAACTCTCCCGTCCCCGGCCAGTCCCGCACGGACACCGCCGCAAAGGGCCGGTCCTGGGGCAGACGCGCCGAGGCAATCAGCTCCTTCCCCCGCCCCACCGGCGCGGGGGACAGATTGAACACCGGGTCGGCGGTGACGTACAGGTCGGAGCGCCGCACCCCCATCTCCTGGAGCTCCCTGGCGGAGCTCCGGTCCCGGAGCGTCACCAGGGCGGCCCGCTCCACCGCCTTTTTCACCCGCCGGCGGTTGGCCGGCTTCTGCACCGGCCCGATGCCGTTGGCGTAGAGCATCACCGGCTTGCGGAGCAGCTCCGCCCCCCGGATGATGGCCAGATAGTACAGCAGGGAGCGGGTGGAGGTCCGGTCCTGAAGCAGGCTCCCGCCTCCGGACAGCAGGGCGTCGCACCGCCTCAGCGCCCCCAGCACCTTCCAGACCCGGAACCGGGACACCGCCTCCAGGCCGCACAGCCGCTCCGTCAGGGGCGGGTTGTTGGACAGGACGGTAATGGAGATGTCGTCGCTGGCGGCGGCGATGCCCTCCTGAATGGACTGAAGAATGGCGTCGTCCCCGGCGTTGGAGAAGCCGTAGTAGCCGCTCATCACCACATTGTACCGGCGGCGGCGCACTTGGTTGTACACCTTCAGGCAGTCCCCCGCCATCCGCCGCACGGAGTAAAAGTCAAAAATTACCTGACGGCCATAGGCCCCCAGCTCCGTCCGCTTCTCCGGCGGGAGGGCCAGCGCGGCCAGCACGTCCTCCCGCAGGCGCTCCGGGGTGGACATGGGCAGGCCCCGGCAGCAGAAGTTGCCCGCCTGGGCCTCCTCCAGCTTGTTCGGGCCAAAGAGGCCCTGATAGCCCTCGTTGCCCGCCACAATCACCGGCTTTGCCGCCGACATGGCCTCCAGGGCGGAGCGGGACACCCCCACAAACAGGTCCCCCGCCGCCACAATCTCATTGATGTCGGTGCGGGGACCGGTCATCACCACGCAGGTACGGCCCAGCTTGGCATTCATCTGGTCCGCCTGGGCCTTGATTTCCGAAAAGACGTTGCCGCCGCCGGTGATAATCATCTGAATGCCGGGGACCGCCCGGTCCAGGTCTCCGGCAATCTGAACCAGCTGTCTGGCCACAAGGGCCCGGTCCTCGTCCATGCGGCTGACGTAGGAGATCACCGGTTTGGCGGGGTCCAGTCCCAGCTCCGCCATCACTTTTTGCCGGGAAATTTCCGGGGAAAACTTGTTGGTGTCGATGCCATTGACGGTGACGGTGATGTGCTCCTCCGGCACGCCGTACTCCCGCATCAGATAGGCCCTGATGTCCTCGGACACGGCCACAGTCCGCTGGCCCCAGTTGGTGAGATAGCGGAGCATTCCCCTGGTCTCAAAGACCCAGTGGGCGGTGGTGACAAAGGGAAATTTCATGGCGGGCTGGAGAGAGCCGCACAGGAAGGCGGGGATGCGGGCGTGGGCGTGCACCACGTCGGGGCGCTCCTGCCGGATGATTTTCTTCAGCATTCCCCTGGCCCGGAGCATACACTTTATATTGCGCCGGTGCATGGGCACGGAATAGTGCCGGATGCCCGCGGCCTTAATCTCAGGGACGTACACGCCGCCGTTGGAGGCGATGGCGATGTCGTGGCCCTCCGCCTTCAGCTCCTTGGCCAGCTCCACAATATGGGTCTCTGCCCCGCCGATGTCCAGGCCCATGGTGGCCATCAAAATTTTCATGGCGGCGCTCCCTCACTGCGCCTCCGCCTGGGGAAGCTGAATGTCCACAATCAGGCCCACAAAGCTGGCGTATTTGGTATTAAAATTCCGGTTGGAGTTGACGCCCAGGTCATAGATGCGGTTCAGGGCCACCGAACCGTCGGCGCCCACCAGGGCCTCCCCCTCGATGGTCAGCAGGATGTTATAGTACCCCTCCGCCGGCACGTCGGCCACGGTGCCGTCGTCCAGCTCCCCCTGATAGGTGCCGTCGCTCACCGCAATCTCCGTAATTTTTCCCAGAGAGCCGCCGGTGCTGCGCTCTTTGTCAAACATCTGGTCCCCCACCTGGATGGCGTCCAGCATATATTCCGGCTGATTTTCCAGGCGCATCTGATAGACCACAGGGGTCAGCGCCACGCTGCTGCCGGTCTGGGGCATTTGCGATTTCACATAGACAGCCGCCGCCAGCGCCGCCACGGCCAGGAGAACAATGGCGTCGATGACGCTGAGCTTGCCGAACAGCCGGCCGTCCTGATCCAGAATTTTCATGCTTCCGCCTCCCTTACAATCTCCGTCACCGGCCCGCTGCCCATATAGCCGGGGCCGCGCACATAGGTCGTCTGTCCCACCCGGAAGTCATAGCCGCCGTCCAGCAGCAGAGCGCCGTCGTTCTCGGTACAGACGCTCTCCACCGTGACATACACGTCCTCGTGTCCATCCAGCACCGCGTCCACATAGCTGCGGGTCTCCTGGTCCAGCACCTGGACCACGGCGGGCTCCGCCCGGACGGAGACCACGCTGCCCAGCTTGTAATTCTTCACGGTATCCACCAGGGGATCGCCGGGCTGAATCAGGCCGCTGCTGCCCTCGGTCATGCTTTGGAACAGGATGGTGTACTGCACCGGCCGGGCGGCGGAGGCGGACGCGCCGCCGGAGCGGAGGCCGAACAGGACCAGCACCGCGCCCACCGCCAGCGCCAGCACCAGGATAACGGCGTCAAACAGATTCAGACGCAGACGGAATTTGTGGTTATTTTGTTCCATGGGAAGCTCCTTTCAGCAGGTCAAGGTACACCTGCTCCACGTTTCTTGCAAAGATTTGGCCGGTAAACCGGTTCTGAAAGATCTCCGCCGCCCGCTCCCCCATGCGCCGGAGGGTGTCCGGCTCGTCCATAAGGCGGGCGATACACCGGGCCAGCGCTCCGCTGTCCCGGTTGGGGAAAATCAGGCCGTCCTCCCCGTCGTCAATGAGCCAGGGGTTCCCTCCGTAGCTGCTGACCACGGCGGGCAGGCCCATGCTCATCCCCTCCAGGATGGACAGGCTGGAGGTCTCAGTGCCATAGGAGGCGTTGAGCTGCACGTCCAGCACGGAGAGCACCGGGGCCACGTCGCTCTGGAAGCCCAGGAAGAACACCGTGTCCTCCAGGTCCCGCGTCGCCGTCTCCCGCCGCAGTTCCGCCTCATAGCCGCCGGTCCCGGCAATGAGCACCTGGAGCCTCCGCCCCTCGCCCTTCAGCCGCTCCGCCGCCTCCAGAATGTGCAGATGGCCCTTATAGGGCTCGATGCGGGCCAGAATGCCGGCGGTAAATACGTCCGCCCGCAGTCCGTACCGCTCCCGAAACGCCTGGCAGGCCTCCGGCGCGCTGCGGGCCACCGGGGCCACGCCGTTCATCATCACCGTGATGCGCTTGGGGGACACCCCCGCGTCGGTGAGATTCTCCGCCGCCGCCGGACTGACGGCGATGATGCGGTCGGCATAGCGCCGGTTCATCCATTTGTTGACCCACCGTCCGGGGGGATAGCGCAGCTTGGCGGACACAGGAAAGGCGGAATGCCGGGTGTAGACAATCTTTTTCCCGCACTGCCGGGCGGCGATGCGCCCGGACAGGGCGCCGTGGGTGTGGACGATGTCCGGGTCCACCTGGCGGATCAGCGCCCGGAGCACCTTCACGTCCCCCTTGCTGTAGGAGCGGTCGGCAATGCCGTCCACCTCATAGACCGTGGTCCCCAGCTCCTCCAGAGGGGCCTTCAGCAGGCTCCCCCTGGGGACCGCCACGGAGGTGTCAAACTGCTCCCGGTCGGCGTACTGCAAATAGTTGATGAGCACCCGGCCGGCGCCGCCGATGTTGGTGTCGCTGATGATGTTCAAAACGCGGATCATGTCTCCGTCCTCCTCTCCGGCAGCCGGCCTCTCCGGGCTGTCAGGGCGCCCAGGGCGATGAAGGTCCAAAACAGGAACATCACCCGGTAATTATAAAAGGAGTAGTCCGTCATGGCCTGGACCATAAAGCCCGCCATTCCGGCGGTAATTCCCGCCTGGTGGAAGCGGCTGAAGGCGTCCTTTTCCTTGCAGAAGGCGGCGCACAGGTCCCGGAAGAAGTGGAACAGCAGCAGCACAAAGATCACCAGGGCCACCACCCCCGCGTCGCACATAATCTGTAAAAACAGGTTGTGGGAGTGGGGCGCGGTGACGCCGCTGTAGCTGTACCGGGGGTAGACCAGGTTGAACGCCGCGTCCCCCGGCCCGACGCCGCACAGCCAGTAGTCCTTCAGCATGGCCAGGGTTCCCATCCAGATATACACCCGGTAGGAGGTGGACTGGTCCCCCAGATTGCCGATGCTGGTAAACCGGGCAATGACCGTGTCCGGCAGCACAAAGTACAGCGCCACCAGCAGCAGCGGGGAGAGCAGCAGCAGCCGGGGCTGGAGAAACAGCACAAAGACAAACCCCGCGAACAGCAGGCCCAGCCAGGCCCCTCTGGCAAAGGTGAGGAGCATACACACGCACATCACGCCGCAGCAGCAGAAATACAGCGCCCGCTTCCCCCAGGTCCTGGCGGACAGCAGGCCGGCCCCGCCCAGGGAGATGGCCAGAATCAGATACTGGCCCAGCATGTTGGGGTTCTCCAGGGTGGCCGTCACCCGGAAGGTGATGTCGCTGAACATGTCGCTGTCCACCCAGGCGTCCGACTGATAGCCCCAGCCGAACAGATACTGGCAGATGCCGTACAGCGCCACCGCCGCCCCCGCCAGCACCATCAGCATCAGCAGGGCGTCCAGCGCCCGGCGGGTCTCCACGGCGTTCTCCAGCACCAGGGCGAACAGGATGAAGGCCACCGACAGGCACCCGCCCAGCAGGCTCCCGCTGCGGGTGACGGAGAACCAGGTCCCCGCCAGATAAACGGCCGCGTACATCCAGATATACCGGTTATAGGGGGTGTAGAGAAGCTCCCGCTCCCGCCGCTCCAGCAGCCGCAGCAGAAGAGAAAAGCAGCTCACCAGCATCAGCCCCAGCACCGCCATGGTGGGCAGAATGGGGGAGAGCACCGCGGCCGCCCCCGCCCACAGCCAGGGTTTTTGAAATATGCTCCCTGCAAACAGGCGGTCCAGGCGCAGCAGCCCATAGATCCGGCACAGCCCGCCGTGGACCGCCCGCCACAGGCGGGTAAAGACGCTGCTCTCCGACTCCGCCCGCTCCAGCCGGAGGGGCGGGTGAATAAACCACTGAATCAGGCCGCTCCCCTGCCACTGCCGCCCGAACCACAGACACAGGGCGGACAGCACCTGGAAGAGGACGCTGGCCTTGACAACTCGCTGCACTCGTTCCATCGCTCAACCTCGATTCCTCAGTTTTTTTACAAAGCTCCAGGCCAGCTTCATCTCCTCCAGCCCCAGCAGGGCGGCCAGGAGGAAGTAGACGCCCGCTCCCAGAGCGGCGCAGGCGCCCAGAAGAATCAGCTCCCCCAGCTTCCCCGCCGGCAGCAGAAGGACAAGCCCCTCCCGAACCAGCAGCACAGCCCCGGCCATCCCCAGGGCGGCCAGCAGCATTTTTCCGAAATCCAAAACAAAGCGCCGGGACAGCACCCCCTCGCCGCGGCGCTCCAGAGGAATGAGCAGCAGCACGGCGTACAGCGTGGAGGACACGGTGGAGGACACGGCCAGCCCCGCCACCCCCAGGGGGCCGGTGAGGACGGCGCACAGGCCGACGTTGGCCAGGATGGACAGCGCCCCGGCCACCAGAGGCGCGCGGCCGTCCTGTCTGGCAAAATAGGAGCGGCTGACAATGTTCTGCACCCCGTATCCCACCATTCCCAGGGAGACCCACACCAGGGCCTCTGTGGTGATGTCCACAGAGAACGCGTCAAACTCCCCGCCTCCGTACAAAAAGGACACCAGCGGCCGGGCCAGGAGCATCAGCCCCGCAGCCATGGGCAGGACGAAGAAGAGGCTGCCATGGACGGTCTGCCGGAGGGTGTCCCGGAAGGCGGTCTCCTGGCGCTGGGCGGTGAGCCGGGAAAGTTTTGGGAAAATTACGTTGGTAATGGACAAAATAAACACGCCCGCAATCACCAGATACAGGTTGGTGGAGTACTCCATGGCAGACACTCCCGCCCCCCCGTACAGGTGGGAGCCAAAGCTGCAATTGATGGTGAGATTGATGGGCTGCACCCAGGTGGACACCATCACCGGCCCCATCAGGGCGAAGGCCCGGCGCATCCCCTCCGTGCGGAGGGAAAAGTTGGGGTGGTAGCGGAAGCCCACCGCCCGCAGCGAGGGCACCTGCACCAGCGCCTGAAGCAGCCAGCCCACCAGATAGGCCCCCGCCAGGCCGTACACCCCAAAGCCCTCATCCAAAACGTAAAAATATCCAATGATAACCAGGTTGGACACCGTGCTGATGAGGGCCGGGATGTTAAAGCGGTCCATGGCCTGTAAAATGCCCACAAAGGAGAAGGCCACCCCGGTGAAGAACACCGTGGGGAACATCACCCGCGTCAGGGAGACGGCCAGGGCGGCGGTCTCCCCGTCGTATCCCCCGGCAAACAGCGCCACCAGCGGACCGGCAAACACAATGCCCAGCGCCGTCATTAGGGCGGTGAGCAGCGTCATCACCGACAAAAAATTGCCCCCGAAGCGGAAGGCCTCCGCCCTCCCCTTCCGGGTCAGATACGCGCTGAACACCGGGATAAAACAGGCCGAAATGGCCGAGGCAAACACCACGTCAAAAAATACCCGCGGAATGCGGCTGGCGATATAAAAGGCCTTGGCCTCCATTCCGGCCGTGCCGTAGTGCACCGCCATCAGGTGGTCCCGGAACAGGCCCAAAACCTTTCCCACCAGCGTGATGACCATCACAACGCTGATGGTCCTTGTGGCATGATCGTTTTCTTTTGGCAAGCCGTTCTCCCCTCCCCGCTCCCACCGGGATGAAATCGCTTTATTGTACACCAACCCCCACCCTTTTTCAACCGCTCTTTTCCAGATTCACGGCTTGTTCATACTTTTCGCCCAGCTTTGTCTGAGACGGAATTTTTTGCCGCCCCTCCCGCATTGATTTTATGTAAATTCCCTGGTATAATAAGGGCCATCTCTCCGGCCCGCTCTCCGGCAGAGAGGGCCGGTCCGCATCCCACCCATCAGACTGCAAAAGGAGTGTCCCATGAATCGTTCCATCCCGCTGAACCTGCCCAAACGCGTTTTGGCTCTGGCGCTGAGCGCCGCCCTGCTGACGCCCTCCGCCCTGGCCTCCGCCGGGACCAGCCGGCTGATTACCGAACAGTCTCTGGCCGACGGCCTGATCTACCGCAATCTTGTCACCGAGCACCCCTCCGCCGGGCGCATCGAGAGCTTTTCTTTTGAACTGGAGCCGGACAGCCTGGTCTTTCCCATCATGATTCAGGCCTCCGGCACCGCCTATGGAGCCGCCACCATCAACCGCGCCGTCCGCCAGGCGGAGGAGCTGGGCTATCATGTGGTGGGCGGCATCAACAGCGACTTCTTTACCCTGGGCAACGGCATTCCCAACGGCATCTCCATTGAGGACGGCGTCTATAAATCCAGCCCGGAGGGCAACCACGCCGTCTACATGGCCGACGAGGAGCTGCGCCTGTCCACCTCCCCTCAGGTGGAGATCACCGTCACCAACGAGCGCACCGGGGAGTCCGTCTCCCTCACCCACTTCAACAAGTGGCGCAGCTCCAGCGGCGGCCTCTACCTCTTCAACGAGGATTTTTCCACCGTCTCCACCTACACAGACTCCGCCGGCGGCCGCATGATCCGCATGGAGGTGTCGGAGGAGGACCAGGATACCCCTCTCACCGTTGACAGCACCCTGGAGCTCACCGTCACAGAGGTCTTTGAGACGGCGGACGCCGTTCCCATTGGGGAGGACAACTACATCCTCACCGCCGCCTATGAGTCCGGCTTTTATGAGCTCTTCTCCAGCTATCAGCCCGGAGACCCGGTGACGCTGGCCACCGCCTGCTCCGACCCGGACCTGTCCGAGGCCCAGTGGGCCAGCGGCTGCGGCGACGTGATGGTCTACGACGGGGCCATCACCAACAGCGCCGGCTGGCACTATAAGGTCGGCCGCGACCCCCGCACCGCCGTGGGCGTCAAAGAGGACGGCTCCATGCTCTTCTACGCGGCGGACGGGCGTCAGTCCGGCTACTCCGGCGGGCTGACCCAGATGGCCCTGGCGGAGGAGTTGCGTGCGCAGGGCTGCGTCTGAGCGGTCAATCTGGACGGCGGCGGCTCCACTACCTTCGGGGTCCGCCTCCCCGGCACAGACGGCATCACCGTGGCCAACTCCCCCTCCGGGGGGTCCCTGCGCTCCTGCGCCACCTTCATCCTGCTTGTCACCGGCGCCGGTGAGGCGGACGGCCGGCCGGAGCGCCTGGCGCTGAACGAAAACGGCCCCGTGGTGCTGGCCGGCTCCTCCGTCACCCTGGGCGAGGTCTCCGCCCTGGACCAGGCCGCCGCCACCGTGAAAAGCCGGGTCTCCGACGTGGAGTTCACCTCTGAGGATGAGCTGGGGACCTTCAACGGCGGCGTCTACACCGCCGGAATGCGCCCCGGTACCGACACCATCAAACTCCGCTCCCGGGATCTGGACGTCACCGGCACGGCGCAGATCCATGTGGTGGACTCCCTCACCGAGCTGACCGTCACCCGCACCGGGAGCACCGCCCCCGTCTCCGCTTTGTCCCTGGAGGCGGGCGAGAGCGTCTCCCTCACCGCCTCCGGGACCTACTGGTCCCGCAGCGCCCTCCGCGCCGGGAGCGGCGGCGTCACCTGGGAGGTGACGGGCGATGTGGGCGCCATCACGCCGGAGGGCGTCTTCACCGCCTCCGGCAGCGGAACCAGCGGCTCCATTCTGGTCTCCGCCGGCGGCGTCACCAAGACCATCTCTGTGGAGCTCAACAGCACGCACACCGACGTCACCCCGGACCACTGGTCCTATGAGGCGGTGGAGTACTGCTATGACCACGGCATTGTCAGCGGCGTCTCCAACACCGAATTTGGACGGGACAACCCCATCCGCCGGGGAGATTTTGTGCTCATGCTCTACGGCGCTCTGGGCCGCCCCTCCGTCTCGGAGCCCTCCTCCTTTACGGACGTGCAGGCCTCGAACTACTACTGTGACGCCGTCTCCTGGGCCAGCGCCAACGGCCTGGTGTCCGGCGTCGCAGAGGGCCTTTTTGCCCCGGCGGATTTTGTGACCAGAGAGCAGGCCTTCACCGTCCTCCACCAGACCATGCCCCTCCTGGAGATGGACAGCCCCGAACCGGACCTGTCCATCCTGGACCAGTTCGCCGACCGGGACCAGATTGCGGAGTACGCCCAGCCCCACATGGCCGCCCTGGTCTCCCAGGGTCTGGCCAGCGGCGCAGGCGGCGTCCTCAACCCCAAGGGCAGCCTGACCCGCGCGGAGATGGCGGCTTTGCTCTACCGCCTGCTGACCTATACGGACCCTGAGACGGACGCGCAGCCGGAGACGGAGCCGGAGGAGCCGGCCCTTGACCCCGACGCGGAGCTGACCCTGGACCTGGAGGAGGGCGTTCTGGAGCCCGCCCAGTCTCTCACCCTTACCGCCTCCCTCTCCAGCGGAGAGGGAACCGTCGCCTGGAGCTCCAGCGATCCCACTGTGGCCCCTGTCTCTCCGGACGGCACGGTGACAAATGTGTATACCGGCACGGGGACGCCCACCGTCACCATTACCGCCTCCTGCGGACCCCTCACCGCCAGCGCGGAGCTGCAGTGTACCCCTGCGGAGCAGGTGGGCCAGGTGACGGCGGAGCCGAGCCTGAACGTCCGCTCCAGTCCCAGCCTGGACGGCAGCGTGATCTCCAGGCTGAGTTACGGCGCCCGCGTCATTGTCCTGGAGGAAGACGGCGGCTGGTATCAGGTTCTGTTCTCCGACGGGAAGGCCGCCGTCACCGGCTGGGTCTCCGCTGATTATCTGACGCTGCTCTGACGTCCCACACGCCGGCGCGGGGGGCCGCTTTTCCGGCCTCCCGCGCCTTTGAAAAAAATTGTTGACAAGGGGCGCGTCTTGTGATAAGATATTGCTCGTCCCAGTTGATACATAAAATGTTCACCCACTTGCGCGAGTGGTGGAATTGGTAGACTCGCTGGCTTCAGGTGCCAGTGCTCGCAAGGGCGTGCGGGTTCGACTCCCGCCTCGCGCACCAAACAGAGAATCCGAACTTGTCCTCCAGTGGAAATAAGTTCGGATTTTTTGTTTTTCACTTGCAGGAGGTCGCTATGAGTAAATTTTTTGCCGCCCTGGGCGCGCTGCTGATTGCCTTCGGTTTGGCAAAGCTGGGTCTGGCGTGGCTGCAATACCGGAAATCCCAGGCGAAGCGGCAGAGACAGGCCCCCAAAAACTGAGCCGGAAACAGCATGAAAAAAAGCCCAGCTTCGGCTGGGCTTTTTTGTTTGGCCGAGCCCGGCGTCTGCCGGGCTTTCCCCTTCAGGAGGCGGAGCGGGAGCGGTCCGGAGCCGGCACGTCCAGTTCCGGCATCAGCTCGTCGGAGATGACGTCCAGCATCTCCTCCAGCTTGGCCACATCCTCCTCCGGGAAGCGCTCCTTCACCCGGTCCAGGACCGTGGTGAGATAGCGCTGGCTGATGTTGTAGTAGTCGATATACTTCTGTGTCACCGACAGGTGATACTCCCGCTTGTCGTCGGGGGACTGCTCCTTGGTGACGTAGCCCTTTTGAATCAGGCTGTTGATTTTATACGCGGCGTTGGGGGGCGAGATATTGACAAAGCTGGAGAACTCGTTGACGGTGGGATGACCCAGGGCGTTGATGATCTCCATGCAGAAGGTCTCCACTGTGGTGAGGCTGGCCTCCCGGTCCTGGAAACGGGAGAACACAGAGCGGTAGAAGTGGAGCTTAAATTTCGTATACACGCGGTCAAAGGATTTATCCAGCATGGACTTGCCTCCTGTTTGTGTGCCGTCCCACAAAAGGCAGTGGATACATAGCGGCACCCCGGCGCAGGCCTTTACTGAATGACGAAGGTAAGCTCACAGCGGGCGGCCACCTTGCCGTCCACCTTGGCCACCGCCTTGCCAAAGCCCACGGGGCCGTGCTGCTCCACCAGCTCACAGGACAGCTCCAGCACGTCGCCGGGCACAACCTGCTGCTTGAAGCGGCAGTTCTTCACGCCCCCGAAGATGGCCAGCTTGCCCTTGTTCTCCGGCAGGGAGAGGGCGGCCACCGCCCCCGTCTGGGCCAGAGCCTCCAGGATCAGCACGCCGGGCATGATGGGCTGGCCGGGGAAATGTCCGGTGAAGAAGGGCTCGTTCATGGTGACGCATTTGATGCCCGTGGCCTTCACGCCGGGCTCGCAGTCCACAATCCTGTCCACCAGCAGGAAGGGGGGCCGGTGGGGCAGGATCTCCATAATCTGCTGAATATTCAGTTCCATGCTCAGCCCTCCCACTTCTGGAACACCAGGCAGGCGTTGTGTCCGCCGAAGCCCAGAGAATCGGAGATGGCGCACTTGATGTCCGCCTGGCGGCCCTCATTGGGCACGATATCCAGGTCGCAGGCGGGGTCGGGCACCTGGTAGTGGATGGTGGCGGGAACAAAGCCGTCCTTCAGGGCCATAACGCTGAGCATGGCCTCCACCGCGCCGCTGGCCCCCAGCAGGTGGCCGGTCATGGACTTGGTGGAGCTGACCATCAGCTTGCCGGCGTGGTCCCCAAACACCTTCTTCAGGGCGGCGGTCTCGCCGCTGTCGTTCAGGGGGGTGGAGGTGCCGTGGGCGTTCACATAGTCCACCTGCTCCTTGGCGATGCCCGCGTCGTCCAGAGCCATCTGGATACAGGCGGCGGGCCAGGTACCGGTGGGGTCAGGGGCGGTGATGTGGTGGGCGTCGCAGTTGGAGCCGTAGCCGGTAATCTCGCCGTAGATCTTGGCGCCCCGGGCCCGGGCGTGCTCCAGCTCCTCCAGCACCAGGATGGCCGCGCCCTCGCCCATGACGAAGCCGCTGCGCTCCTTGTCAAAGGGGATGGAGGCCCGGTTGGGGTCGGTGGCGGTGGTCAGGGCGCTCATGGAGGTGAAGCCGCCGATGGCCAGAGAGGTGATGGTGGCCTCGGCGCCGCCGGCCACCATGGCGTCGGCATAGCCGTCCCGGATATAGTGGAAGGCGTCGCCGATGGCGTTGGAGCCGCCGGCGCAGGCGGTCACAGGGCAGGTGCACATGCCGTGGAGGCCGAACCGGATGGCGATGCGGCCGGCGGCCAGGTTGGCGATGATCATGGGGATGAAGAAGGGGGACACCTTGTCGAAGCCCCGGCTGGCCCCCACCTCACAGGAGTTCTGGAAGGTCTGCATGCCGCCCACGCCGCTGGAGACGCACACGCCGATGCGGGCGGCGTCCAGCTTCTCCAGGTCCATGCCGCAGTCGGCCATGGCCTCCTCGGCGGCGTACAGAGCAAACTGGGAGAAGCGGTCCATGCGGCGGACCTCCTTCTTGTCCAGCCGCTCGGCGGGGTCGAAGTTCTTCACCTCGGCGGCCAGAGACACCTTCTGGGCGGAGGTATCATACAGGGTGATGGGGGCGACGCCGCACACGCCGGCCTTGGCCGCGTCCCAGGTCTCCTGAACGGTATGGCCCAGAGGAGTGACCGCGCCCATGCCGGTGATGACAACACGTCTCTTTTCCATAGCTTTCATTTCAATCCTTTCTGCGGCTTAAACCGCCATGCCGCCGTCCACACACAGCACCTGGCCGGTGATATAGGCGGCCTCGTCCGAGGCAAAGAAGGCCACCGCCTTCGCCACGTCCTCCGGCTGGCCCAGACGGGCCATGGGGATGGTCTTGAGCATGGCCTCCTTGGCCTGCTCTGGCAGAACGGCAGTCATTTCGGTATCGATAAAGCCGGGGGCCACCGCGTTCACCGTGACCTTCCGGGCGGCCAGCTCCTTGGCCAGGGACTTGGTCAGGCCGATGAGTCCCGCCTTGCTGGCGGAGTAGTTGGCCTGGCCCGCGTTGCCCCGCAGGCCCACGATGCTGCTCATGTTGATGATGCGGCCATAGCGCTGGCGCATCATGGGGCGGTAGGCCGCCTTGCAGCAGTGGA
>CALXGC010000035.1 GCA_944387755.1 uncultured Oscillospiraceae bacterium | reverse complement strand
CCTTTCAAAAGGGGGCAAATGACGGGCGTATGCGTGGGGCGCGACGACCCGGCGCGCCCGCCGGGATAGAATCCCCCCGCCGCCTTCGGCGGCACACCCTTTCAAAAGGGGGCGGGCGGCGGCTGATTCACGGGCGGCCGCAAGGGCCGCCCCTACGGCAGCAACGGACGTGTGTGTAGGGCGCGACGACCCGGCGCGCCCAAAAGCCTCCCCTTTCTGGGGAGGTGCCGGGCGACGCCAGGCGGATGGGGTTATCCCAGCGGACGCGTGCTTGAGACACAATCCCCCGCCGCCTTCGGCGGCACCCCCTTTCAAAAGGGGGCGGACGGCGGTTGGTCCGCGGGCGGCCGCAAGGGCCGCCCCTACGCAAACAACGGACGTGTGTGTAGGGCGCGACGACCCGGCGCGCCCGCCGTGACACAATCCTCCGCCGCCTTCGGCGGTACCCCCTTTCAAAAGGGGGCGGACGGCGGTTGGTCCGCGGGCGGCCGCAAGGGCCGCCCCTACGCAAACAACGGACGTGTGTATAGGGCGCGACGACCCGGCGCGCCCAAAAGCCTCCCCCTGGCAGGGGAGGTTTTTTTGAAACTGCCTCTTGACTTTATCGCTTCTCTGCGTTAAACTGTAACGCGTCAACGCAGCAAATCGCTGAATTCTGAGAGAAGGGACTGGTTGACGTATGGCAGTAAAACTGGGTATGCTTCTGGTATTTTTTGCGGTGATGGTGGGCATTGGCCTGTACTGCCGCCGGCACGCCGCGGACGTAAACGGCTTTGTGCTGGGCGGACGGTCGGTGGGGCCGTGGCTGACGGCCTTTGCCTATGGCACCTCTTATTTTTCCGCGGTGGTCTTTGTGGGCTACGCGGGCCAGTTTGGATGGAAGTACGGCGTGGCCGCCACCTGGGCGGGAATCGGCAACGCCCTGCTGGGCTCTCTGGTGGCCTGGGCGGTGCTGGGACGCCGCACAAGGATCATCACCCAGCACCTGGACAGCGCCACGATGCCGGAGTTCTTCGGCAAGCGCTTCGGCTCCCGGTCGCTGAAAATCGCCGCCTCCGCCATCACGTTTCTGTTTCTGATTCCCTACACCGCCTCTCTGTACAACGGCCTCTCCCGCCTGTTCGGCATGGCCTTTGACATCGACTATGAGGTGTGCGTCATCGTCATGGCGGTGCTCACCGGGGTGTACGTCATCGCCGGGGGCTATATGGCCACCGCCATCAACGACTTCATTCAGGGCATCATCATGATTGTGGGCATCATCGCCGTCATCGCCGCCGTTCTGGGGGAACAGGGGGGCTTCATGGCCGCTCTGGAGGGGCTGGCGCGGGTGGAGGACCCGGTCTCGGACGTCCCCGGCGTGTTCGCCTCCTTCTTCGGCCCGGACCCCCTGAACCTGCTGGGGGTGGTGCTGCTCACCAGCCTGGGCACCTGGGGCCTGCCCCAGATGGTCCAGAAGTTCTATGCCATCAAGAGCGAGACCGCCGTCCACAAGGGTATGATTATCTCCACCGTCTTCGCCCTGCTGGTGGCGGGAGGGTGCTACTTCCTGGGGGGCTTCGGACGGCTGTTCTCCGGTCAGGTGGACGTGGCCGCGGAGGGCTATGACGCCATCATTCCCACCATGCTCTCCGGCCTGCCCGACGTACTCATCGCCGTTGTGGTGATTCTGGTGCTGTCCGCCTCCATGTCCACCCTGTCCTCTCTGGTGCTGGCCTCCAGCTCCACCCTCACTCTGGACTTTCTGAAGGACAATTTTGTGAAAAACATGGGGGAAAAGACCCAGCTGCGGATTATGCAGGCCCTGATTGTGGCCTTCATCGCCATCTCCGTGGTCATCGCCGTGGTCCAGTACCGCTCCAATGTGACGTTCATCGCCCAGCTCATGGGTATCTCCTGGGGCGCGCTGGCCGGAGCCTTTCTGGCCCCCTTCCTGTACGGCCTGTACTGGAAGAAGGCCACCAAGGCCGGCTGCTGGGCCAGCTTCCTGTTCTCCGTCGCCGTCATGCTGGCCAATATGCTGGTCCCGGAGCTGTTCCCGGCGGCGCTCCGGTCCTCCATCAACGCGGGGGCCTTCTGTATGCTGGCCGGGCTGGTGATTGTGCCGGCGGTCTCCCTGTTCACCCCCAAGCCGGACGCCCGGTTTGTGGACGCGGCCTTCTCCTGCTATGACCAGAAGGTGCTGGTACGCCAGCGGGAGGCCCTGGGGGACAGCGAGTGACCCGCTGAAAAAATTCTTTTCATATCCGTCCGCCTGTGGTATGCTGACAGCGTTATCTTTTATGTCTCCCACAGAAAGGTCTGTTTTGCATGGTCATTGACATTCACACCCACACGTTCCCCGACAAGCTGGCCTCCACCACCATTCCCAAGCTGGAGGGCATGTCCCACACCCGCGCCTGGCTGGACGGCACCGCCGCCGGCCTGGCCGCCTCTATGCGGGAGGCGGAAATTGACGTCTCCCTGGTGCTCCCCGTGGCCACCAGCCCCCGGCAGGTGGTCCACGTCAACGACAGCTCCGCCCGCATCAACCAGGCTGGACCGGAGACGGGCATCTACTCCTTTGGCTGTATGCACCCGGACTTCGACGGCTTCCGGGAGGAGCTGGCCCGCGTGAAGGCGCTGGGCATGAAGGGCATCAAACTCCATCCGGTGTATCAGGGGGTGGATTTTGACGACGTGCGCACCCTGCGCATTCTGGACCGGGCGGGGGAACTGGGGCTGGCGGTGCTGACCCACGCGGGTCTGGACATCGGCTTTCCCGGCGTGGTCCACGTCTCTCCGGAGATGGTCCTGCGGGCGGTGGAACAGGTGGGCCCCGTCACGCTGATTCTGGCCCACATGGGGGGCTGGCGGTGCTGGGACCAGGTGGAGGCCCTGCTGGACCGGGCCCCGGTGTATCTGGACACCTCCTACTCCCTGGGGAACATCAACCCCCTGGACGACGGCTTCTACCGGCCGGAGGACCTGCCCATGCTGGGGGAGGCGCAGTTTGTGCGCATGGTCCGCAGGTTCGGCCATACCCGCTTCCTGTTCGGCACGGACAGCCCCTGGAGCAGTCAGAAGGAGAGCGCCGCCCGCATCCGCGCCCTGCCCCTCTCAGAGGAGGAGAAGACGGCCATCCTGGGGGGCAACGCCCAGAGGCTGTTTCAGTTCTCCCTGCCCCGCCCATAAAAAAACCGGAGGGAAATCCCTCCGGCTTTTTCTGCCCGTTCCAGGTCAGTCGTCCCGCTCGAACTCCAAAATGCTGCCGTCCGCGGCCAGGAGCTTGTACTCGTACTCCCACCTGCCGGATTTGAACTCAATTTCATACTCCAGGCGGCCGTCGTCCCACTCCTGCTTCACTTCCAGCTCATAGATCTGGCTCTGGCTCAGGCCCGCGTGGGTCAGGGCGGCGTCCAGGGCGGCCTGGGCGCCGATGTCGCCGGCGCTCTGAGGGGCGCTCTGGCCGGAACCGGAGGCTCCGCCTCCGCTTTGACCGGCCTGACTGGTTTGACCGGACCAGCCGCCCTCCCTGGAGAATTTTACAATGGCGCCGGTGCTGGCGTCCACGTCGTACTCGTACTCCGCTCCGTTGGCGAAGAACTCCAGCTCATACACCATGCGGCCGTCCTCATAGTCGAAGTCCACTTCCTCCACCCACACCTGACTGGCGTCCACCCCCGCGTGGGCATAGGCGGCGGCCTGGGCGGCCTCCACGCCGATGTAGGCGCTGTCGCTGGCCTGGCCGGAGGACTGGATGGCGGGAGCCTGCTGGGCCGCGCCGCTCTGGGCGCTGTCCGCGCCCTGGCCGGTCTGTCCGGCCTGATCCGTCTGTCCGGCGGGGGCGTCGGTGAGGGAGGTGTACAGCAGGTTCAGGTCGTTGATGGACAGCCCCACCAGCTCCTCAAAGGTGTGCAGGCCGTTGGAGCGGCCTACAATATCCTGAATCAGGGCCGCTTTTCCGGCGGTAATGCCGTAGGAGTCCGCGAGCTGCTGGAGCTCCCCTCCGTTCTGGATGGTCTGGGAGAGTATGGCCCCGTTGATTTGGGCGCTGGCCAGGATGGCGTCCGCCTGGGCGGTGAGCTCCTGCTGAAGCTGGGCGCCCCGCTGGGCGTCGTCGTCCTCCACCGTAATCAAAATGGAGTTGGCCAGCTCATCCACATAGCCGTTCTTCAGCAGAGACCCCACGATGGCGTTCATGGCCACGTCCACCTGCGCGCCGGTGAGGTCCATGCCGTCCAGAATGTCCGCCCCGTCCCCGTTCAGCGGCGTGGCGGAGAGGACCTTCTCACGGGCGTTCACGTCCAGGGTCACGCTGGGGTTTACATCCAGAGAGACCACCGAGGCCACGGTGTTGTTCTGGAGATACCAGCTTCCGCCGCCGGCCAGAACCAGCGCCAGACAGGCCGCGGCGGCGGCAGGCAGCCAGCGCCTCCTCTTCCGGACCGGCTCCAGGGGGATGGGCGCCGGGTGAGACGCCGTTTTAGGGGAAATGCGGGCGAGCACTCCCTCCAAATCGTCGGGAGCGGCGTGCTCCAGGGCGGCGCGCAGCCGGGCCTCCAGCTCCTGATCGGTCATCGGGCGTCACCTCCTTCCAGTTTTTGTTTCAGCTTGGACAGGGCGCGGCGGTACTTGGAGAGCACCGTGGACAGGGGCAGTTCTAAAAGCTGGGCAATCTCCCGGTGCTTCAGGCCCGCCGCCGCGTGGAGCATGACAATCTGCCGCTCCTCGTCTGAGAGGGCGGACAGGGCGGCGTCGAGGACCGTGCGGTCCTCTGTGGTGACGTCGTGGGACTCCACCGCAAAGGAGGCCCAGTCCTCCGGGGGCAGGTCCTGGGTGCGGCCGCGCTCCCGCAGCTTCATCAGGGCCAGATTCCGGGTGATGGCCAGCAGCCAGGCCATGGGCGTCCCCTGGGGGCGGTACTGCTCCGCCTTCTCCCAGGCCCGGACAAAGGTGTCCTGGGTCACGTCCTCGGCGTCGTGGCCGTGGCGCAGAATGGACAGCGCCAGGCCGTACACCGCCGTTCGGGTGCGGTGGTACAGCTCCCCCAGCGCCGCCTGGTCTCCCGCAGCCAGCCCGGCCATCAGCGGCTCCAGGTCGCTGGAGCACACCCTACCATATTCCATTTGCAGTGCGGCAAGTACCGTCAACATGATCTCGTTACTCCTGTCATTTTTATAATGCAGAACAGAGCGTTTTTATTGCATGAAAGCAGAATTTTTTCTGCCTGTAAAAATTCCGAACTCTATTATACGGCTTCCCGCCGGTTTTGCAAGGGGTTCTTGCGCCGGAACCGCCGGTGTGGTATGGTAATGGACGGATACTTGGGAGCAGCCGCATATTCCAAAGCCTTCCCCCCCACAGGGGGGAAGGTGGCGCGAAGCGCCGGATGAGGGAGCGAACATATGCGTGGGGCGCGGCGGCCCCGGCGCGCCCATTGCTTCGGAATTTCCCCGGCCCTTCGGGCCGCCCCCCTTTCACAAGGGGGGCGCAATCCCCCGCCGCCCGTTGGGCGGCACCCCCTTTCAAAAGGGGGCGGGCGGCCAAAGGCCGCCCCTACGGCAGCAACAGACGTGTGTGTGGGGCGCGGCGGCCCCGGCGCGCCCGCCCCTGTAGGGGCGCACATTGTGCGCCCGCCGGACAGGGCCAAACCGGCGGTTAGTTTCAGCCCAGCTTTTCCAGCCCGGCCTTCAGGCGGCGGACGGTCTCCTCCCGGCCCAGAATATAGCAGATCTCCACGGCCCCGCCGGGCGTGACGGATTTTCCGGCGGCGGCGATGCGCACCGGCCACATGAGCGTGGCGTTTTTCACCCCCAGGCCCTCGGCCAGGCCCATGAGGCTGTCGTGAATCATGTTCTGGTCCCAGGCGGGCAGGTTGTCCAGCAGCCCGGCGGCGGCGGAGAGCATGGTCTTGGCGGAGTCCAGGGTGGATTTGGACTTCTTGTTGGCGAACAGATTCACGTCGTAGTCGGGCAGCGCGTCAAAGAAATCCACCTTTTCGGGGATGTCGGTGAGCTTCTCGCAGCGGGCCTGGAGCAGGCCGGCGATGGCCGCCGTGTCCAGATTGGGGTTCTTCACGCTCTGGCGGATATAGGGCTCCGCCGTCTGGGCGAACGCCTCCGGGGACATGGAGCGGAGGTACAGGGCGTTGAAGTGGGTGAGCTTGCCGATGTCGAAGATGGCGGGGGACTTGGATACGCCGGAGAGCTCAAAGGCGTCCACCAGCTCCGGCAGGGAGAAGACCTCTTTTTCCGCCAGGTCGCCCTTGGGGGACCAGCCCAGCAGGGCCACATAGTTCAGAATGGCCGGGGTCAGATAGCCCTGGGCCTTCAGGTCCTCGTAGGAGGGATCCCCGTGGCGCTTGGACATCTTGTTGTGGGCGTCCCGCATGACGGGGGAGCAGTGGACATAGGTGGGCACGTCCCAGCCGAAGGCCTGGTAGAGCAGGTTGTACTTGGGGGCGGAGGACAGGTACTCGCTGCCCCGGACCACGTGGGTGATGCCCATCAGGTGGTCGTCGATGACGTTGGCGAAGTTATAGGTGGGCAGGCCGTCCCGCTTGATGAGCACCTGGTCGTCCAGGGAGCTGTTCTCCACAGAGATGTCCCCGAAGATGGCGTCGTGGAAGGTGGTGGTGCCCTCCCGGGGGATTTTTTGGCGGATGACATAGGGCTCTCCGGCGTCCACCCGTGCCTGGGCCTGGGCGGGGTCCAGCTCCCGGCAGGGGTCGCTGGGCCGGTCGAACTCACCGGCATCCTCCTCGGACTCGGTCTTTTCGCAGAAGCAGTAGTATGCGCCGCCCTTCTCCACCAGCAGGCGGGCGTACTTGCCATAGGTGTCCCGGCGCTGGGTCTGGATATAGGGGGCCACGGGGCCGCCCACGTCGGGGCCCTCGTCGTGGTCCAGGCCGCATTCGGCCAGGGTGCGGTAGATGACCTCCACCGCGCCCTCCACCTGGCGGGTCTGGTCGGTGTCCTCAATGCGCAGGATAAACGTACCCTTGTTGTGCCGGGCGATGAGCCAGGTGTACAGGGCGGTGCGCAGGTTGCCCACATGCATATAGCCGGTGGGGGAGGGGGCAAAGCGGGTACGGACCTTTCCCTTGGGAATTTTGGCCTCCATCTCCTCAAAATACGTCATGTCAAGTGCCATATTGGTTTCCTCCATCTCATAATCATATTTCTTGCAAAACCGGTTTCGGTTCTTTTGCGCGCCCCCGCTCCCGGCGGGGCGGCAGGGAGAAAAATTGCGCGGAATACCCAGGGCCGCTCAGGAGCGCTGCGCCGGCGCCTTCCGCCCCTGCTCCTCCTGGCTGGAGCCCTTCCAGGCCAGGAGAACCACGGCCAGCAGAATGCACACAATGCCCGTCAGGGAGCGGAGGGTGAGGGCCTCGTGGAGAAAGAGCAGGCCGCCCACCACGCTGGTGAGGGGCTCGAAGGTGCTGACCATGGAGGCCATCTGGGGTCCAATCCACTTTGCGCCCAGCTGAAAGCACACGGAGGCCACCACCACCATCAGAAAGGCGAACAGCACGCTCAGGGCCCAGATCTCCGGGGGGAGGGACCAGGTGAGCTGTCCGGCCAGGGCGGCGGCCAGAGCCGACTCGGCGGCGCTGAACACGGCCAGGTACATGCACAGCAGATAGGGGTTGAGGTCTGCCAGGCCGCTGCGGGCGTAATAGATGATATAGAAGGCGTAGCTGACGCTGGAGAGCAGGGCCAGAAGAATGCCCAGCGCGCCCGCCTGCTCACCCGGCGTATAGAAGCACACAATGCCGGCCACGCACAGCAGGCAGCACAGGGCCTGAAGCCGGGTAATCCGCTCCCGGAACAGCAGGGCGCAGCCCAGCAGCACCAGCACCGGATAGACAAAGTGCAGGGTGGTGGCCATGCCCCCGGAGATATACTGATAGGAGCAGTACAGCAGCAGGGGGGTGGTGGCCATGCCCACGGAGAGGAGAATGACGCGCCGGAGCTGCCGCCCGTCGATGCGGAAGGAGGCGTGGGACCAGAGTGCCAGACCGAACAGGAACGGAATGCTGAAGAAGAAGCGGTGAAAGGACAGGGTAAAGGGGGTGCCCCCGCCGGCATAGATGGCCTGGGCGAACATGGGCATACTGCCGAACATCACCGCGGAGACAATGGTCAGAAAAAAGCCCTTCCGCACCTGCATGGGTTATCCTCTCCTTTCCAGGCGGTAGAGGTCCCCCCGGCGGTTGCTCAGGGTGCCCACCTGCCGCCGGACCTGGTCCACATAGTCCAGGTCGATATCCGCCAGCACCAGGCCGGGCCGGTCGGGGGCGCGGGCAATCACGTTGCCCCAGGGGTCCACCGCCATGGAGCGGCCGTAGGCGGGGAACTCCGCCCCCGGTCCGCACTGGTCGGGGGCAATCACATAGCAGCCGTTCTCAATGGCGCGGGCCCGGAGCAGCACCTCCCAGTGGTCCTTGCCGCTGTTGAGGGCGAAGCAGGCGGGGACAAACAGCACCTGCGCGCCCTCCAGGGCCTGAATGCGGAACAGCTCGCAGAAGCGCAGGTCATAGCACAGCGCCAGGCCCCAGCGGCCGAAGCCGCCGGTATCCACCGTGACGATATCCCCGCCGGGCGTCACCTGGTCCGACTCCCGCACGGCCACCCCGTCGGGGAGCTCCGCGTCGAAGGGGTGGAGCTTGCGGTGCCGGGCCGCCAGCGTCCCGTCGGGGCGGAAGAGCAGGTTGCAGTTATAGGGGCGGGAATCCTGGGGATTCTTTTCATAGATGCTCCCGCAGTTGAGCCACATCCCGGTCTCTCTGGCCAGCTGGGAGAAGAGCCGGAAGGACGGTCCGCCGGGGACCTCCTCGGCGTACCGGTCCATCTCCAGCCCCCGGTAGACGGCAAATTCCGGCAGGGCGGCGGCCTGCGCCCCCCGCTCCGCCGCCTCCCGGACATAGCCGGCGATGGCCTCCAGATTCTTTTCACGGTCTGTCCCGGAACACAGCTGAATGACAGCCACAGTAAAACGTCTCATTCTATTTTCCTCCAAACGCCGAGAACGCCCAAAATTTCAGGCGGACAGCGGTCCGCCGGTCTCCTCCTTTATCATACCGAAACACCGGGGAAAGTCAAGAGGCACAAAGAGAACGGGCGGAATCTGGCGGCAAATATGACAAAACCATGAAATGGAGGCGCGGAACGTTGCCTTTGCCGGCGAGATGTGCTATGCTGTATCCGTGTGAGCGCCGGCTCTGTTTGCGCGTTCCCGCCCCGCAGGGGGCGGGAACGTCAATAAAAAATAGAATTGGGAATTTTCAAAAAAGGTTGTGATTTTCTGTGGAGACAGAGAAGAAAAAAGTTATGCTCTCCGGCATTCAGCCCAGCGGCGATTTGACTTTGGGCTCCTACCTGGGGGCCATTAAAAACTGGGTGGAGCGCACGGACGAGTTTGACAACTATTACTTTATGGCGGACATGCACTCCATCACCGTGCGGCAGGACCCCGCCGCCCTGCGCCGCCGCACCCTGGCCCAGCTTGCCCAGTATATCGCCTGCGGTCTGGACCCGGAGAAGAACACCCTGTTCATCCAGTCCCAGGTTCCCGCCCACGCCCAGCTGGGCTGGGTGCTCAACTGCTACACCATGTTCGGCGAGCTCAGCCGCATGACCCAGTTTAAGGACAAGTCCGCCAAAAACGCCGACAACATCAACGGCGGCCTGTTCACCTACCCCGCCCTGATGGCCGCCGACATCCTGCTCTACCAGCCCGACTTCGTCCCCGTGGGCAACGACCAGAAGCAGCATGTGGAGCTGACGCGGGACGTGGCCGAGCGCTTCAACCACGTCTACGGCGACGTGTTCAAAATTCCGGAGCCCTATATCCCCAAGGTGGGCGCCCGGATTATGTCCCTCAGCGACCCCACCAGCAAGATGTCCAAGTCGGACAAGGACCCCAACGGCTCCATCTACCTGATGGAGCGGCCGGAGGACATTCTGCGCAAGTTCAAGCGGGCCGTCACCGACAGCGACACAGAGCGCTGCGTCCGCTATGACCCGGAGCGCAAGCCCGGCGTGTCCAACCTCATGTCCATCTACGCCGCCGTCACCGGCAAGAGCTTCGCGGAGATCGAGGCGGAGTTCGACGGCCAGGGCTACGGCGCGTTCAAGCCCGCCGTGGGCGAGGCCGTGGTGGAGACCCTCCGCCCCATCCGGGAGGAGGCCGGCCGAATTCTCTCCGACAAGGCCTATCTGGAGAGCGTCTATCGGGCCGGCGCGGAGAAGGCCGCCTATGTGGCCAATAAGACCCTCCGGAAGGTCTATAAAAAGGTCGGCTTTGTGGCCTGGTAAGATTTTATTTTCCCCCGGAGGGGGAGAAGAAAATACGAAGAGGAACTTTTATGCCTGTACAGATTTCTGTCATCGGCGCGGTGGCGGCCGCCCTGCTCACCGCCGCCATCGTGGCCTTTATCACCACCCCGGTGGTTCGCTCCCTGGCCTTTCGGGTGGGGGCGGTGGACGTGCCCAGGGACAGCCGCCGGATGCACACCCACCCCATCCCCCGGATGGGGGGCCTGGCCATCTTCTTTGGATTTATCCTCAGCGCGCTGATTTTCATCCCCCTGGACGCCCCCCTGCGGGGAATGCTGCTGGGGGCGGTGGTCATTGTGATTCTGGGCATTTTTGACGATATCTACGCCCTGCCCGCCATGCCGAAGCTGCTGGTGCAGATCTGCGCGGCCTCCATCGCCGTGCTGATGGGCAACAAGATTGAGATTCTCTCCAACCCCAACGTGTTCAGCAGCGACCCCTACTGGGTGCTGGGGGGGCTGTCCATCCCCATCTCGGTGCTGTGGATTGTGGGCATTACCAACGCGGTGAATCTCATCGACGGCCTGGACGGCCTGGCCTGCGGGGTGTCCACCATCAGCTCCATGACCATGCTGGTCATCGCCCTCACGGTGGCGGAGCCCGACGTGGCGCTGCTGATGGCCGCCCTGGCGGGGGGATGTATCGGCTTTCTGCCCTATAACCTGAACCCCGCCAAGATCTTCATGGGGGACACGGGTTCGACGTTTCTGGGCTTTATTCTGGCCACAGTGTCCATAGAGGGCCTGTTCAAATCCTATGCCATCATCTCCTTCGCCGTGCCCTTCTTAATGCTGGGCCTGCCCATCTTTGACACCTGCTTTGCCATCTTCCGGCGGGTGTCCCACGGAAAGAGCCCCATGTCCCCCGACCGGGGGCACATCCACCACCGGCTCATCGATATGGGCTTCAACCAGAAGCAGGCGGTGGCGGTGCTGTACGTCATCAGCGCCATTCTGGGCCTGTCCGCCGTGGTGCTCACCACCACCAGCGTGCTGCGGGCCATGCTGGTGCTGATGGCCCTGTGCGTGGCGGGAGGTATGGCCGCCAAGCTGTACCTGGACCGGATCAACCACCCGGACCAGACCGGCGCCCCTCCGCCTCCGGGGCGGACCGGGGCCAAGCCCCGGAAGCTGCGCAATCCGCCCCCCGACGTGGCGGGGAGCGAGACCTTTTTCGGCGAGGAGGAGAAATCTGACAAATGAAGCCTGTCACCGTTATGACCATCTTCGGCACCCGGCCGGAGGCCATCAAAATGGCCCCCCTGGCTCTGGAGCTCTCCCGGCGGGAGAACATCCGGGCCCTGTGCTGCGTCACTGCCCAGCACCGGGAGATGCTGGACTCGGTGCTGGAGATTTTCCATCTCAAGCCCGACTATGACCTGAATATTATGGAGCCCCGGCAGACCCTGTCCACCATCACGTCGAAATGCCTCCTGGGCATGGAGGGCGTGCTGGAGGAGGCCAGGCCCGACCTGGTGCTGGTCCACGGGGACACCTCCACCACCTTTGCCGGGGCGCTGGCCGCCTTCTACCACAAGATCCCCGTGGGACACGTGGAGGCCGGCCTGCGCACCTATGACAAGTGGTCCCCCTTCCCGGAGGAGATGAACCGGAAGATGGTGGGGGCCATTGCCGACCTGCACTTCTGCCCCACGGTGACAAACCGGGAAAATCTGGCCCGTGAGAACATCAAAACCGGGGTGTTCCTCACCGGAAACACGGTGATCGACGCCCTGAAGACCACGGTGAAGGAGCGGTTTGTCTTCCAGGAGGACGTCCTGAACCGGCTGGACTACGCCGGCCGGAAGGTCATTTTAGTGACCTGCCACCGCCGGGAGAACTATGGCCAGCCCATGGCCAATATCATGACCGCCCTGCGGCGCATTGCCGACGCCTTCCCGGAGACGGAGCTGGTCTACCCCGTCCACCTGTCCCCCGTGGTCCAGGAGGCCGCCCACAAGTATCTGGACAACCACCCCCGGATTCATCTCATTGCCCCGCTGGCGGTGGATGAAATGCACAATCTGATGGCCCGGTGCTATTTGGTGATGACCGACTCCGGCGGCCTTCAGGAGGAGGCCCCCGCCCTGGGCAAGCCGGTGCTGGTGCTCCGGCGGGAGACCGAGCGGCCGGAGGCCGTCCAGGCGGGCACCGTGAAGCTGGCCGGGGTGGAGGAGGAGGCCATCTTCTCCATGGCCGGCGAGCTGCTGAAAGACGAGAGCGCCTACGCCGCCATGGCCCACGCCGTCAACCCCTACGGCGACGGACACGCCTGCCGCCGCATTGCCGGCGCCATTGAGTGGCGCTTCGGCCTGCGCCCGGAACCACCGGAGGAGTTTTTGGGGTAAACCGGGCCCGGCGCGCCGTTTCGATTTGTTGTGGGGCGCGACGGCCCGGCGCGCCGTTTCAGTAGGGCGCGACGACCCGGCGCGCCGTTTTCGAAGATACGCGCGGGGAAAATACCCGCCCCTGCGCGTCAGGAGGTGAGCATTTGGACTCCAAAAGGCGTCTGGCCATTACCATTGCGATTATCTGCCTGATTGTGGCGGCCATCTTTGCCAGCTTTGGCCGGAGCCTGTTTTTTGTCCAGATTCCCTCCATCACCCTTCCGGACGGCGGCGGGGACGCCTCCGGCGGGGCGGACGGCGGAGGCGGCCAGTACTGGCAGGTGTCGGTGACGCCGGAGACCGTCCAGAGCATTGTGGCCACGCTGGAGCGCCCGGACAGCTTTTACCGGGAGCTGACGGTGGAGCTGCTGTGGGAGGGGGGCTCCAGCACCTCCGCGGTCCAGTACTGGGAGGACGGCGGCTGGTCCCATACCCGGCAGACGCTCCCCTCCGGGGCGGTGCGCCACGACCTGGCGGGGCCGGAGCGCGTCTATTACTGGTACGAGGGCTCAGAGACCTGGAACGCCTTTCCGGCGGACGGGCGCTCCGCCGACCTGGCCCAGCACATCCCCACCTATGAGACGGTGCTGGACCTGGACCAGACGGACATCACCGCCGCCGGCTATGAGCTGCGGGGCTCCTACCCCTGCGTCTATGTGGAGGTCCGGACCGGAGAGGACGTCCTGGAGCGCTACTGGGTCAGCACAGACAACGGCCTGCTGATCTCCGCCGAACGGGAGACGGAGGGCGCGCTGGTCTACCGCATGACGGCCTATGCCCAGGTACAGGCCCCCTGCCCGGATACCGCATCCTTTGCCCTGCCGGACGGGACGGCGCTCCACAAGCTGTCGTGATGATTGGCGGGCGCGCCGGGGCCGTCGCGCCCCACGCACGTCCGTTGCTGTAGGGGCGGCCTTTGGCCGCCCGTGAACCAAACATCAATTGTCCGCCGCCCCCTCATCCGGCCCCTTCGGGGCCACCTTCCCTCCTGCGGGGGGAAGGCTTTTTTCCCTCCTGTGTTCCGTCTCCAAGGCCCAGGACCAGCACAAGGCCCAGGGCGATGGCCAGCTCCAGGTTGTCGCCCTCCGACAGCAGGAGGAGAACAATCAGCAGCATAAGCAGGTCCCCGGCGTCCAGGTCATCCAGCTTCAGGGCGCGGAGAAGGCCGGACAGGCCGTTTTCTCCGGTGAGGAAGGGGAGGGAGAAGCCGCCGGAGGGCGCGGAACCGCCGGGGGGCGCGGCGGGTTCCCACTGGTCCTCCGCGGGGACGGGGATATAGCGGTTATACATGCTCCTCCTCCTGTCTCTCCCCCAGGACCTGGAGGGCGATGCGAATGACGTGGGACAGCCGGGCAATCTGCGCCGCGCGGTCCAGCCTGGCCCGGCGCTTCTCCCGCAGGAAGGGGCGCAGAGCCTCCAGCAGGGCCGCTGTGCGGGGATTTCCGGTCTGGTACTCCTGCCACAGCCGCATTCCCAGCTGAAGCAGCTTTGGGTCCAGAGGCGCCTCTCCCTGGAGGGAGGGGCCGGTTTTTTCCGGGTCCGGGCCGCCGCTCTCCGGCGGCTCCCCGGAGGGGGGCGCGGAGGTTCCCAGGGACTGGGCCAGAGAGAAAATGCGCTCCATGGCCGCCGGGTCCCCCAGGATGGCGTTCAGTTTTTCCTCCAGCTCCCCCATGTCCGCTTCCCCCTCCCGAAGGTTTTTCCCAGGTTTAAAGCGTCTCCTGTCCTTCCCGCCCTCTGCGGGGCGGGAACAGACAGGAGAATTGGGACAAGGTTTTCAGGACAGACCAGCCTTCTCCGCCTGGCGGCGCAGGCGCTCCACCAGTTCCGCCCCCTCCTTGGTCCCCATAAGCTGGCTTACCAGGCCCATGAGCTGCTCCGGCGACCCCTTTGCCGCCGCCTGGGCGGCCTGGGTCCCGCCGCTCCGCTGGACCAGCGCGGCCAGCCGCCTGGCGTCCCCCGACTGGGCCAGCTGAGAGAGGGCGCGGCGGGCCTCCTCGCCGGCGGGAGGCTTGAAAGATCCCTGCATGTCTGTTCACTCCTTAAAAAATGCGCCCAATTCCCTTTTGCGTTCCCGGTTTCGAAATGTTTTCCTGGCGTTTTCGCCCCCCACGGGGGCGGGAACACACAAAAGAATGGGGACAAAAATTTCTGGTTCCGTTTCAGTATATGCGTCTGGAACGGGGAGGTGACGTACTTGAAAATTTTCGTGTTTTCCGACTCCCACCGCGCCCTCTTCCCCATGGAGCAGGCTGTGGAGGAGGGCAAGCCGGACCATGTGATCCACCTGGGGGACCTGCTGCGGGACGCGGAGGAGCTGGCCATGGAGTTCCCCATGCTCCCCATCTGCAGGGTTCCAGGCAACTGCGACGGCTGGACCATGGAGCCGCTGATCCGGCGCATCACCCTGGGCGGGCGGGTGATTCTGCTCTCCCACGGCCACCTGTGGCGGGTGAAGTCCGGCTATCAGACCGCGATGGCCGAGGCGCGGAAGGCCGGGGCGGAGATTCTCCTCTTCGGCCACACCCATCAGCCCTACTGCCAGCGGCAGGAGGACGGCCTGTGGGTGATGAACCCCGGCGCCGCCCGCTCCAGCTACGGCGTCATCCGCCTGGACGGGGGGCAGATCCAGTGCTCCCTGGTCAGAACCTGAGGGATTGCGCGGGCGTTTCGGGGTGAAACTATGGGGGCGGCCAGAGGGGAGGGGCCGGCCCCTCCCCAACGGGCTCTATCCGCCCAGTTCAGCAGCCTGAAGGCAGAAGAGAGGAGAGGCCATGAAGAAAGCGCTGTATATTCTGTTCCACCGCTCTGTTTTTGTGGGCCTGTCTCTGCTGGCTCAGGTGGCGGTGCTGGCGCTGACGGTCACGTTTTTCTCCGAGCACACAGCGGGGATGTACTGGCTGTTTATCGGGCTGAGCATAGCGGCGGCCCTGCTGATTGTGGGAAGCCGGATGGAGCCGGGGTATAAGATTGCCTGGCTGATTCTGGTGCTGCCCTTTCCGGTGTTCGGGGGGATTTTCTATCTGCTGGTGGGGGGCGGATATGTGTCCCAGCGCATCAGACGGCGGATGAGCCGCATTGCGGAGCAGTCCGAGGAGAACCTGCGGACGGACTTCAAGGCGGAGGACCTGGTGGTGATGGGGGAGGACGCCGCCGGACAGGCCCGGTATCTGGAAAACTTCGCCCACTGCCCCGCCTATACCAACACAGAGACGGAGTACTTCGCCCTGGGAGACCTGGCGTTTCCCCGTATGCTGGAGGAGCTGCGCCGGGCGGAGCGCTATATTTTTTTGGAGTATTTTATTCTTCAGCCTGGGGTGTTTTGGGACAGCATTCTGGAAATTTTGGAGGAGAAGGCCGCCAAGGGGGTGGAGGTGCGCCTGATCTACGACGACATGGGGTGCATGTTCACCCTCCCCCGCGACTATAACCAGCGTCTGGCCGCCAAGGGAATCCAGTGCCAGGTGTTCAACCGGTTTGTGCCGGTGATGTCTCTGCGCTTCAACAACCGGGACCACCGGAAGTTCATGATTATCGACGGCAGAGTGGGCTTTACCGGGGGAATCAACCTGGCGGACGAGTATATCAACGTCCGGGAGCGCTTCGGACACTGGAAGGACAGCGCCATTGTGCTGGAGGGGGACGCGGTGTGGTCCATGACGGTGATGTTCCTCACCATGTGGGACCACTGCTGCGGCCGGGAGGAGGATTTCCGGCGCTTCCGCCCGGAGCCCGCGCCGGTCCGCCCCTGGACCGGCTATGTCCAGCCCTATACGGACACCCCGCTGGACCGGGAGGCGGTGGGGCAGACGGTCTATCTGAATCTGATCCGCGCGGCCCGGAAGTATATCTATATCACAACCCCCTATCTGGTCATCGACGTGGCCACCAACACCGCCCTGTGCAACGCGGCCAAGTCCGGAATCGACGTGTGTATTATCACCCCCCATATTCCGGACAAGCGCTATGTCTTTGAAGTGACCCGCGCCCACTACCCGCCTCTGCTGGAGGCCGGGGTGCGGATCTATGAGTATACCCCCGGCTTTATCCACGCCAAAAACTTTGTGGTGGACGACCGCTTTGCCGCGGTGGGGACGGTGAATCTGGACTACCGGAGCCTGTTTCTCCACTTTGAAGACGGCGTCTGGCTGTACGAGGCCCCCTGTATCCAGGACATCCGCCGGGACTTTGAGGAGACGCGGCGGGTCAGCCAGCCCATCTCCCTGCGCCAGTGGCGGCACCTCAACCCCCTGCTTCAGCTCTACCGGAACATTCTGCGCCTGTTTGCCCCCCTGATGTGATGCGCGGGGGGCGCGCAAAAGAAGGCGGCCTTTTTCAGGCCGCCTTCTTTTGCGTATTTTAGGAGCAGCACCCGCGGACGTCCTGCCAGCGGTCGGAGCCGGGAGAGGCGCTGTTGGGGGGGAAGAACTCCTCCACGGGGAACTGGACCTTGCGGAAGATCTCGCAGGGGTCCTCACCGCACTGGGGGCCCTGACAGTCGCACGCCTTCTCCGGCATGCAGTAGTCGTAGGCGGGCATGAGCAGGTGGGTGTCCCGCTCCATGCGCAGGATGGTGAACTGGCCCAGGGTGACGTACAGGCGGTGGACGTCTCCGCCCGTCACCAGCTCCTCCGGGAAACAGGCGCAGATGGCGGGGGGAATCTCACAGCAGCTCTCACAGGGGCGGCACTGGCACACGTCCACCAGCTTCATGTTCAGAATGATGGGGTCCACCGCCTCCAGCACCACGGTGGGGAGGCTGCGGGCGGGCAGATTCTGCACGTCCAGCGCCTTCTCCTGGCCCTGGGAGGAGAACACCTTGGCGCTCCCCTCGCTGCCGAAGAGAATCACCCGCTTGTCAAACACCGCCAGACCGCTGATCTCCACCGGCCGGGCCGCCCCCACAAAGGCGTCCGCGGTGATGCGGTAGAAATACCGCACATCCACCGTGTAGAAGCCCCGGTTGAAGGCCACCGGCTCCACGTCCAGATAGGCATACAGCAGCTCCGCGCTGCCCGCCCGCACGGAGACCGCACGGTCAATGGCCTCCTGACACCCGCGGGTGGGATAGACGCGCAGATCCTCGATGCAGTCCTTATCGGAAGATATAGCGTCTTTAATACTCTCCAAAAGTCCGAATTTACATGGCGCGGAGGCGGAATTGCAGCTGAAAGTCGGCAGATTTGGTTTTCTTCTCTTTTTTGTACCAGACGGTTTCCAGGACGGATTTGAGCAGGGCATTTTTCCCCGCGGCGTCGGCGGTGCCGTAGGCGTCCAGGACGGCGCGGATTTTCTCAGCCAGCAGGGCGGGGTTGGAGCACTGCATTTCCTGCAGGGAGCGCTCCAGCTCCGCCTCCTTCTTTTCCAGGCCAGCCCGCTTCTCTTTCACGGCGGCCATGCGCTCCCGGAAGAGCGCCAGGTCATATTCCCCCAGCTCCAGCAGCTCATAGAGCCGGTTCTTCTGCCGGTCCGTGCCGGCCAGGGCGTCCTTCACCTGGGCCAGGGACGTCTCCAGCACATCGGTGTCCCGGCCGGGGATGTGCTGGGGCTGGTCCATGGTCAGCTTGGCCAGAGTGTCGGTGAGGTAGTTCAGAATCTGCCCCTCCACCAAGGAGATTTTCGTGGAGGCGCAGCAGCCAGGGCGGGTACACAGCAGATAGGCGCTGCCCTTCATCACCATACGCTGCATATTCTGGCCGCAGTTGGCGCACTTCACCAGTCCGGCCAGGGGGCTGCGCACCGTGCCGTCGTTCCGGGCGGGGCGGTACCGGCCGTCGGCGATGGCCTGGACTGTCTCCCACAGCTCCCGGCTGATGATGGGCGGATGGAGGCCGTCGGTGATGGTCCACTGATTCCGGGGCTGGTAGATGGTGATATGCTTCTGGTTGCCCTGGGCGCCCTTGCGGATGTGCTTTTTCTGGTTCCAGACAATTTTCCCGATATACGTCGGATTGCGTAATATTTTAGCCACGCTGTTCCGGGAAAACTCCGCCGAGCGGTGGGGGCGGGCCCCCAGGGCGTTGACGTGGCGGGCCACGGCCACGCAGCCGTACCCCTTGGCGTAGAGCTCAAACATCATCCGCACAAATTTGGCCTCTGGTTCGTAGATTTCCAGGGTGGGCTTGCGGTCCACCATCGCTTTGTGGTAGCCGTAGGGGGCGTTTGCCACATAACAGCCGTCCTGGATGGACATCTGGAGCCCCCGGCGCAGGCGCTTGGTGATAATCTTGTACTCCCGGCGGGAGATGAAGGTCTTCAGCTCCGCATACTCCTCGTCAATCTCATCCGCCAGGTTATAGATTTTCTCCGGGGTGATAATGAGTGTGCCGGATTCCCGGAAGGCGTCCAGGATGACGCCCTGGTCCTTCATCCGCCCGCGGGAGAGCCGGTCCAGGTCCATGCACAGCACGGCGCCGTACTGGCCGTCCTCCACATCCTGGAGCAGCCGGAGCATTTGAGGCCGGGCGTACAGCGATTCGCCGCTGACCACTTCGGGGTACTCCGCCAGGATGTGGATGCCGTGGGCGGCGGCGTAGCTGTACAGCGTCTTCTGGTGTTTGGCCAGCACCTCATCGGTGGCCAGCCCCTCCTCCATCCGGGACTTGCGGAGGTAGACCGCCGCGTCCAGGCCGGTGAGGTCCGGGGGGTTCTTGTGGTCCATGGCCGCCTCCTGTTAGAAAACAAATGTTCTGCTCAAAAATTTTTGAGAAGCCGCCCACACCGGGCGGCTTTCTCTTTTCCTGAAGCTAGTTTTACTCAAGGTTGGCAATGGCGTAATCCGCTTCTTCTGCCGTAAACTGCTCGCCATACTCTGAAGTGAGCTGATCCCAAACAGCGTCCTTAGACATGTTCATGTTGTAGTAGTAACTCTTTGCCTTTTCCAGCGCGTTTGCATTATAGTCTGCCTGAAGATGATCCACAGCATACTGGGCTTCTTCGGGGGTAAACTGCTCGCCGTATTCCGAAATGAGCTGGTCATAGATTCCCTGCTTGGACATATGCAAGCGCTCGCTGTAAGACTCCGCTTTTGCCAGTGCATTTGCATGATAATCCGCCTGGAGGTTATCGACTGCGTATTGCGCGGCGTCGGCGGGGAAGCCCTCGCCATACTCCGAGGTGAGCTGATCATAAATTGCCTGTTTGGACATCTGCAAGCGGGTGCTGTAAGCCTCTGCTTTCACCAGAGCGTTCCTGTACTCTTGTGATACGGCCGGCTCGTTCGAGGTGGTCTCACCGGTAGACACAGCAGACTGATCTGCCGCAGAGGCGTCCTGTTGGATGGACTGTGAGGCAGAGCTGCTTGTTTGAGACGTATCCGAAATATCTGTGGCGGGGTCCGCAGAAGTTTCTTTTTCCCCGCCGGAACTGCCGGCAATAGCCAGAACGACAATCACAACGATGAGCCAGAACCACCAACGCTTATAAATTGGCTTTTTCACTTCTCATTTCTCCCTTTTTGTATTTTATCGCCGTCCGGCGGTGGGGTCACAATGTCTGTTTTATCGGAAAGGTGGAAATTCCTAGTTGACTTTTCGAATATATGTTCTATAATAGAGGTACGGCCAGCAGACCATGAGAGGAGGACGCGCCGATGGAACACAGAGAAGAAGAGGGTATGCGGGAGCGGGAGATCGTGGAGAAAATTTTGACTCTCCTGTCCGGCATGGATAAACGGAAACTGAATGCCATCTATCGGTTCGTCCTGGGGATCAAATGATCCGCCGGAATCCGGCCCCCTTACGAGGGGCCGGGATTTTTTTTGCCTTTCTCCGGAATGGCCTCTTCCCGGCTGGCCTGATCCGGCTGAAACTCGTCCACCAGCCTCCAGGCCATACGTTCCAGCATGGTCCACTCATCCGTGGACAGTCGGGATAACACTGACAGCAACCGCCGGCGGAAATCGGGGTCCTCGCCCCGAAGCACATTCCCAAAAAACGAGGCCAACTCCTCGTCCCGGCTGCGTCCCACATAGGGCGGTCCCTCACCCGTGCGCAGCCAATTTTCATTGACATCAAATTCCCGGCAGATATCCGCAATTGTGCGGTCGCTGGGAATTTTTTTGCCCAAACAGAGATTTGATACATATTGCTGTGTTACCTTGATTTTTTCTGCGAACGCAGTTTTTGTAAGTCCGCTCTCATTTACACACTGGGCAATACGCTCTGCAATGGTTCCCATTCCCCTCACCTCCTCTCTGCTCTGCATACATATTAACCCAGACAAGATAAAAAGTCAAGAAAAAACACAACTCAGTTGTGAAAAAGTGTTGACAACGAAACTTAGACGTGATATATTGAATCTAAGATGTGAAAGAGGGGATGAGATGAAAAATAAAATCAAGATGGAGGTCGATTCCCTGGAAGTCATGAACACAAAGCAACCAGAAACGCTCTCCATTAACGGGGTAGAGATTCCAAGTTACTCCTGCCTGTGGCGCATGGTTCAAACAGCAGACGTCCGAATTTCTAGGCTTAGAACCGTAGTCATTTTAGAAGCTGTCGCTCTTATTGCGGTTTCGTTAAGGCTACTACTGATGTGATGAGAGACAGAATGGAAATGATCAAGGCGATAAAATCCGGCCATTTGTCGGCGATATAGTCAAGCCGCTGCTTGCGCTGAAAATACCGCCAGTTCAGGCCCATGTGCGAGAGATGGAAGCCCACATTTCTTCCGTTGCCGCGTTGATATTCCAGAAAACCCTGTGCTTCTAGAAAGCGGACTGCAGCACGAACATCTTCAGTTCTTCGCTTAAGCAATTTTGCAAAAGCTTCAATTTCAATATCTCCGAAGCTTTCCCATGCAGGGTCGAAGACACACACATATTCAGTTCCTTTTTTGGAGCGAACCAGTTTTTTCAATATTTGCTTGGATGTCCTATCCATAAAGATACCTCTCTTCGCTCCAATTTTACCACGAGGCGGGAGGAAGGACAACCCAGAAAGGAGGAAGGTCATGGACGAGAAGGAGAAGACCCTGCTGGAGAGCCTGGCGGAGGCAGTCCAGCTGCTTCCCGCGCCTAAGCGGGAGTTCCTGCTGGGCTATGCCGAGGGCGTAGCCGCAATGGCCCGTCTGGAATCTCAGTCCCGCGCCAGCTGACGCAGGGCAACGGCCAAGAAAGAGGAAACCAAAGAGTCCCCGGCCTGACAAGCCGGGGGAGGGAAAGGGGGTGAGGGGGATGGAGGTCACGATCTCCGGCACAGCGGACGAAATTGCCGCCTTTGTAGTGGGGCTACAAGGGCGGCGGAAGCAGGAAATAAAACTGGTGGTTGGTGGCTCCCAGCATTCGGATGCGGTTAAGCGGGGCCTTGATCTTCCAGACCTAACTGCTCCATGAGCCAGGTGTGATAGGCATACAGGGAAAGCTGAGTATACCCCTGTGTGTACCTGACAGCATTGTCCTGGACCGTTTGGAGTAGCAGCGACAGTTCCTCTTGCATGAGGGGACTGTCTACCTGGAGAACATCCATTCGCTGGAGCTGTTGGAACAATTCCTTTTGATGGGCTTCTAGGAAGTCTTGGAAATCTTCAAAATTTGGCTTTGTCACAAAATCACCCCCTTTCTCCCGCATTTTACCACGGACAGGGGGAGGGGGACAAGAGAGAAAACGCAAGCCCCCGGCCGGGCCGGGGGCATAGGGGACAATCCCCCCAAAATATCCTGCGAAGAGGAGGTGGCGTCATGCTGCGAATAGAGGAGTTCCGGCACCAAAACAAGACCTGTTACCGGAAGGAGCTGGAGGGCTGCCCAGTGGAGATTACCGAAAGCAGCTACCAGGCCACGCTGGGCAAGCTGGAGTACACACGGCGCCTGAAGCGGTGGAAGGGGCGCCATCTGCTGATTATCGGAGACGAGGTGCAGGACGTAGACGAGTCCCTGCTCACCGACTGCGGCCCCAAGCTGGGGATTTCCGTGGCCTGCACGCCCCACCAGGAGGTGCCCTTCACCGAGGAGGAGCGGGAGGCCGGCCGGAAGCGTGTGATCGAGGTGGCCACCCAGCTGCTGATCCGCGCGGGAATCTGGTAGCGCCCGCAAGGCCGACGGCTCCCGCCGCCGCTGGTGCAAGTCCAGCCGCCCCGCTCCGGGGCGGGCGCTCATGGGTAACAAAATCGCCCGCACAACATGAACAGGAGGACAACACCATGAAGAAGCTGTACAAGTACACTGGAACGATTTCCAGTAGCTTCCGGCGGAACACCCCCCCACGCGTTCCCCTTCGTCACACTCGAGCTGTGCGACATGAACGACGACGACAAGGCCCCCATCCGAATTGACGCCACCGGCGGCCTGGCCGACTACATCCAGGCTATCGACTGGACGGACGCGGAGGAGCGCTACCTCACGGCGGAATGGTATTATGATAAGCTGCTTTTCCTGCACCGCATCGAAATTCCCAGCACGGAACCCGGCAAGCCCGCAAAGATCATCGCCCAGCATGACCCCATCGAACCCACCGCCTCCATCTTCGGCCCCGTGGATTATATCGAAACCAGCAAACCCGGCCCCATGGACAGCGAACAGCTCCACGCCTGGTATGTCTACAACGCCGACGATGAATACCAATACACCGCCCGCAAGGCCGACGCATAACGCGCCGCTGGTGCAAGTCCAGCCGCCCCGCTCCGGGGCGGGCGCTCATGGGCCGCGGCCCCAAAAGGATATAGACAAGAGGAGGTTGACCCATGGCGTACATGACAAGGCCGCTGGGCGCGGAGGGGCAGGTGGTGCTGCCTGTGGAGCTCCGGCGGGCGCTGAACCTGAAGCGCGGCGACCGGCTGGAAATCATTCCGCAGGAGGACGGCATTTTGCTCCGCAAATCGGAGCGGGTCCCGCCGCTGCTGGCCCAGGCCTGGGCGCTGCTGGAGGCGGCAAAGGCCGGGCACGCGGATTCTCAGGTGCTGCGCCTGGCGAAGGAGCTCTTCTGGACCTTGCAGCAGGAGGAGGTTGGACGGGATGTTTGACAAGCTTCGGCGGCGCTGGCCGCGGGTGTACGAGGCCCTGGAGTGGTTTCTCCTGGGCCTGTCCGCCACGGCGTTTTTTCTGGCGCTGGCGGCGTATCTCATCGTGAGAGGGGGGTGAAAAAATCGCCCCGGAGGAAAGGACCTCCGGAGCGAAGGCAGACAAGGGAATGTCTACCATGAGAACGGGTTTATTATACCATGGGAACAAATATTTGACAAGGGGAGAAATCCGTATGAGCCAAAAGAATTTGGACGTCCAGGCGCGGAGCGCTCAGCTGGAGAAGCTGCATAGCCTGGTTGCCTTCTTCGAAACGCAGATCGGCGAAAATTTGGAGAAGAGAAACTTCCAGCTGGCCAGGAGCTGGTACGCCAGTCTGTCCGGCGCGTACCTGCTGGCGGAGCTGCTGGGGCTGGAGGAGCCGGACCACAAGGCCCGTGAGGGGGCGTGGTTCCAGCGCATCCAGACAGCCCAGTTCGGGCCCGGAGAGGAGTGACCGGTATGGGGGAGACCATTAAATCCGGCCGGAAAAAGGGCTTTGTGGTCCTGTTCCGGTCGGCTGCCCAGGACCAGCGGCTGAGTCTGGAGGCGCGGGGGCTGTTTGCCCTGATGGCGTCTCTGCCGGAGAACTGGAGCTACACGGTGGCGGGGCTGGCCGGGAAGGCCGGATGCGGCCGGGACAAGATCCGGCGGCTGCTGGAGGAGCTCCAGGAGGTGGGCTATCTGGTGCGGGAGCAGAGCCACGACGGGGGCGGAAAATTTGCCCGGAACGTCTATGTGCTCCAGGATGAAGCGCCGTTGTCCGGAAACACCGTCAACGGTGAAACCCGTCAGCGGGAAACGCCGCTGACGGAGAATCCGCCAGTAAAGAAGAAAGAAGAAAAAGAAGAGAGAGAGAAAAAACCCCCTATAGCCCCCCACAGGGGGCGGACCACGAAATACGACCTGGCGGAGGACGCAAAGCCGCTGCTGCTGGCCTATGTGGGCGGCGACGAGGAACTGCACCGGGCGCTGGGGGCCTTTATCCAGCAGCGGGTGACGCTGCGGGCGGTGAACTCGGCGCGGGCGGTGCGCATGCTCCTCAGCGAGCTGGACCGGCTCAGCGAGGGCCGGCGGGAGGACAAGCTGCTGCTGATTCAGCAGTCCATGGCCAACTCGTGGAAGTCGGTGTTTCCCCTGCGGCGGGGCGGCCGGGAGGCCGGGGCGCCGGTGCGGGAGGAGGTGGAGACGTGGTAGGCGGGGAGGACAAGCTGACCGCCCAGACGGCAGTGCTGGGGTCTCTGCTTATCGAGCCCAGGCTGGCGGGGGAGGCGCTGGAGCGCCTGCGGCCGGAGGATTTTGTGACGCCCAAGTGCCGCATGGTGTTCGAGGCCATCCGGAGCCTGTTTGCCGCCGGGAGGCCCACCGACCCGGTGACGGTGCGGGACAGGTTGGGAGGCCGGCCGGAGGACGGCTGGGACCGCTACCTGCTGGAGCTGATGGAGCTGACGCCCACCGCGGCGAATATCTGGGAGTACGCCGCCCTCCTCCGGGAGCAGGCCAGGCTGGCCAGGGCGGCGGAGCTGGCCGGACAGCTCCAGGGGGCCCAGGACATGGACCAGGCCCGGACGTACATCGGCCAGCTCAACGCCCTGCTGGTGGAGCGCCGGGGGTGCGGGCGGCTGACCATGGAGGACATGCTCCACGACTTCTCCGACCGCCACGAGACGCCCCACACATACATGACCTGGGGCCTGCCCAAGCTGGACGGCGGCTTGTACGTGGATATGGGGGACCTGGCGGTGCTGGGGGGCTATCCCTCGGCGGGCAAGACTGCCCTGGCCATCTCCATGGCCTACCACCAGGCCAGAGACCGGCGGGTGGGCTTCTACTCCCTGGAGACCAACCGGCACAAGCTGGCGGACCGGCTGATTGCCAATCTGGCCGGAATTGAGATGGCCGCCATCAAGCGCGGCCAGATCTCCGGCGAGGAGTGGCAGCGGGTGGCGGACCAGTCGGACCAAATCCGCGCCCGGAAGCTGGAGCTCATCGAGGCCAGCGGCATGTCCGTCCAGGACATCCAGGCGGACGCCCTGGCCCACCGGTATGAGGCGGTCTATGTGGACTATCTCCAGCTCATCGAGCCGGAGAACCGGCGGATGAACCGCACGGAGCAGGTCTCCGCCATCAGCCGGGGGCTCCAGCGGCTGGCCCACGAGCACGGCCGGCTGGTGGTGGCCCTGTCCCAGCTGGCGCGGGCGGAGCGCGCCGGAAAGCACGAGCAGGCGGAGCCTGTGATGTCCGACCTGCGGGAGTCCGGGCAGATTGAGCAGGACGCGGACGCCATCCTCCTGCTGTACCTGGAGGAGCCCAGCCGGCCGGAGCACAGCCGCCGGGTGCTGAAAATCGCCAAAAACAAGGAGGGCCAGCGGGGCCGCATCTATCTGCTCTTCGACGGGCGGTTTCAGCGCTTCCGGGAGTCGTCTGTGGAGCAGCCCGCTCCGTCCGCCCGGCAGCCCGTCTCTCAGCCGGAGCAGGAGCGGCTCACGCTGCCAGAGGATTTTGCGTGCCCCTTTTAGCGGCCGTCAATCATTTGCAGGAGGTGTTGTATCATGACAATCTGTTTTGCGGTGGGAATCCGCCGGGCCGGCGAGGCCCACCCCATCATCGTGCTGGACCTGGCGGCCCGGCGGCAGCTCCTGGAGGAGCAGAAGAAACGGAAGGAGGCAGAGCGGGGTGGGAATACCTGAAGTCTTGAACCAGGTTCAGCCCGCCGGGGGCCGGACCATTGAGGCCATCACCGGCGAGATTCTGGACGCCCAGCGCAGGGGCGGAGAGGCCATCCTCACCATTGGGCGGTGTCTCATTGAGGCAAAAGAGATGCTGCCCCACGGGGAGTGGCTGCCCTGGCTGAACGAAAAAGTGGCCTATTCAGAGCGAACCGCCCAGAACTTTATGGCGGTTGCGCGGAGGTACTCAAATCCGCAAACGCTTGCGGATTTGGGGATGGCGAAAGCCTTGGCGCTCTTGGCTTTGCCGGATTCTGAGCGCGACGAATTTGTGCAAGATCACAATGTGATTGACATGAGCGCCCGCCAGCTGAAACAGGCTCTCAAAGAGCGGGACGA
>CALXGC010000034.1 GCA_944387755.1 uncultured Oscillospiraceae bacterium | reverse complement strand
GTCCAGCACCGTCAGGTGGTCCAGGGCAAAATCGCTCATGCCGGAGAGCTGGACCCGGTCGGCCAGCAGGCCTGCCTCGTTCCGGCCGGTCAAGTGAATCAGGTTGTCCATCTGCTCCGGGGTGTAGAACCGCTGCTTGTTCGCCCGGAACCAGTCTTCAGTGACGTATTCCAGGGCCCCGCCGGTCTGGCCGTACACCACGCCGCTGCCTGTGACGCCGCCCTGGGCGTCGATGGCGTCGATAGCGGACTGGGGCACGGCCTGCTCCTCACTGAACAGGGTGCTGGTCTGGAACTTGCCCGCGTTGGCCACGATGAAGTCGCTGGCAGTGAAGCTGGAGACATACTTGTCCATGTCGAAGCCGCCGGCGAAGTTCACCGTCACGGTAAGCAGCACCACCGCCAGGGAGAGGGAGAGGACCGTCACCGCCGTCTTGCCCCTGCTGCGGCCCAGGTTGGCCCGGGCCATGGAGAGGGGGGAGACCTTCCGGGCCCTCCGGCCCTTGGCGCGGGCTTTCTCATTGCCGCCCTCGGTGTAGCGCACCGCCTCCACCGGGGAGACCTTTGCCGCCATTTTCCCCGGCCTGCGGCAGGAGAGCAGGACGGTGAACAGGGCGAACAGGGCCGAGACGGCGAAGATCCAGGGGCTCGCCGAAGTGACGGCCAGCACTCCGTTGAGCCGGGCGGCGATTACCGGGGTCAGCCGCCCGCCAATGAACCATCCAATGGCCAGGCCCATGGGGATACCGGCGGCGGAGAGGGCCAGGGCCTGGAGGCGGATGATTTTCCGCAGCTGCCGGGGAGTTGTGCCGATGGTTTTCAGCAGGCCATAGAACCGGATGTCCCCGGCCACAGAGATTTGGAACACATTGTAGATGATGAGGTAGCCGGTGAAGATAATCAGCAGGGCCACGGCGGCGATGGCAGCCACCGCCGTGGGGTCTGCGATATCGGAGATCCGGGCCCCGGTGTAGCCCCAGTTGACGCCGGTGTCGATGTAGTTGTCCCCGGCGGTCTCGCTCTGATAGCCGTGGTTGGCCAAAATCTGGTTCAAATCCTGCTCGATGTGCCGGGAACCGCTCTTCAGCATTACGTCCAGGTTCCAGACGCCGGTCATGGTGTCGGCGGGATTGTTGGGGTCCACTCCGCACTCCGCCAGGACCGCGTCCACCCGGCTTTCGGGGACCAGAATGTGGTTGGCCACGATGGCCCCGTCGTACTCCCACCAGCCGGACAGCGTGAAGCTCTGGGTGGTCCCGTGGCCGTCCACATCAAAGGTGAGGGTGAACTGGGCCCCGATTTCCGGCTCGATGCCCAGCAGCTCCAGCACGCGGGTGTCGGTGGCGGCCTGGCCGGTGCCCTCCTCCGGCAGAGTACCCTCCACCGGGTCGCAGTACATCCAGCGGGCCTCGTTGGCGTCGCACCAGCTTATCTCCACGTGGGACTTGTTGAAGGGGACCTCCGTAGGCATACCCAGGAACCGCCGCATACCCCACTGGCCGATGAGGGGGTCGTCCTTCAGCTCCCCGGCCTGCTGCTCCGTCAGGTACTTGAACCCGCCGTGGGAGAAGCCCCCCACCTGGCGGAAATTGCTCTGCTGGAAGCCCTCGTTGATGGACAGGGCGATGGTGAACAGACTGGTGAACAGCACCGCCGTCAGGGCGATGGCCGCGACGGCGATGAGATTTCGGGCGCGGCTGGCCTGCAAACTCTTCCAGGCCAGATGGCGGATACATTTGCCGTTTCCGACGTTCATGGCCTCCGCCCCCTTACCGCGCCGCAATCCGGCCGTCCTCGATGCGGACAATCCGGTCGGAGAGCTGGGCAATCTCCTCGTTGTGGGTGATCATCACCATGGTTTGGGCGAACCTCCGGCCCGTCACCTTCATCAGGGAGAGCACGTCCTGGCTGGTGCGGCTGTCCAGGTTGCCGGTGGGCTCGTCGGCCAGCAAAATGGCGGGTTTCGCGGCCAGGGCCCTGGCGATGGCCACCCGCTGCTGCTGGCCGCCGGAGAGCTGGCTGGGCAGGTTTTGAAGCTTCTTCTCCAGCCCAAGGGCGGAGACCACCTGGCCCACATAGTCCTCGTCCACCCTTCCCCCGTCCAGCTGGATGGGCAGGACGATGTTCTCACGCACGGTGAGCACCGGCACCAGATTGAAGCTCTGGAACACAAAGCCAATCTTCCGGCGGCGGAAGATAGTGAGGGCCTCGTCTTTTAATGAGAAGATGTCCTTCCCGTCCACAATGACGGCGCCCGAAGTGGGCCGGTCCAGGCCCCCCAGCATGTGCAGCAGGGTGGACTTGCCGGAGCCGCTGGTGCCCACAATGGCCACGAACTCCCCGTCCTCCACGGTGAGATTTACCCCGTCCAGGGCTTTGACCAGGGTGTCCCCCCTGCCGTAGTATTTCCGTAAATCCTTGGCCTCCAGAATCGTCATGGGTATCAACCTCCAGGAAAAAGTCTGTATCGCCTTTCGACAATACAGACTCTACCACAGCATTCTTTCCAAAATCTTTCTCAAATCTAACAGAGTTGAAAGATTTGCACCAAAGCCTTCCACCTGACAGGGGGAAGCCTTTTCAGCGGGGAAGGTACAGGGAGAAGGTGCTCCCCTCCCCCGGCCGGGAGGATACCTTGACATAGCCGCCCTGCTTGGACAAAATCTCCCGTGTCAGGTAGAGCCCCAGCCCCAGGCCGCCGGCGGCGCGGGCGCCCGTCCCCCGGTAGAAGCGGTCAAAGACGGCCCCCTGCTCGCCCTCTGGGATACCGGGGCCGGTGTCCGCCACGTCGATGCGGCAGAAGGAGTCCAGCAGCTGGGCGGAGATTTTTATACGCCCGCCCGCCGGGGTGTACTTCACCGCATTCTCTACGATGTTGCACAGGGCCTCCCCCGTCCAGCGGGGATCGAAGACGGCCCAGCCGTCCAGAGGCTCCGCGGTCAGGGCGATATGTTTTGCCTGGGCCGCCTGGGAGAGCTGCTCCGCCGCCCCCTCCAGAAGCGGCCCGATGGAATTGCGCGCCGGAGCTGGGGCCACAATGCCCGCCTCCAGCCGGGAGGCCTTCACCAGGGCCTGAATGAGGAAGGACAGCTTTTCCCCCTGGGCGGCGAGGGCCTGCACCTGCTCCCGCTGTTCCGGGGACAGGCTGCTCTCGCTCAGCAGAGAGGCGTACAGCAGAAGATTGGCCACGGGGGTGCGGGTCTGGTGGGAGATGTCGGCAATGAGGGCCTTCACCGCCGCCTGCTCCCCCTCCACCGTCTTTTTCGCGGCGGCGGAGCCCCGGAGAAACCGGGCCAGCTTCCCCTCCAGGGCGGAGAGCTCTGACTCGTCAAACCGGTCCTCGGAAAAACCTCCGTCGATGGCCCGGTCCAGCATACTGCTGAGCCGCCGGAGGGTGCGCCGCCGGGAGGTCCACTGCCACAGGCCAAAGGCCAGCCCCACGGCGGCCAGGGCCAGAAGGGCCCAGGACAGGGCGGTCATTTGCCCGCCTCCCAGGTGTAGCCCACCCCGTAGACAGTCCGGATGGGGGCGTCCCCAAGCTTGGCGCGCAGCCGCCGCACCGCCACCGACAGGGCGTTCTCGTCCACGAACTCGCCCCCGTCCCACACCCGCTCCAGCAGCAGTTCTCTGGGCAAAGTGCGGCCCCGGTTCTCTGCCAGCAGGTGCAGCAGCCGTTGCTCCGTCCTGGACAGGTCGATGGGCGCTCCATCTTTGGAAAACTCCAGCCGGGCAAAGTCGAAGGTGAAGCCGTCCAGCTCCAGCCGCTCCGGCTGAACCGGAGCGGTCCGCCGCAGCTGGGCGTTTACCCTGGCCCGAAGCACCGCCAGGGAGAAGGGTTTTGTGATGTAGTCGTCCGCCCCTGCTTCCAGTCCGGCCACCTCGTCCAGCTCCAGGTCGTTGGCGGTGAGGAGAACGGCCGGCGTCCGGTCTCCCGATTGGCGCAGGGCGCGCAGCAGCTCCAGCCCGCTGCCGTCAGGCAGATTGACGTCTAAAATCAGCAGGCCGAACCGCGTCCCGGCCAGCGACTCCCTGGCCTGGGCAATGCTGTCCGCCTGGGTCACGGCGCGGCCCGGCCCGGAGAGGGCCATGGCAATCCCACGGCCCAGGGCGGCGTCGTCCTCTAAAAGAAAGATTTGTTCCATAGGTGTGCCTCCCAACGCCTCCATGGGGAGACGAGAGTTCCGCCCTCTATCTTAGCAGATTTTCTCCGGCGGAACAAGGCGGCCTGTGAGACCCTGTGGAGAGCATGGAATTCAAACAGGCCTTTGATTGGAAGCCGCTTCACCTGTGCCGGGCGCTTTTGCGGGAAGTTCGAGTGTTCCGGTTTTTGCATTCCGTCAAAATAACAAATATTTGCCCCAGGGCAATAAAGACAAGCTTTATGCCAATACCAAGGAGAATTCCGCCCCGTTCTGCGGGAACTTCTCTGTTCTTTCTGCATTGCGGGAAGCCGGCCGCCGCGATATTTCTCTCTCCGGCAGCCAGAAAAGGGATTGACACCGTTTGGCAGATTCGCTATAGTAAATATGACCTATATCAAAAAAGTATTTCCCAGAATAGGAAAAGTTGTACGATATGAATGAAACAAGCAGTTACCTACAGACGGTGGGCCGCGCCCTGGAGATTCTGGAGCTGATCGGCCGGTTTCCCGGCCTGACGCTCAGCGAACTGGCCCGCCGCACTGGAATGAATACGACCGTCATCTACCGCCTGTTGTTTACGCTGAGCACCGCCGGCTTTTTACAGCAGGAGCCCGGCGGAAAGCGGTATTATCTGGGGGACAAGACCCTGCTGCTGGGGGTACAGAGTCTGGACAACCGGGAGATTAAGCGGATTGCCCAGTATTACATGTGGGACCACTATGAGCGCACCGGAGACACCTGCATCCTGACAGTGCCCTGCGCCGGGCAGAGCATCTGCATTGAAAAAATCGGTTCCCTTTGGGACAGCTCCAGCGCTGTGCGGGCGGGGGGCGTCTATCCGCTGCACAAGGGCGCCTCCAACCGGGTGCTGCTGGCCTTTCTCCCCGCTGGGGAGCAGCAGCGCTATCTGGACGGCCTGGGGATGGACCCGGACAGCCGGCAGCAGCTCCAGGCGGAGCTGGACGCCATCGTCGTCCGGGGGTACGACTTCAGCGTGGGGCTGCTGACGCCGGACCGGTTTGGACTGGGCTTTCCGATTTTTGACCGCTCCGGCCGCCTGGCCGGCGGTTTCAGCACCGGCGGCTATATCACCAGCCTGACCGAACAGGACCGGCAGGCGCTGATTCTGCGCTTCCAGGCTGTCGCCGCCCAGATCAATTTGGCGATGGGCTCGCCTGCCGCGATGCATGAATAAAAACGGGAGTTCTCCCGTTTTCTTTTCCACTTATTTTTTCTGAAATAGAAAAATAGTTCTTGTAATAGGAATTAAAACGCCGGACCGGCCCGTGTTCTGCCCGTCCAGGCGGGAGCTCCAGCGCGGCGTGCGGAGCGCCTGAGTTTTTATTTTTCCCTCTGCATTTCCTGAAATAGAAAAGTATTTTCGGTAATTGATTTTCTTCTCCCCTCTGCGGGGAGAAGTTCAGATAGATCAAACCCGAATACTAAGGAGGAATGTCTATGCAGACCAAAGAAGAACTGAAACAGGAGTACAAAAAGCAGACCTTTATTTCCGCCTTTGAGCCGTGTACGCTGATTCCAGGCATCCTGATTGCCTTTCTGGTGGGCGCTGTGTGCATGAACATCATCGGCAAGATGGGGACCACGCCCAACACCTCTCTGCTGGGCGCCATTGTGGCCATGCTGGTGGCCCGGATTCCGATCAACGCCTGCCTGAAGTACTGCAACCTGGAGCGGCAGAACCTGCTGCAGACCATCGCCTCCGCCGCCGGCTTCTCCGCCGCCAACTGCGGGTTCATTGCGGTGGCCATGCTGTTCCTGATGGGGGAGGCCTCCTCCATTCTGATGATGGGTGTGGGCTGTATGATTGGCACCTCCATCTCCATCTACATCATCGGCCGGATCTATGACTCCGCCATCTTCCCGGCCCAGGGCGCCTGGCCTCCCGGCGTGGCCACCGCCACCGCCATCCAGGCCGGCGACGAGGGCGGCAAGAAGGGCCGCCGCCTGCTGGAGGGCCTGGTCATCGGCGTCGTGGGGAGCTACTTCAAGCTGCCTGTGGCCGGCATCGGCATCGTGTTTATCGCCAACATCGTGGCTATGACCGGCCTGGGGGTGGGTCTGGTCCTGCGGGGCTTCTCCACCCAGCTCTTCGGCTTTGACCTGGGCGCCACCAACATCCCCTCCGGCGTGATGATTGGGGCCGGCATGGTGGCCCTGATCCAGTCCGTGGTGACGGTGGTCAAGGGGCACAAGTCCGCCTCGGCGCAGAAGATCCAGGTGACTGTGTCCCAGAGCTCGGCGAAAAAGAGCCTGGCTCTGGCGCTGGGGCTGTATGTGGGCGGCGCTGTTATCCTGGGCGCGCTTACCGGCGTCTTCTCCCAGATGTCTCCCGCCCTGTCTGTGGTCTGGGTGCTCTGGTCCGCCTTCTCCGCTCTGGTGGCCATGGTGCTGGTGGGTATGGCGGCCATGTACTCCGGGTGGTTCCCCGCCTTTGCCATCACCACCATCTTTATGACCTTCGGTATCCTCATGGGCTTCCCGACGCTGCCGGTGGCCATCCTCACCGGGTATGTCAGCTCTGTGGGTCCCTGCTTTGCCGATATGGGCTATGACCTGAAGACCGGCTGGATTCTCCGCGGCGAGGGCAAGGACCAGGCGCGGGAGCTCCAGGGCCGCCGGGAGCAGGTGAAAATCGAGCTGCTGGGCGGCATCATCGGCATCGTGGTGGTGCTCATGTTCGCGGATATGTACCTCTCCCAGGACATCATGCCCCCCATCAGTTACACCTTTGCCGCCACCATTCAGGCGGGGGCGAATATGGAGCTGCTGCGGGAGCTGCTGATTTGGGCCATCCCCGGCGCCATTATCCAGATTATCTTCGGCAGCAAGATGGTGGGCGTCCTCTTTGCCACGGGGCTGCTGCTGAACAACCCGGTCTATGGCATCGGCGTCCTGCTGGCCATTGTGGTGCGCATGATTTTCGGCACCAAGTTCATGGAGGTCCGGGACTCCGGCCTTATCGCCGGAGACGGCCTGTACGGCTTCTTCAGCAATCTCATCAAATCCATGATGATGTAACAGCGCTGCCGGTCCCGCCCGCTGTGCCCCTGCCCCGGAGCGGCGGCGGGACACAGGGGGGACTGGAGATTACACATAGGAAAGGGTGTGTACGACAATGTTAAAAGAACCGATTCTGCTCACAGAGGACTCTGTCCGGTACGCCATGCTGGGCGGCGCAATCTTAGGCGGAGGCGGCGGCGGAGCCGCGGAGTCCGGCGGACAGACCGGGCGTCTGGCGGTGCAGTTCCGCGAGCTGTACCTGACGCCGCTGGACAAAATCGACCCGGACGCCGTGATTGTCACCGCCTCCATGGTGGGAGCGCCGGCGGCCAAGGAGCGGTATGTGGCCCCGGCGTACATGATGCGCTGCATGGAGCTGTTCATCCAGCAGACGGGAATCACCCCCGGCGGGATTGTTACCAATGAAAACGGGGGCAGCTCCACCTTCAACGGGTGGCTGCAGGCGTCGGTTATGGGCATTCCTCTGCTGGACGCCCCCTGCAACGGCCGCGCCCACCCCACCGGCGTCATGGGCAGCCTGAACCTCCACCGGAACAAGGATTACGTCACGACCATGACCTGTGTGGGCGGCAGGAAGGAGCTGGACCGGCACGTGGAGTGCACCTTCACCGGCTCCATCACCCACTGCTCCAAGCTGGTGCGCGGGGCGGCGGTGGAGGCCGGCGGCCTGGTGGCCGTGGTGCGCAATCCGGTGTCCGCCCGGTACCTGAAGGAGCAGAGCGCCCTGGGGGGCGTGTCCCAGGCCATTGAAATCGGACGTATCTACGCGGAGGGGCTGGAGCGCTCGCCGGACCACGCCGTCCGCGCTGTGGCGGAGGCCCTGAACGGCGAGGTGCTGACCCGGGGCGTGGTGGAGGCGTACCATCTCCAGAGCCAGGGCGGCTTCGACGTGGGGAGCGTCAAAATCAACGGCTATGAGATGTTCTTCTGGAATGAATACATGACCGTGGACGGCCCGGACGGACAGCGGGCCGGCACCTTCCCGGACCTGATTATGACCTTTGACGCCCAAGACGGCCGCCCCACGCCCACCTCCGACCTGAAGCCGGGCCAGGAGATCTATCTGATGCACACCAGTCACCGCAATCTGCGGCTGGCCGCCCCCATGTTCGACAAGGCGCTTCTGGCCGAGGTGGAGGACATCATCCACCGGCCCATGACGGCGCATCTGGACTTTTAAGTGAGGAGGAACTGCTATGCTGCTCAAGCAAGTGCTCGAACTGGCTGACATTCTGGACGACCCCTCCGCCAGCGGAGCGGCGGTGGAGACCTATCTCCGCTCCATCGACCCGGAGGCCGATGTGACGGTGTACGCCCTGGAGGGGCCCAAGGGAAAGACGGATATGGTCAAGGTGCGCGTCCCCGGCCTCCGGGGCAAGAGCGCCGGGGGCAGCGCCCCCACCATCGGCTTGCTGGGCCGTCTGGGCGGGCTGGGCGCCCGGCCGGAGCGGATCGGCTTTGTCTCGGACGGAGACGGCGCGCTGTGCGCCCTGTCCATTGCGGCCAAGCTGCTGGATATGAAGCGCAAGGGGGACCGGCTGGAGGGAGACGTGTTTATCTCCACCCACGTCTGCCCCAACGCGCCCACCCGCCCCCACACGCCGGTGCCCTTTATGGACTCCCCTGTGAATATGGCCCAGGTGAATCAGGAGGAGGTGAGCGACGACCTGGACGCCATCCTCTCTGTGGACACCACCAAGGGCAACAAGATCATCAACACCCGGGACTTTTCCATCTCTCCCACCGTGATGCAGGGGTACATCCTGAAGGTCAGCAGCGGCCTGGTGGACCTGATGGAGATTACCCTGGGAAAGCCTGCCCATGTGTTCCCCCTGTCCCAGCAGGATATCACCCCCTATGGGAATGATCTGTACCACCTGAACAGCATTCTTCAGCCCTCCACCGCCACGAAGGCCCCGGTGGTGGGGGTTGCCATCACCGCCGCCACGGCGGTGCCCGGCTGCGCCACCGGCGCCAGCCATGTGACGGATATCGAGGAGGCGGCCCGCTTTATGCTGGAGGCGGCCAAGGCCTTCGGCCGCGGCGAGCTGTCCTTCTATGACGAGAAGGAGTTTGCCCACCTCCAGAAGCTCTATGGAGATATGAGCCATTTCCAGGGCTTTGGGCGGCAGTGAGAACCCG
>CALXGC010000033.1 GCA_944387755.1 uncultured Oscillospiraceae bacterium | reverse complement strand
ACCTGCGGGAGGCCATCCTTCTGGCCGTCAACGACATGGAGGTCATCAACGCCGTCACCAAAGTGCTCTATCCGGAGGTGGCCAAGCGCTTCGGCACCACCGCCTCCCGCGTGGAGCGGGCCATCCGACACGCCATCGAGGTGGCCTGGGACCGGGGCGACCTGGAGACGCTGCAGAAGTACTTCGGCTACACCGTCTCCAACGTGAAGGGGAAGCCCACCAACAGCGAGTTTATCGCCATGATTGCCGACCGCCTCCAGCTCCAGCAGCGGGAGGGCTGAGCCGAACAAAAAGCCGGGACCGGCGTTCCCGCCAGTCCCGGCTCCGGCTCCCTCAGGCCTTCCAAAGCCCGTGGAGATTGCAGTAGGCGTAGGCCGCCTCCACCGCGTCCCCCCCGGCCAGGGCAAAGACCGCCTAGGGCTTGTCCCCCGCCTTCAGGCGCTTCATCTGGCAGCCCTGTTTCGTCTCCAGGACAATCCACTCGATGAAGTGCTCCGGGAACATGGGGTGTTCCACGGCGCCCACCGTCACCACAACCGCGCCGTCCCCGGCCCTGACCACCGGGACGTGCTTCTCCGCCGCGGCGTCCGTGGTGCCCGGAACCAGCTCCGTCATCTTCTGGCCGCAGCACACCACCGGCACGCCGGAGGCCTTGACAAAGGTGACAATGTTCCCGCAGTGCTCGCAGACATAGAATTTCATCCTCAAAGCTCCTTTCCAAAAACGATCTCCCGGTCAAAGTGTGCGCCCTTCCGGCGCACCCTATACCAGCCTCTGCAAAAACGGTCAGGAGAGCACGCCCATCTCCTCATAGAAGGCCTCCGCGCCTGGGTGGAGGCCGATGGGGAGGTCCTGACACAGAAACTCCGCCTGGGCCATATCCGCCAGCGCCGGGTGATAGTCCCCCATCCGGCCGGCGGCGTCCCAGATCGCCTGGGTCAGCCGGCGGGCCATAGACTCCGGCATACCGCTGCTGACGCACAGCAGGCATTTTACGCCGAACGTGTCCACCGCCTCCTCCTGGCCGGGGTAGGTTCCGGCGGGTATCTGCGCCAGGTAATAGACCGGGTTGCCCGCCAAAATGGCCTCCAGCTCTTCCGGGGTGTAGAGGAGCACCCGGCAGGCCCTCCGCTCCGACAGCTCCAGGAGGCTGGGCACAGGCATACCGGTGAAGGCGTGGACCGCGTCCAGCTCCCCGCTGTCCAGCAGCTCCGCCCCGTCGCCCAGCCCGCAGTTCACCAGCACCGCCCCCTGGTCCTCCAGAGACAGCGCGCCGGCGGCCATCCGGGCGGACAGATCCGTGGTGGAGCCCTGGGGACCCGCCCCAATCCGCGCCCCCGCCAAATCGTGGACATAGACATAGCCGGAGGAGGCGGGGACCATCCAGTTGGACACGCTGGAGTAGACCGCCGCAATGGCCCGCAGCCCCTCCGCCGGCGTCTGGAAGTCGTCCTCGCCGTTGACCGCCGCAGCGGCCACATCGCCGGAGACCAGCGCCAGGTCCACCTCGCCGGACTCCAGGGAACGGACGTTCATCCCAGAACCGGTGGAGGCGCTGATGTTGATTTTGATAGACTCGTCCTCCTGGGTAATCGCCTGGGCAATGGCGCTGCCCGCCTGATACATGGTTCCGCCGCTGTCCGCCGTCCCAATGGTGAGCAGGGTGAGCTCCTCCCCTTCACCGGGGGCGGAGCCGGCAGGCAGGCTGCAGCCGGCCAGGCTTCCCGCCAGGGCCAGGGCCAGCAGGACGCCGCGGCAGATCCGTTCTGTACGCAAAAATATCCCTCCCCCGCCCACAGGGCTTCTCCGGCCTGTGCGCATAGACCCCTGCACAGTTCACACAGTATAACTATAGCATAGTTCTCCGCTTCCGCACAAGTAAAAAATCCGCCCAAAAAAGCCCCCCAGCGCGCCGCCGTAAATTGTACCGGGCGGAGGCTGGGGGGCGTTTGATTCACTTCTCCGGGGGACAGACGCCCTTCCGGACATGGACGATGAAGTCCTGTACATTGGTGACGATGGTTTTCACCGACAGGCTGCCCCGGTCCCGCAGCTTGTTCACCGCGAACTCTGAGATGTCCACGGAGTAGAAGTACAGGGGGCGCACCTGTCCGTTCACCACCCGGTAGCTGGGCGTCATGTTGCCCGTGGCCACTGTGTGGAGGGTGGAGGCCATACAGATGATGGTGGTGGCCTTCCGCACCAGGGCGCGCATGGCGTCCTGGCCCTGATATACGTTTCCGTACACCTCCGGCAGGGGGCCGTCGTCCCGGATGGACCCCACCAGCACAAAGGGGACCTGTTGGCGGACGCACTCATACATGATCCCGTTCTTCACCGCCCCGGAGTGCACAAAGGCGGGGATAGAGCCCAGGCGGCGCACCTCGTTGATGGTGTCAATGTGGTTATAGTGTCCGTTGGGCTGGGGCTTCTGGGTATAAATATCCTGTCCCAGGGCGGTGCCCAGGTATCCGGCCTCCAGGTCGTGGGTGGCCAGGGCGTTGCCAGCCATCAGGCCCTGGACATAGCCGCCCCGCACCAGGGCGGCGAAGGCCTCTCTGGCGTCGGCGTCAAAGGCGCAGGCGGGGCCCATCACCCAGAGAATATTGCCGTGCTCCCGCTCATAATTCAGCAGATCGTACAGCCCGTCGTAGTCGATGGAGTAGGCGGTCTCCCGGCTGCGCCCTGTGCGGAAGGCGAAGGACTCCTGCCGTCCCTCCTCATCCACAAAGCAGCTGGGCTGGACATAGATCCCCTCGGAACCGTCCTCCGTGCGTCCCACCGCCACCAGGTCTCCCGCCTTTACATTGCGGAACTCCACCACGTCAATTTCGCCGTTTCGGACCACCGCCACACAGTCCATGCGGGTGTCCCTGGCCAGGACCCATCGGCCGTTCAGATGGTAGTACTCCGGAAACAGGGTGGTGGCGTGATAGTTCCGGGGCATGACGCCGTCCTGTTCCGCCTGGACCAGCCGCACCTCCGGGGCCTGGTCCAGGCCCAGAGCGGAAAAATCCGGGGCCCGATAGCTGGGCAGAGAAAAACTCATATCTGGAACCTCCCATAGGGCCGATTCCGCCGGCGCAGAAAAGGCCGGACCAGCCGCCGGCCTGTTCCATCCCATCTGTTCAGGTCTCCCCTGTGAAATCAGCCAAAACTCAATCTGTCAAAAACGGTTTTATTATACTTGCTTTCTGCAAAAAAGTCAATTTTTCCATGAGAAAATCGGCGGGGAATTCACGCCGGTTTTCCCGGCATTCTGACAAAACGCCCCCGGCGCGGCGGCGCCGGGGGCGTAAAGAGGCCGTATTCTCCGCTCAGCCGCGGGCCAGGGCGGCGGTATCCATGGCGATCATCAGCTCTTCGTTGGTGGGAATCACCAGCACCCGCACCTTGGAGTCCTCGGTGGCCACATCCACCTCTTTGCCGCGGATGTTGTTCTTCTCCGGATCCAGCTTGGCGCCCAGGAACTCCAGGCCGGACATGATGTTGGCCCGGTTGACGGCGCCGTTCTCGCCCACGCCGGCGGTGAAGATGATAGCGTCCACCCCGCCCATGGCGGCGGCGTAAGCGCCGATGTACTTCTTCACGCCGTACTCAAACACGTCCAGGGCAAGCTGCGCCCGCTGGTTGCCCTTGGGCGCGGCCTCCTCCAGGTCGCGGAAGTCGGAGGACACGCCGGAGATGCCCAGCACGCCGGACTTCTTGTTGAGGATGTTGAGCATCTCGTCGATGTTGTACCCGTGCTTGTTCATCAGGTACTCCAGGATGCCCGCGTCCAGGTCGCCGGAGCGGGTGCCCATGGGCAGGCCGGCCAGGGGGGTGAAGCCCATGGAGGTGTCCACGCTCTTGCCGCCGTCGATGGCGGTGATGGAGGAGCCGTTGCCCAGGTGGCAGGAGATGAGCTTCAGCTCCTCGATGGGCTTGCCCAGCATGGCGGCGGCCCGCTGGGAGACATACTTG
>CALXGC010000032.1 GCA_944387755.1 uncultured Oscillospiraceae bacterium | reverse complement strand
CCGCCTCGTCGCTGACGCCGCCCAGGGAGATGCGGGCGAGCTTCCGGTTCATGGCCCGGGCCACCGACATGGCCACCGAGGTCTTGCCCACGCCGGGAGGGCCGACAAGGCAGATTACCTGCCCCTTTAAGTCAGGAGCCAGCTGCTTCACCGCCAGGAACTCCAGAATGCGCTCCTTCACCTTGTCCAGGCCGAAGTGGTCGTGGTCCAGTGCCTTCCGGGCGGCCTCCACGCTCACCCGCTCCTTGGTCTTCCTGCCCCAGGGGAGCTCCAGGCACACGTCCAGATAGCTGCGCAGGACCGTGGCCTCGGAGGAGCCGAAGGGCTGCTTGGCCAGCCGGCCCACCTCCTTCTCCAGCTTGGCGCGCACCTCGCCGGGGAGCTTGGCCTCCGCAATTTTCTTCCGGTATTCGCCGATCTCCGAGTCGCCCTCTCCCTCGCCCAGCTCCGCCTGAATGGCCTTCATCTGCTCCCGCAGGTAGTAGTCCCGCTGGTTGTCCGCCATCTGCTCCCGGGCCCGGTTCTGAATCTCCATGTCCAGGCCCAGAATCTCCACTTCACGGGTGAGCAGGCGGTACAGGCGCTCCAGACGGCGCACCGGCCGCAGCTCCTCCAGAATGGCCTGCTTGTCGCTGTTGCGCATGGCGATGTTCTGGGCGATGAAGTCGGCGATATAGCCGGGGTCCTCGCTGGCCAGCACGTTGATGAGCAGGTCCGGGGCAGTTTTGGGGGCCAGCTCGGTGTACTGCCGGAACATCTCATAGGTGGAGCGGATCAGCGCCTCGGTTTTGGCGGAGTTCTGTCCCGCCGCCTCCTCCTGAATGGGCTGTATCTCCGCCTCCAGATAGGGGGCGTTCCGGGTCAGCTGCTTCAGAATGCCGCGGCCGGCGCCCTCCACCATCACCCGCACGTTGTCCCCCGGCGTGCGGAGAATCTGCCGCACGGCGGAGATTGTGCCGATGCGGTAGAGGTTTTTTTCCTCCGGGTGCTCCACGGCGATGTCCTTCTGTCCCACCAGGAACACCGGACCGCCGGAGGACATGGCCTCCTCCAGGGCCTTCACCGAAATTTCCCGCGCCACGTCAAAGTGAATCAGCACATTGGGAAACACGGTCAGTCCGCGCAGGGCAATCACCGGTATTGTCTTAATCTCTTCCAAAGTTCTCACTTCCTCTCTGGGATCTGCCGGGGGCGTCCATGGGCCCCAGGTTGAAAAAACAGCCCCGGTCCGCCGCTTTGGAGGGACCGCGGGGCTGTTCAATTTTTGTATTTCCGCTGGGTCTGGTCAACCCACGTTGGTGCCGGGCATTCCGCTCCGCTCCGGGCGGTGGGCGGCCTTGCCCAGGGGCAGGCGCTGCTGCCGCTCCGGGTCGCGGATAATCTCCGGCTGAGCGCCCTTGGAGACGCAGTCCGCCGTGATGGTCACTTTTGCGATGGTGGGATCGGAGGGCACGTCGTACATGATTTTGTTCATGACCTCCTCCAGGATGGCCCGCAGGCCGCGGGCGCCGATGCCCCGGTCCACCGCCCGGCCGGCCACCGCCTCCAGGGCCTCCTGGGTGAACGCCAGGTCCACGTCGTCATACTCCAGCAGCTTCTGGTACTGCTTCACCAGGGCGTTCTTGGGCTCGGTGAGAATCTGCACCATCTGCTCCCGGTCCAGGGACTGGAGGGTGGTGATAACAGGCAGGCGGCCCACCAGCTCCGGGATAATGCCGAACTTCAGCAGGTCCTGGGGCTGAATATCCTTCAGAAGCTCGCCCACATTGCGCTCTTTTTTGCTCTGGATCTCCGCGCCGAAGCCCATGGAGCGCTTATCCAGGCGGCCCTCGATCATCTTGTCGATGCCCTAGATGGCGCCGCCGCAGATGAACTGGATGTTCTTGGTGTCGATCTGGATAAACTCCTGGTGGGGGTGCTTCCGGCCGCCCTGGGGGGGCACGTTGGCCACGGTGCCCTCCAGAATCTTCAGCAGAGCCTGCTGCACGCCCTCGCCGGACACGTCCCGAGTGATGGAGGTGTTCTCGCTCTTCCGGGCGATTTTATCCATCTCGTCGATATAGATAATGCCCCGCTCCGCCAGCTCGATGTCGTAGTCGGCGGCCTGCACCAGGCGCAGCAGAATGTTCTCCACGTCGTCGCCCACATAGCCCGCCTCTGTCAGGGTGGTGGCGTCGGCGATGGCAAAGGGCACCTTCAGCACACGGGCCAGGGTCTGGGCAAACAGGGTCTTGCCGCAGCCGGTGGGACCCATCAGCAGAATGTTGCTCTTCTGAAGCTCCACATCATCTCCGCCGCCGAAGTAGATGCGCTTGTAGTGGTTGTACACCGCCACAGACAGCGCCACCTTGGCGGCCTCCTGGCCGATGATATACTGGTCCAGCACGGCATGGATCTCTCTGGGGGTGGGGATGGCGTCAGGAATCTCGTTGGCGGGGGAGTCCTGAATCAGGTCGTTCTCGTCCTCCAGAATGCTCATGCACAGCTGCACGCACTCGTTGCAGATATAGGCGCCGGGACCGGCGATGAGCCGGCGGACCTGGTCCTGGTGCTTGCCGCAGAAGGAACAGCGAATCGCGCGCTTTTCATCATTTTTTGCCATGAAATCGTTACCTCATAGTTCAGCGGTACTCCGGGGTCAGCGCTTTTCGATGACCTTGTCGATGAGTCCGTACTCCAGGGCCTCCTGAGCGGTCATAAAGTTGTCCCGCTCGCAGTCGGCCGTCACCTGCGCCACGCTCTTGCCGGTGTTGGCGGCCAGGATGCGGTTCATCCGCCCCTTCACCACCTCCAGGCGCTTCAGGTGGAGGGCCATGTCGGTGATCTGGCCCTGGGTGCCGGCGGAGGGCTGGTGGATCATAATTTCCGCGTTGGGCAGGGCGAAGCGTTTGCCCTTGGCCCCGGCGGAGAGCAGAAACGCCCCCATGCTGGCGGCCAGACCGATGCAGATGGTGGACACGTCGCACTTGATATACTGCATGGTGTCATAGATGGCCATGCCCGCGGTGACGGAGCCGCCGGGGCTGTTGATGTAAAATTGGATCTCCTTGTCCGGGTCCTGGCTCTCCAGATACAGCAGCTGGGCCACCACCAGAGAGGCGGTGGTGTCGTTGACCTCCTCGGACAGGAAGATAATGCGGTCGTTGAGCAGGCGGGAGAAGATGTCGTAGGAGCGCTCCCCCCGGGTGGTCTGCTCCACTACATAGGGAACCAAACTCATAATGTTACTCCTTTTCAGACGTTGATACCACAGTATGCCCGTCAGACCGGAACATGATTCCGGATTTTGCAGAAAAAATAAAGGGTCCATATGCGCTTCGCCCAGGGCGGCCGCAGCCGCCCTGGGTTTCTGGAAAACAATTACTCCTGCGCGGCGGGCTCCTCTTTGCCCTCGCCGCCGGCCTCCTTCTTGGGGGCCTCGCCCACCTGGGCGTTGGCCACCACAAACTCAGAGGCCTTCTGGAGCAGCAGGTGCTGCTTCAGATTCTCCACGCAGACGGCGGCCTTCACCTGCTCCGGGGTCAGCTTGTACTGCTCGGCCAGCTTGTTCACCTCGGCCTCGCACTCCTCGTCGGTGATCTCCATGCCCTCGGCGGCGGCCACGGCCTCCAGAGCCAGCTGGGTCTTCACCTGGCGCAGGGCGGAGGGCTTGGTGGAGGCGCGGAGCAGCTCCGGGGTCATGCCCATCATCTTCAGGTACTCGTCCATGGACATGCCCTGGCCGGACATGCGCATGGCGTACTCGTCCATAATCTTGTCCAGCTGGGTCTCCACCATGCCGTCGGGGATGTCGGCCTCCAGGTTATCCACCAGCTGCTCCAGCACCGCGTTCTCGAAGCTGTTCTGGGCCTCGGCGGTGCGGCGCTGGCGGAGCTTCTCCTCCAGGTCCTTCTTGAAGTCGGCCAGGGTCTCGAACTCAGACACGTCCTTGGCGAACTCGTCGTCCACCTCCGGAATCTGAGGCGCCTTGACCTCCTTCACCTTGACCTTGAAGACCACCTTCTTGCCGGCCAGGTCGGCCACATAGTCCTCCGGGAAGGTGATGTCCAGATCCTTCTCGTCGCCGGCCTTCAGGCCGATGAGCTGGTCCTCAAAGCCGGGGACGAAGGAGCCGGAGCCGATCTCCAGGCTGTAGTTCTCGCCCTTGCCGCCCTCGAAGGGCTTGCCGTCCTCGAAGCCCTCGAAGTCGATGACGGCGGTGTCGCCCATGCGGACCGCCTCCTCCGACGTCACCAGGCGGGTGGCACGGCGGATAAAGGGCTGAAGCTCGTTGTCAACGTCCTCTTCGGTGATCGTCACCTCCGGCTTGGGGGCGGTGAGGCCCTTGTACGCCTTCAGCGTGACCTCCGGCCGGACGGACACCAGGGCGGTGAAGATGAGGCCCTTCTCCTTGTTCACCTCCACGATGTCCATGACGGGGTGGCCCATATCCTCCAGGTTCTGCTCCTTCACGGCCGCGTCGTAGGCGCTGGGGTAGACCTCGTTGATCGCGTCCTCATAAAACACGCTGGCGCCGTACATCCCCTCGATAATCTTGCGGGGGGCCTTGCCTCTCCGGAAGCCGGGGATCGCCAGGCGGGAGCGGTTCTTCAGATATGCCTTCTGAACCGCGGCCTCGAACTCCTCAGGCTCCACCTGGATGGTCAGCTCCACGGTGCTGTTTTCTTTCTTTTCGACGTTGGTGACCTTCATGTATCTTTTCCTCCTGTGGGCGCCGGCGGCCGCCGGAAAGGGGGGGCCGCGCCGCGCCGTGTACTTTCGCCACGATATTTTACCAGATACCGGCCGGTTTGACCAGTACAATTTTTATATTTCCCCCGGATATTTTCCTCAATCCAGGATTTTTTCCGGCTGGAAGCCGATGTAGTCCGCCGCCACAAGGCGGTACTCCACCCCGCGGAGCGCGCCGGAGAAGGCCAGGCGGTGGCTTCCGCCGTGGAGATGGCCGTAAAAGCAGCGGCGCACCTGATAGCGCTCCAGCAGCTCCAGAATCTCCTCGCACCGGTACCCCTGGTACAGGGGCGGGTAGTGGAGAAAGCAGTACTTCTCCCGCTCTCCCGCCGCCTTCAGGGAGACCTCCAGGCGGATGAGCTCCCGGTTGAAGATTTTCGCGCTGTGCTCCCCCCGCTCCTCCTCATAGAACCAGCCCCTGGTGCCGCACAGGGCCAGCTCGCCGTACAGGCGGCAGTTGTTGTGGAGCAGCTCCAGGGTGGTGAAGCCGTTGCCGGCGAAAAATTTTTCCATTTTCGCCGCGGTGGTCCACCAGTAGTCGTGGTTGCCCTTCAGCAGAATCTTCCGTCCGGGCAGCGCGTCCAGAAAGGCGAAGTCCTCCCGCGCCTGCTCCAGACTCATGCCCCAGGACACGTCTCCGCACAGGACCACCGTGTCCTCCGGCGCGATTTTAGAAAATCCCTCCCGGAGCTTCTCCACATAGCCGGTCCAGCCTCCGCCGAACACGTCCATAGGCTTATCCGCGCCCAGGGACAGATGGGTGTCTCCAATGGCGTACAGGGCCATATTTACTCCAGCATCTCCAGCACCGCGTCCACCATGCGCTCCTTTTCCACGGTCTCGTGGAAGCGGGGCTGCTTGTTCCGCAGGGAGGCCAGCGGAGCCGGGACCGGCTCCCCCGACGCCTGGCTGAGCTGGTCCAGGATGTCCAGACCCTGGGCCTGCTCCGTCACGCCCAGGGCGGACAGCACATTGTCGCAGAATTTAAAGGGGCTTGCGGTGTAGCCCACGATGGCGGGGGTATCGTCCCCCGTCTCCTTGCGGTACTGCTCCAGGGCGGAGAAGCCCACGGCGGTGTGGGGGTCGATGAGGTAGTCGAACTTCTTGTAGACCGCCCCGATGACCTTCTGGGTCTCCGCGTCGTCGCAGCAGTAGCCCATAAAGAGCTTCTGAATCTTCTCCCGCACCCGGTCGCTGACCTGATAGCGTCCGGTCTCCTTCAGCTGGTCCATATAGCCCCGGACCTCCCCGTCGTCCTGGGTGACGGCCAGCAGCAGCCGCTCCAGGTTGCTGGAGATCAGGATGTCCATAGAGGGGGACATGGTGTTATAGAAGGTCCGGTTGCGGTCATACGTCCCCGTGCGCAAAAAGTCGGTGAGCACGTTGTTGGCGTTGGAGGCGCAGATCAGCTTCTGAATGGGCACGCCCATATCCCGCGCATAGTAGGCGGCCAGGATATTGCCGAAGTTGCCGGTGGGCACGCACACATTGACGGCGTCTCCCAGCTGAATCTTCCCGTCCCGCAGCAGGTCTCAGTAGGCGGAGATATAGTACACAATCTGGGGCAGCACCCGCCCCCAGTTGATGGAGTTTGCCGAGGAGAGGAAATAGCCCCGCTGGGCCAGCTCCTCCCGCAGCTTCTCGTCGGAGAAGAGCTTCTTGACGCCGGTCTGGGCGTCGTCGAAGTTGCCGTACACAGAGCAGACGCCCACGTTGGCGCCCTCCTGGGTAATCATTTGCAGCTCCTGGATAGCAGACACGCCGTCCTTGGGGTAGAACACCAGAATTCTGGTGCGGTCCACATCCCGGAAGCCCTCCAGGGCCCCCTTGCCGGTGTCGCCGGAGGTGGCCACCAGAATGCACACCGTCTTCTCCTCCTCCAGCTTCCGCAGGGAGGCGGTGAGCAGGTGGGGCAGCATCTGAAGCGCCATGTCCTTAAAGGCGCAGGTGGGGCCGTGCCACAGCTCCAGACAGAAGGTATTTCCGTCCAGTGCCCGCACCGGGGCCACCGCCGGGGTGTCGAATTTCTCCGGTCCATAGGCGGCGTTGGCGAAGTCGGTGAGCTCCTTCACGGTGAATTCATCCAGAAACAGCTTCATCACATAGACCGCCCGCTGCTGATAGGACATGTCCTTCAGCTCCTCCAGCGCGCGGCGGGGCAGCTTGGGCAGATAGACCGGCGTCAGCAGGCCGCCGTCCTCCGCCAGGCCCTTGGCGATGGCCTGGGAGGCGGAAAACTGCTGTTCCCGGTCCCTCGTGCTGATGTATTGCATCTTGATTCCTTCCCATCTATTTCAGGTTAAGTACACAACGGGCCTCTCCCCGGCCCCATGTGAAGTATTATGCCATCTTTTCTTGGGCAGGTCAACCCCACCCGGAAGAAATTGACGGGCGGGACCGCTGTGTTTTTCAAAAAGCGTCCTCAATATGTCGTATTTTCAGATTTTCTGTCCCCAATCCGTAGGGGGCGGACACCTCGATCACGTCGAACCGGGGCTGGAGTCCGGCGGAATTTTCTTGCAGATAGAGCTCCGCCGCGGCCCGCAGCTTCTCCTGCTTGCGCCGGTCCACATACTCTGCGCCCCCGCCGAAGCGGCTGGAGCGGCGCAACTTCACCTCCACAAAGCACAAAAAGCCGTGTCCCTCCGCCACCAGGTCCAGCTCCCCAAACCGGCAGCGCCAGTTGCGCGCCGCAATTCGAAATCCCTTTTCCTCCAAAAACACCGCCGCCAGGTCCTCGCCCCACGCCCCGCGGCGGCGGCTCTCATTCCCGCTCACAGGTTCTTCAAAAAAGACCTCCGGTGGATGGGGCTGGGTCCGAAGGTCCGCAGCAGCTCGTAGTGGAGCTTGGTCCCATAGCCCTTGTGCTTCTGGAACTGGTACTCCGGGTACTGCTCCGCGGCCTTCACCATCCACCGGTCCCGGCTCACCTTGGCCAGGATGGACGCCGCCGCGATGGAGGCGGACAGGCTGTCTCCCTTCACAATGCACCGGTGAGGCGCCGTGATGGCGGCGGACCTCCCCCGGTCCCGGTTGCCGTCGATCAGGGCGAAATCCGGCTGGGGGGCCAGCTGGCCGATGGCAAGCTGCATGGCCTTCATCCGGGCGCTTAAAATATCCGTGCTGTCGATCTCCGCCGCGTCCACCCAGGCCACCGCCCAGGCCAGCGCCCTCTCCTGAATCACAGGGAACAGCGCCTCCCGCCTCTTCTCCGTCAGCTTTTTGGAGTCGTTGAGGCCGTCAATCTCCGTCCCAAAGGGCAGAATCACCGCCGCGGCGTACACCGGCCCCGCCAGAGGGCCCGCTCCGGCCTCGTCGCAGCCGCAGATCCGGGTATAACCGGCCTCCAGGGCCTCCTGTTCGTACTGCCACTGCGCCATGCGCGCTCACCTCGTCTCTTTCTCTCCGCCCTGCTCCGGCGGCAGCTCCAGGGTAAAGCGCCCCAGCTTTCCGCCCCGGAACTCGTCCAGAAGCACCTTGGCCATGCGCTCGGTGTCAAACGCCCCGCCGGAGACGCGCATTCCCCGCTTTCCGGCGGCCAGCTCCAGCAGCCGGTAGCCATAGGCCGCCGGGTCCTCCTCCTCTTCTCCCTGGGGGACCTCTGTAATCTTATATTTCTCCAGGGCGGCGGGATAGCGCTCCCCCAAAAAGGCCATCAGGTGACAGCCCAGCGTCTCCGCGTCCATAATCTCATCCTTCACCGCTCCGGTGAAGGCCAGATGGAGGCCGGTCTGTACGTCCTCAAATTTGGGCCACAGAATGCCGGGGGTGTCCAGCAGCTCCAGTCCCCGGTCCACCGTCACCCACTGCTTTCCCCTGGTGACGCCGGGGCGGTCCCCCGCTTTGGCGGACTTCCGCCTGGCAATTTTATTGATAAAGGTGGATTTGCCCACATTGGGCACGCCCACCACCATGGCCCGCACCGGCCGGCCCACCAGGCCCTTCTCCTGCCAGCGGGCAATCTGGTCCTTCAGGACGCCCCGGACCACCCCGGAAAACTGTCCCACGCCGGAACCGGTCTTTGCGTCTGTCTCCAAAACCGAGAAGCCCTTCTGGCGCAGCCACGCCCCCCAGGCCCGGTTGCCCGCCGGGTCGGCCTGGTCCGCCCGGTTGAGCACCACCAGGCGGGGCTTTCCGGCGGCGATGGCGTCGATGTCCGGGTTGCGGCTGGAGACGGGAATCCGGGCGTCGATAATCTCCACCACAATGTCCACGTTTTTCAGGTCGGCCTCAATCTGCCGCCGGGTCTTGGTCATGTGACCCGGATACCACTGAATGTTCACAAAAAAACTCCTTCCGCGCCCTGTTCCCGGCAGAAAAAAGGAGCGGCCGAAACCGCTCCTTTCCGCTCTGGCTTACAGGGCCTCCTTGATCTTGGCCGCCTTGCCCACGCGCTTGCGCAGGTAGTACAGCTTGGCGCGGCGGACCTTGCCGTGACGCACCACCTCGACCTTGTCCACGAAGGGAGCGTGGACGGGGAACACCTTCTCCACGCCGACGCCATAGGAGATGCGGCGGACGGTGAAGGTCTCCTCGATGCCGCCGTGCTTCTTGGCAATCACGGTGCCCTCGAACACCTGGATACGCTCGCGGTTGCCCTCCTTCACCTTCTGGTGAACCCGGACGGTGTCGCCCACCTGGACCACCGGGGGCTCTTCCTTGGTGTACTTGTCCACAAACGCTTTCATCAGATCCATTGTACTTTCCTCCTGTTGTAGAGGCGTTCTTGCCGGCCGCTGTGCCGCACGCCGTTCCGGTGCGGCGGCCGCAGAGGACCGCCCGTTATTCAGACCAAAGAATTTTACCACATTCCGTCCTGGATTGCAAGCACTTTTTCGTCCCCTCCCTTTTTAAGGAAAGTAGTGATATCAAGGAAAATTGAAATATTCCGTCATTTTAACTAAATATCACCTGTAGACATATTGGAAAGGGCAGCCACTTTCTGACATAAAAACAGCTGCCCTAGTTGATGATATTCAATTATTTAATTTGGTGGTCAATCACCCAATAAATGGGAAGTTGCTGTTAGCCTATTCCCATGCTAAAACTTTCGGGATATTGTCCCA
>CALXGC010000031.1 GCA_944387755.1 uncultured Oscillospiraceae bacterium | reverse complement strand
GGATCAATGTGAAATCCGGCATTCAGAATGCCTCTTGCGTCCGCTCTCTGGAGGGCCTGTTTTTCCATGTCTTTGCTGCCCTTGCCTTTTCTTGCTTCCTTTTGTGTTTCAACTATTGATTCGCGTCGAAGGGGGAGGCTTTGGCGGCGCGCCGGGTCGTCGCGCCCTACACACATGTCCGTTGTTGCCGCAGGGGCGGCAAAAAAAGCCGGCCGTCCAGGGGACAGCCGGCCAGATATGCAGTTTACCGGAACACCCGGCAGGGGCTCAGGGCCCGGAACTGGCGGGTCATGGTGAGGCACAGGTCGTTGTAGTAGTCCAAATAGGCCTTCTTCTGCTGTCTCTGGGTCCGCTGGCGCTCCTGGAGCTGGCTCCAGTAGGCGCAGGACTTGTGGCAGCCGTTCTGGTAGTGGGGGCAGTTGCCCTGACAAGGAAGCATACTCAAGACTCCTCTCGCATGATATGCCTCCGGAGCAGAAAAACAGCAGGCGCCGCACAGCCGAATGTCAGCACACATTCGGCCGCGCAGTGCCCGCTGTCTCTGCGGCGCGGAAGGGGAGGGTTCCGCCTGGAACTCCTTTTGGGGATGCCCCGGCGCGCTTGCTCTGCCATAGAAAACTCCTCCTTCCCCGGATCGGAAGCTGCTTCTATTGTAGCAGAGAAGCGCCCGGCTTTCCAGACGTTTTATGTAAAATATATTGGAAATTTTTACTCCGTCCGCGCCGGGCAGGGGGCAAAGATCTCCGCGCCCGTCTCATAGCAGAACGTGCGGCTCTCCCGCCCCTCAAACAGGGCGGAGCCGTCCTCGCCGCCCTTGAGCTCCAGCAGGCCGGGCAGCAGGTAGGGGGCGAAGACCATGGGTCCGCCCTCCTGCTGGCCGCAGCGCATACGGCCCAGGGGCCGGCCGCTGAGGATAAAGCCCTGCAAAAATCCGGTGAGGGCCTCGCCGGTCATGCCGGTGAGGTCGCAGGGCAGAAAGCACCGGCTGGCCCCGGAGCGGGCCGCCTTTGCCCCGGCAATTATCGCCTGGCTCAGGCTCCAGTTGTCGGAGACAATCACCTTGTTAAAGCCGAAGGCCCGGATGGGCCCGTCCAAGCTCTCCGGCCGCGTCACCGCCAGCACCCGCAGGCCCAGCATGGCGTCCGCCGTCTGACGGGCCGCCTCGAAGACAAAGCGGTAGGCGGGCTTGCCCTGGCTCTCGTCCAAAAGGGTCCGGCTGTCCAGGCCGGGCCGGCCGGCCGCCAACAAAATCAAATCAATCATGCGTTTTCCTCTTTTCCACGGGCTTCCCGCCCTCCAGGGATGTTTCTTCTGCATTATACCCCACCGGAGGCAAAAGCGCCATCCCCAATTTGTTCCCCCGCCGTCAGGCGCACCTCCACCGGCCCGGCCAGCTCCAGGCGGTCCGGCGCCACGGCGCACTGCCGGGCCAGAACCTGCACCCCCGCCTCCGCCGCCCGGCGCAGCGCCGCGCCGAAGGCGGGGTGGGTGCTGTCGTTGGGCTCGAACCGGTCCACGTCCGCCATCTGCACCACAAAGCACACCGCCGCCTCATAGCCGGCGGCGCGGGCGGCGGCCAGCTCCTCCAGGTGCTTGACTCCCCGCTGGGTGGGAGCGTCGGGGAAGCGGACCACGCCGTCCTCCTCCAGCGTAACCCCCTTCACCTCCACAAAGCCCCTCCGGCCCGGCGCCTCCCAGTAAAAGTCGAACCGGGAGCTTCCAAAGACCTGCTCCGGGCGCAGCAGCGTCAGGTCCGGAACAAAATTTCCCCCCCGGGCCCACTCCCGGAACACCTGGTTGGGGGCCTGAGCGTCCATGTTGATCAGGCGCGCCCCCTTCCGCACCGCCACCAGGTCATATCTCGTCTTCCGGCTGGGATTTGCGCTCTCCGCCAGATAGACCAGCGCGCCCGGCGTCAGCAGCTCCCGGCAGCGGCCGGTGTTCTTCACATGACAGACCGTCTCCCGCCCCTCCAGCTCCACCTGGGCGATAAACCGGTTGGGCCGGGCGCGAAAAACCGCTGGTTGGATTTTCTGATACTGCATCTTGTGTTCCTCCGGCCTTTTCTGGTATGATATATATTGCCGTCTCAGTATACTCCAGGTCCGGCCGGGAGGCAAGCGCCTCCCTCCGCCTGTGCGCCGGTCCGCCGGATTGCAATATTTCACATCACAATATAGGAGGCCCTTATCTATGTCTGACAAAAAGCATATGCCGGAAGCCCAGAAGCCCGTCACAAACCCTGAGCTGTTGGAGGCCCTGAAGGCCCTGCACCAGGAGAACACCCCGGCCAATCAGGGCCGCGTGCTGGAGCTGGTGCTCAACCGCTCTGTCTTCCTCTCCCCGGTGGTGGTGACGCCCGCCCCCCAGCAGAACGCCTCCGGCCCTAAGCAGGCGTCCATCCAGTTCCAGCTGATTACCACCAAGGACGGACGCCCCTTCTTCCCCGCCTTCACCGACGCGGACGAGCTGCGCAAGTTCTGCGGCCAGAAGCCCCAGCAGACCATGGCCCTGCGCTTTGACAACTACGTCTCCCTGGTCCGGCGCAACGAGCGGGCCTGCGGCTTTGTCATCAACCCCATGGGCCTCAGCCTGACCCTGGACCGCAAGAGCGTGGAAAACCTGGCCCGGCAGAAGCAGGCCATGGCCCAGCGGGCCCAAAACCAGCCCGCCTTCACCCAGGAGACCATCGAAAAAGACACCCAGGTCATGGTGGGCGACCCCGACCAGGTCCCCCAGGCCATGCTGGACGCCGTGCGCGAAATGGCCCGGCAGCGCGCCGACATCCGCACCCTCTGGCTGCGGCAGATGATCCGGCCCGACGGCACCCCCAGCCTGATTATCGTGGTGGACCACACCGGCGTCCAGAACGAGGTCTTTGAGGCCATCGCTCAGGCCGCCCGCCCCCACTTCGGCGACCTGCCCGTGGATATGATTCCCTACGGCACCAGCTTCGCCCGGGCCGCTACCGAGGACGCCGAACCCTTCTTCCACCGGGAGTCCTGAATTTTTCAGGGGGAGGCCCTGGCGGGCGCGCCGGGCCGCCGCGCCCCACACACGTCCGTCATTTGCCCCCTTTTGAAAGGGGGTGCCGCCGAAGGCGGCGGGGGATTGCGGTCCACGCATACGTCCGCCGGGTTAACCCCTTCCGCCTCGCTTCGCCCGGCGCCTCCCCCAAGGGGGGAAGGCTTTGGCGGGCGCGCCGGGCCGCCGCGCCTCACGCACAGCCCCCTCATCCGGCCCTTCGGGCCACCTTCCCCCCGGTGGGGGGAAGGCTTTTTCCCTACAGGTTTTTCAGCTCCTGAATGGTCTCCTCAATGGTCTTTCGGGGCAGGTAGACCGCCGCCATCTCCGCAAGCTGGCCCAGTGTGAGGGAATGCGCCGCCTGCACCATGGGGTGCTTCATCCATTTTCCGAACCGGCGCTGAAACACGGCGCGGGACCTGGGATTTTGAAGCAGCTCTCCCACTGTAATTTGATTTTGCCGCAGATCCATACTATGTTCACCTCCCGGAGCATTCTATGTCCCCGGAGGGTTGTTTTGTCCCTTCTGTTTTGCCGGAAAAGGAGAACGCCTATGCGCAAGCAAGCTTCCAACAAACGGCAGAGAGCCTTGCTCTCCGCCTACCGCACGCTGCACCGGAAGGGGGTTGTCACCACGGTCTATCTGGTGCTGCGGGTGCTGGTGCTGATTACCCTGGTGGCGCAGTTCTTCAACGGGAACTTTGAGAACGTGTTTTTCTGCCTGCTCTCTCTGTTTCTGTTCCTGATGCCCACGGTGCTGGAGCGGCGGCTTCAGATTGACCTGCCCAACGTGCTGGAGATTGTGATTCTGCTGTTTATCTTCTCCGCCTGGATTTTGGGGGAGGTGCAGACCTACTACACCATTTTCCCCTACTGGGACACCATGCTCCACACCCTCAACGGCTTTCTGTGCGCCGCCATCGGCTTTTCTCTGGTGGACCTGCTCAACCGCCACGACCGCGTCTCCCTGTCCCTCTCCCCGGCGTATATGGCCATTGTGGCCTTCTGCTTCTCCATGACGGTGGGGGTGCTGTGGGAGTTCTTTGAGTGCGGCATGGACCTGCTCTTCCTGGGGGACATGCAGAAGGACGCCGTGGTCAACACCATCTCCTCGGTCATGCTGGACCCCTCCGGCGGCCAGCGCCCCCAGGTCATCCGGGACATCACCGACGTGATTGTGGTCGCCGGCGGGGAGGAGATCGCCCTGGGGCTGGGGGGCTATCTGGACATCGGCCTGCTGGACACCATGGAGGACCTGCTGGTGAATTTTATCGGCGCGGTGATTTTTTCCACCGTGGGCTACTTTTATGTGAAAAACCGCGGCAGAGGCTGGTTCGCCCGGAACTTCATTCCGAAGGTGCTCTCCCAGGCGGAAATCGCCGCCGGCTCCGCGGAGGAATAAAGCCCGGCCCTTCGGTCCATACTACCTCCATCCACTGTGAGGAGGTTTTAAACAATGGATCAGAAAACTTGCAACTCCAGCATTCACTGCACTGTGGACAGCTGCGCCTACCACGCGCCCCAGAACTGCTGCTCCCTGAACCGCATCAACGTGGGCTGCTGCGACAGCACCCCCACCAGCTGCAAGGGCACCGAGTGCGCCTCGTTCCAGCTCAAGTAATCCCCACACCGGCAAGGGGCCGCCCCATGGGCGGCCCCCGTTTTTTTACCGGCGGCAGAAAAGCGCCCGGACATTCTCTGTCCGGGCGCGGATTTTCGGAGGGCCTTTAGGCGGCCTTCCCCAGGGACTTCTGGCTGCCGGTGTGGTAGATGGGCTTCCACTCCACCTTCCGGACCAGGGCGGCCAGGGAGATGGGAATATAGGTAAACATAAAGATGGGGAACGTAAAGACATACAGCAGCTTTTTCCAGGCCGGCATGGCAATCTGCTTCCACTCGCACGCCACCGTCAGCAGGCCGTAAACCAGCAGGCCCAGGTAGAAGCTGGCCACAGCGGAGAACACAAAGCTTCCGGAGACGTCCAAAATGCGGCGGACGATGTACGCGGGCTGCCCCAGACAGGCGAAGCACAGCGCCAGATTGAAGGCGATGGTCAGCAGGGTCAGCAGCATACCGGGGGCCACGGTCATGAACATATCGTAGCAGGACCAGCTCTTCCGGCTGGGCTTTTGGCAAAAGCCCCGGACCAGACGGGGGCCGTAGTTGGCGTCCACCTGGTAAAAGCCCTTGGACCACCGCAGCCGCTGGTCCCAGGACTGCCGGAAGGTGGTGGGCTGCTCGTCGTAAATCACCGCCCTGTCGCAGTAGCCGATGCGCCGGCCCTTCAGGGCGCAGCTTACGGAGAACTCGATGTCCTCGGTGAGCAGGTGATAGGGCCAGCCCTTGTTCTCCCGGATGACCTCCGCGGAGATCAAAAAGCCGGTGCCGGACACGTGGCAGTTGGTGCCCAGGAGCATACGGGGGAAGTTGAGGAACCGGGCCTCCCGGAGGAACCAGATGGCGTAGCCGGCGGAGATCCAGTTGGACCCAAAATTCCGGGAGTTGCGGTAGCAGGTGATGGCCCCGTAGTCCCCGCTGTCAAAGGTCTTGTTCATCTCCCGGACGAAGTTGGGGTCCACCAGATTGTCCGCGTCGAAGATCAGGTACGCGTCGTACTGGTCCCGGCCCTCTCTGGCCAGGGTGCGGAACAGGTAGTTCAGGGCATAGCCCTTGCCCTTCTTCACCTGGTTGAAGCGCTCATAGACCACAGCGCCCGCCCGGCGGGCCGTCTGGGCGGTATCGTCGGTGCAGTTGTCCGCCACTACATACACGTCCAGCAGCTGCGCCGGATAATTCTGTTGTTTTAGGCTTTGAATCAATTCTCCGATGACCCCCGCCTCGTTCCGGGCGGAGATGACGGCGGCATAGCGGTGCAGGCGGGCGGTCTCCGGCTGCCGCCAGCGGCGGCGCTTCACCAGCCCGATGACCAGATAGACCAGCTGATAAAAATACGCCGCGGTGAACACAACTGCTAGGAAGAGGTTGAAGAGCTCAACCGTTCGAATCACATTCATGTTTCTCACCTTTTCTATTCGTTGGAGTTGCCCGGCGGGGCGTTCCGCCAGGTCTGCCCTATCATAGCACGGTTTTGAAATATTACAAGATTGTTGCGCAAGTTTTAATAGAAAATTAAGAGTTTATTCATAATTACATGCCGTTAAAAGTACGATTTTATGATTAAATTAAGAAATCTTAATATTTTATTGTCGCTTTTCCCAGATAGTGCCGGTTATCCCGCCCCTTATTTTTGACACATTCATTTAATACTTTTGTAATATTTAGGGGCAAAAAAAGAGCGGGGCCGCCGCGCCCCGCACAGACGACCGCCCCCTCATCCGGCGCTTCGCGCCACCTTCCCCCCGGTGGGGGGAAGGCTTTGGAACATGCAGCGTCCGTGGTTTGCGTAGGGGCGGCCCTTGCGGCCG
>CALXGC010000030.1 GCA_944387755.1 uncultured Oscillospiraceae bacterium | reverse complement strand
GCGTCATGCCCAGAGCGTACAGATCCGTGCGCCGGTCTGTCTGGGCAAAGCCGTACTGCTCCGGTGCAGCGGTGGACCGGGTGCCCATGTGCCGGGTGTCCGTATCCTTGCCGTCCTTGAACTGCCGGGCGATGCCGAAGTCGATGAGCCCCACGCCTCCCTCCGGCAGCAGCAGGATATTTTCCGGCTTGATGTCCCGGTGAATCACCGGCGGCTCCTGGCTGTGGAGCACTTCCAGCAGAGCGCACAGCGCCTGCCCCAGTTTCCGGCAAAAAGCCTCGGTACATTCCCCTTCCCGCTCCCGGTACTGGGCCAGGGTCTCCCCCGGCAGATAGGACCGGACCAGGTAATCGGTTTCCCCCTCCCGAAAGCAGTCCGCCGGCGGGGGGACGGACCCGGGCAGCAGGGGCGCCAGGCGGCGGAGAATCTGAAATTCCTCTGTCAGGTCCTCGGTGTCCGCGGGGCAGGCCTTCAGCACGTAAAGCGCACCGTCGCTGCGTCGGCGCAGCCGCCAGACCAGCCTGCCCTCCCGGTGGGACAGGCAGGAGTCCGGCTCATATTCCGTCAGAATCCGCTCCGGCAGGCTAAGGCCGGACAGGGGGTCAAAGCCGGACAGGAAACGCTCTTTTTCGCTCATGCAAGTCCCTCCTCATGTAAGCTGTGCAGAAGTTCCTCCGTCTGTTCCGCCGTCATGCCGTGGCTCAGCCCATACAGAATCGCCGCGTCCCTGCGGTTGCGGGCGTACAGCGTCTGCCGCCCGGCGATGTTCAGCAGCTGCTGCACCTCACGCTCGGACAGGCGGAGGAACAGCGCCAGCCTCAGCAGAAAATCCCGGGTGGGCCGGCGGGTGCCGTTGAACAGCTGGTAGCCATAACTGCGGTCCAGGTTGCAGCCCACCACCACGTCCTGTACCGTCACTCTCCGGATGTGGAGCAGTTCCGCCAGATGAGCGGTGAGCGAGGGGGCGTCAAATTCTTTGCCGGCCAGTGCGTCCGGTGTATTGCTGCTGCGAATCTGATGCTCCAATTCTTCCGTAGACTTCATGAAATTCCACCCGCTTCCAAACCGGTATTTAAGTGGTATCATTATTGCAAAGGCCATTTTAAAAGTCAATAGGTGCTTTTTCGTGAATAATAGACGGTCGGTGCGGCATATCCTAGCTTCGGGTGATGAGAAATGAAGCAAAACGACTGGAAAACCTATGCCCTCTGGATTGTGGGGACTGAGGCGGTGGGCGGGCTGTCCGGCTGGCTGACCCGCAAGGGCGCGGACACCTATGCCCGCATGACCACCAAGCCGCCTTTAACTCCTCCTGCCGCCGTATTTCCGGTGGTGTGGGGGATTCTGTTCGCCCTGATGGGCGCCGGCGCTGCCAGAGTGTGGCAGCAGCCGCCGTCGGCCGACCGCACGAAGGGATTGGTGCTGTTCGGCACTCAGCTGGCCTTCAACTTTTTCTGGAGCATCCTGTTTTTCAACGCCCAGGCCTATGGACTGGCGCTGCTCTGGCTGGCGGTGCTGTGGGCGCTGATTTTGTGGATGATTCTGACCTTCCGCAAAACCGACCGGCTGGCCGCCTGGCTGCAGGTGCCCTACCTGCTGTGGGTGAGCTTTGCGGCCTATCTCAATTTCGGCGTGTGGGCGCTGAACTGAAGAGGCGGGGCCCCGCTTTCCGGCGGCGGCCCCCTTCCATGGCAGGAGAGGTGGAAAAATAAAATTATTTCCTGAATTTCATTGACAAGGACACGGAGATATTGTATAATCTTCTTTGCATTTGGCCGGCTTCCGGACGTGGAGAGATGTCCGAGTGGTTGAAGGAACCGGTCTTGAAAACCGGCGATGTGCAAGCATCCGTGGGTTCGAATCCCACTCTCTCCGCCATTTTTATATTGTGCTGATTCGGCGGCGTATTCTGTATGCAGAAGTACCCAAGTGGCCGAAGGGGCTCCCCTGCTAAGGGAGTAGGCGGGTTAAACCGTGCGAGGGTTCAAATCCCTCCTTCTGCGCCAAGTAAAAAGCCTAGAGCTGGCAACGGCTCCGGGCTTTTTCTTTTTACCCTGTTACTTTGCAGGCGAAGCATATCCATAGACAGAGAGGAGGAGCCCATGTCTGCCACAAGAAAGCGTTACATTGGCCGGTTGGTGGGGCGCTGTCTGATTTTTGTTATCTGCGCGCTTCTGTGCGTGTTCCGGCGGGATACCTTCGCGGTGCTGGAGGGGCTGAACTTCTTTCGGATGTTCTCTCCGCTGCATCTGCTGTGGATCATATGGGTCATCGACATGGTGCTCCAGATCATTCCCATCCGGAACAGGGTGCCACTGGGCTCTCAGAAGCTCTTTGCCAACCGGTTCCGGCCCATCCGGGAAAAGATCAATTATGAAGCGCTGAGAAGCTACATTGTGTCCACCACAAAGGCGGCCTACAAGGTATTTCTGCTCTGGTGCATGCTGATTGCGGTCATCGGCGTGCTGTACTGCTCCGGTGTGATCGACAAGGCCGTTCTGTTTATGATCTCCGTGCTGTTTTATGTCTGCGACCTGATCTGCGTCTTGATCTGGTGTCCCTTCCGGCTGATCATGAAAAACCGCTGCTGCACCACCTGCCGGATTTTCAACTGGGACCACCTGATGATGTTTTCCACGCTGATTTTTATGGGCGGCTTTTTCGCCCACTCCCTTGTACTGATGTCCGCTGCCGCGTGGCTTGTATGGGAGCTGTGCGTGATGATGTATCCCGAGCGGTTCTGGGACCACTCCAACGCAGCCCTGCAATGCTCCGAGTGTACCGATAAACTGTGTACCCAATACTGCCAGAAGTTAAGAGACTGAGGAAAAGCCCCGCCCGCCTGCGCAAGCAGGCAGGCGGGGCTTTTTTTATGTGCGCAGCAGGGCGGGAGTTGTCGAAAAAGCGCGGACGATATTTCTTTACAAATTATTACAATAATGTATAATTAAGTAAAAAGGAGAGGGGAAGAGGAACATGAGGGAACTGCTGGTAGACAACTGCCGTGCCGAAGGAGAGGACGGAAAAGCTTGCGGGTATTGCTATTACATACTGGTGGGAGAGATGGCTGTAAACGGCGGCCTGGCCTGTGAGAGCTATGGTGTAAAGGTAGTGGGGGAGGACGGGGAAGAGGCCTCCGTGCCCAACATTACCATCAGCGCCAGCCGGATTGACAGCCTGATGGAGCTGCTTATCCGCAACGCGGTCTCTCCCGTGACGCTTCGGGACGTCATTGACGACTGGCTGTAACACAGCTGCTCCATTGACAGCCCTCCAAAAATCGGCTATGATAAAAATTACGCCTGCAGGCCGAAAACCGGGGCAGGCGGTCTGTTTTGGAGGGATTTTCGTTGAAAGAGAGAGAGACCTTTGCGTCCCGGCTGGGCTTTGTGCTCATTTCCGCCGGGTGCGCCATCGGCCTGGGCAACGTCTGGCGCTTCCCCTATATCGTGGGGCAGTACGGCGGCGCGGCCTTTGTGCTCATCTACATCGTGTTCCTGCTGATCATGGGGCTGCCCATCATGTCCATGGAGTTCGCCGTGGGCCGGGCCAGCCGGAAGAGCATCACCATGTCCTTCCAGCAACTGGAACCCAAGGGCACTAAGTGGCACTGGTACGGCTGGTTCGGCATGGCGGGCAACTACCTGCTGATGATGTTCTACACCACCATCTCCGGCTGGCTGCTGCTCTACTTCTTCAAGCTGGCCTCCGGCCAGTTTGAGGGCATGGACACCGCCCAGGTCAGCGAGGCCTTTACCACCATGCAGACCCAGGACGTGGGCATTCAGCTGCTGTTCATGGTGATCGTGGTGGTGCTGGGCATGCTGGTGTGCAGCCGCGGCCTGAAAAACGGCGTGGAGAAGGCCAACAAGGCCATGATGCTCTGCCTGCTGGCCCTGCTGGTGGTGCTGGCCGTCCG
>CALXGC010000029.1 GCA_944387755.1 uncultured Oscillospiraceae bacterium | reverse complement strand
AGCTTGCGGGCCTCGTTGATGGCGTTGCGCTCCTTGCGGGGGTCCACCACGAACAGGGCGCCGGGCAGCTTCTTCATGTTCACCACGCCGCCCAGATACTTCTCCAGCTTGGCAATCTCGCCCAGGTGCTTCATGACTTCCTTCTTGGGCAGCATGTCGAAGGTGCCGTCCTCCTGCATCTTCTTCAGCTGGTTGAGACGGTCCACGCGGCCCCGCATGGTCTTGAAGTTGGTGAGCATGCCGCCCAGCCAGCGGGCGTTCACATAGTACATGCCCACGCGGCCGGCCTCTTCCTTGATGGCCTCCTGGGCCTGCTTCTTGGTGCCCACGAAGAGGATGCTCTCGCCCTTCTCGCCCAGCTCGCGGACGAAGTTATAGGCCTCCTCCAGCTTCTTCACGGTCTTCTGCAGGTCGATGATATAGATGCCGTTGCGCTCCGTGTAGATGTAAGCGGACATCTTGGGGTTCCACCGGCGGGTCTGGTGGCCGAAGTGCACGCCGGCCTCCAGCAGCTGCTTCATAGATACGACTGCCATGATTTGTTTCCTCCTATAATTCAGTTTCATCTTTCCGGGCGCGTCATATTTCCCGCCAACCGTCCCGCTGAAAAAGGGAGGCGGCACCGGGCGGAAAATCAGCACTCCCAGGCATAATGCCCTGGTAGTATAGCATAGCTTCCCCAAAATTGCAAGCAATATTTTCAAAATTCAGGCAGAATTCTCTCCCCCGGCTCTGAATTTTTATTTACAAACCCGGCGGAAAACGCTATACTGGGAGGGCGGACGCGGGAAAAGCGCCGCAGAAAGGAATATCCCATGCAGAAACGAACGCTGCCAGCTCTTCTGCTGGCTTTTCTGCTTCTTCTGCCCGGATGCGGAGGAGAACAGGCGCGGGACGGCGTCCGCCTCACCGTTCTGGCGTCCACCTACCCGGTGTACCTGGCCGCCCAGGCGGTGACGGAGGGGGTGGACGGCGTCGCCGTGGAGCGGCTGAACACCGGAGAGGTGTCCTGTCTTCACGACTACACCCTGACGGTCAACGACATGAAAAAGATCCAGCGGGCCGGCGTCATCGCCATCAACGGCGTGGAGCTGGAGGAATTTATGGAGGACGCTCTGGCGGCGTCGGAGGCGGCGGTCATCGACTGCTCCCAGGGCGTCTCCCTTCTGGAGAGCGCCGGACATGTCCATGAGGAGGGGGACGGCCACGACCACGGCCACTTTGACCCCCACTACTGGATGGACCCGGAGAACATGGTCCAGGTGGTGGAAAACCTGCAGGACGGCCTGGCCCGGCTGGACCCGGACCGGGCGGAGCAGTACCGGGAAAACGGCCAGTCCGCCGCCCTTCTGCTGAACGTCTGGGACGGCGCCCTCCAGGACCTCCTGTCCGATGCGGAGCAGGGCGGCGTGGAGGTGGGCGGCCTTGTCACCTTCCACGACGGCTTCCAGTACTTCGCCCACGCCTTCGGCCTTCCCCTTCTGGCCTCCATTGAGGAGGAGGAGGGCAGCGAGGCCAGCGCCAGGGAGATTGTGGAGATCACCGCACTGGTCAAAGAACACCGCCTGCCGGCAATTTTCACCGAGGTCAACGGCTCCGACGCCACCGCCAATGCCATCTCCAGAGAGACCGGGTGCGCCGTCGCCCAGCTCACCATGCTTATGGACGGCCCGGCGGAGGGCGGTCTGGCCAACTATTACGACGGTATGGCGGACAACCTCGCCGCCGTTCTCAACAGCTTTTCTCCGTCAGACCAGCCAGACAAGGAGGCCGCTGCCGCGCCATGAGAAAGATCAAACACGGAATGAAAACCGGCGGGTGTTCCGACGCCTGCTGCCTGAAGCTGGAGGGGGTGTCCGTCCACATCCAGGGGGAGGAAATTTTGGAGGACGTGTCCTTCCACCTCCACTGCGGGGAGATCGCCGCCCTCATCGGCCCCAACGGGGCGGGCAAGTCCACCCTGTTCCGCAGCGTGCTGGGACAGCTCCGCTACCAGGGAAACATCACCTTCTCCCCGGCGGGAGGACCGGCCATCCGCCTGGCGGACGGGACGGTGATGGGGGGAACCCGGCCCCTCATCGGCTATGTGCCCCAGTCTCCCGCCTTCGACCGGGGGGACCCGGTCTCCGTGCTGGACTTCTTCACCGCCGCCACCTCCAGGTGGCCGGTGTGCCTGCCCATCCCCTCAAAATACCGGGAGCGCTGCCGGAAGTGCCTGGAGCGGGTCCACGGAGGCGACCTGCTGGACAAGCCCATGGGGGGCCTGTCCGGGGGCCAGCTCCAGCGGGTGCTGCTGGCCCTGGCCCTGGAGCCGGTGCCCCACATTCTGATTCTGGACGAGCCTCTGTCCGGGGTGGACATCGAGGGGGAACACCAGCTTCTGGATATGCTGGACGAGCTGCGCACCGAGTACGACCTGTCCATTCTCCTGTCCACCCACGACTTTGCCACCCTGAACCAGTTTGCCGACAAAGTGATTCTGCTCAACAAGCGCATTTTGAAGGTGGGCTCTCCGGAGGAAATTGTCTCCTCCCCGGAGTTTTATGAGACCTTCCACCTGCGCATGGGCCGAAAGGGGGACGCATAATGGAGCTCTGGTACGCACTGGTAGACCTGCTCCCCTTCGAGTGGGCGGAGCCTGGGTCCATGTTTTTCATGAAAAACGCCCTGCTGGCTGTGCTGATTATCTCGCCCCTGTTCGGCGTCCTCTCCACCATGGTGGTCCACAGCCGGATGTCCTTCTTCTCCGACGCCCTGGGCCACTCCGCCTTCACCGGCATGGCCATCGGAGCCCTGTGCGGCTTTGCCGAGCCCACCGGAGCGGCGGTGATTTTCGCCGTGGTCTTCGCGCTGCTGTTCAACTTTGTGCGCCGGCGCACCGCTCTGGCCAGCGACACGGTCATCGGGGTCTTCTCCTCCACCGCAGTGGCGCTGGGCATTTTCATCTCCACCCTGGGCGGCCGGTCCTTTACCAAATTCAACTCCCTGCTCATCGGCGACATTTTGTCGGTGGAGCCGGCGAAAATCGGCATTCTGGCCCTGATTCTTCTGTTGGTGCTGGCCCTGTGGGGCCTGTCCTTCAACAAGCTGATGCTCTCCGCCGTCCACCCCGCCCTGGCGGACAGCCGGGGCGTCCGGGTGTTCTGGCAGGAGACCGTCTTCTCTGTGGCCATCGCCGTGGTGGTCACGCTGTCCATGACCTGGGTGGGCCTGCTGGTGATCAACTCCCTGCTGGTGCTTCCGGCGGCCTCCGCCCGGAACATCTCCCGGAGCATGTTTCAGTACCACCTGGCCTCCCTTCTGGGGGCGGGACTGGCGGGAGTCGCCGGACTGATGACCTCCTATTATATCGGCTCCTCCACCGGCGCGGCCATCACGCTGTATCTGGCTGTGTGGTTCTTTCTCACCATTCTGCTGCGGAAAAAGGGGTAGGACCACCGCCTGTCTCCCCGCATAGAATAGGGGGAACCTGAACAATGATAAGGAGGCCGTCCCACATGGAGCCCACACGCCCAGATTCCCCCCTCACCCTCCGCCCCTTTGACCCGGAGACGTTTCAGCGGGTCTGGAACCGGGTCATGCCCGACCAGGCCGGCAGTCCCATCGCCGTCAACCCTCCGGACGCCGTTCCCGCCCTCTCCCCGCCGGACCGCGGCCCCTGCTGCCTGGGAGAGGGCAGCCCCTATGTCCAGTCCCTGGAGGACTGGATGGAGGAGACCCAGAGCCTGCTGCGCGCCGTCCGGGACCTGGCCCGCCGCACCCGCGGCCGGGTAGCCTATGTCCTGTCCGGGCTGGTTCGGGAGCTGAGCCGGGAACAGCGCCGCCTGTCCGCCGCCCACTTCCTCATCACCGGCGTCCGCTTCTCCCCCTCCCGGCAGGAAACCGCCCTGTCCGGCCCCCTGGACCAGGCGCTCCGGACGCTGTTTCAGCGCTTCCGCCGCCGGGCGGACGCCGCGCAGTCCGCCGCCGGAGCTGTTGCGGACTCCTGCCTGTCTCAGCTGTTTGCAGAGCTGGGGGACCAGGCGGAGCAGAGCGGATACCGGCTCTGGCGCCTGCTGGAGACGCAGTAAACGCAGAAACGAAGAACAGGAGGTCCCCAGTATGCCGGATATACAGGAATTTCGCTATCCCTCCGCCCGGAAGGGGCGCACAATCTACGCCCGGCTCTGGTTCCCGGCGGGGCCGCCCAGAGGCGCGGTGCAGATTGTCCACGGCATCTCGGAGCATATCGGGCGCTATGAGGAGGCCGCCCGGTTCCTCGCGGAACACGGCTTTCTGGTGTGCGGCGAGGACCACCTGGGCCATGGCCGCACGGTGGAGGACGGCCAATACGGTATGTTCGCCCCCGCGGGCGGCTGGGAACTGGCGGTCCAGGATGTGCGCCGCCTGCGGGAACTGATGGGGGAGCGGTACCCCCGCCTCCCCTATTTTCTGCTGGGGCACTCCATGGGGTCCTTTCTCACCCGCACCTATTTAATCCAGTATCCGGGAACCCTGGACGGCTGTATTTTATCCGGCACAGGCCAGGAGAGCGCCCCCCTGGTCGCCCTGGGAAAGGCGCTGGCGGAGATAGAATGCCGCCGCCTGGGACCGGCGGGGGTGAGCCCCCTGGTGGACGCCCTGTCCCTGGGGGCCTACAACCGCCGCTTCCGCCCCAACCGCACCAGCGCCGACTGGGTCTCCAGCGATCCGGCGGCGGTGGACGCCTATCTGGCCGACCCCCTGTGCCGGTACAAGCCCGCCGTCTCCCTGTTTCGGGACATGATGGGCGGACTGCAATTCATCGCCAGGGCGGACAATTTAAACTGCATGGACCCGGATATTCCGGCGCTGTTTCTCTCCGGGGCGGACGACCCGGTGGGCGGCATGGGCAGGGGCGTCCGAAAAGTCGCCGGCATGTTCCAGGCCGCCGGCTGCCGGGATGTGACTCTGAAGCTCTACCCCGGCGGGCGGCACGAGATGTTCCACGAGGTCAACCGGCGGCAGGTCCTCCAGGATCTGCTCTCCTGGCTGGAGGACAAGCTGCCCTCTTGACGCTCCCTCCGTTTGGGATTACAATGCGGAAGGAAAAAATAAGGAGGGAGCTTTTCTATGACCTATCAAGACGTTCTGGCCGCCGCCCGCACCTGCAGCGGCCCCAGCTGCAAGGCCTGTCCGGTGTGCAACGGCCGGGCCTGCGGCAATATCATGCCCGGCCCCGGCGCCAAGGGCACCGGCACAGTGGCGGTCCGCAACTATGAGGTCTGGCAGAATGTTTTTCTGAACATGGACACCATCTGTGACAACAGGCCGGTGGACACCTCGTTCCGGTTCTTCGGGGAGACCTACGCCCTGCCCGTGTTCGCCGGGCCGGTGGGGGCGGTAAACCTCCACTACGGGGACAAGTACAACGACCTGGAGTACAACAACATCTTAATCCCCGCCTGTATTCAGGCCGGCATTGCCGCCTTCACCGGAGACGGCACCAACCCGGAGGTCTTTGCCGCCGCCTCCGCCGCCATCGGCGCCGCCGGAGGGCGCGGCATTCCCACCGTGAAGCCCTGGGACCGGGACACCCTGTACGCCAAGCTGGACGCCGCCAAGGCCGCCGGAGCCAAGCTGTTCGCCATGGACATCGACGCCGCCGGCCTCCCCTTCCTGAAGGGGCTCACGCCTCCCGCCGGTTCCAAGACGGTGGAGGAGCTGCGGGAAATTATCGCGTACATCAACGTGCCCTTCATCCTCAAGGGCGTCATGACCGTCAGGGGGGCCCAAAAGGCCCTGGAGGCCGGAGCCGCCGGTATTGTCGTCTCCAACCACGGGGGCCGGGTCCAGGACGGCGTGCCCGCCACCGCCCAGGTCCTCCCCGCCATCGCCAAGGCGGTGAAGGGGCAGATGACCATTCTGGTGGACGGCGGCATCCGCACCGGCGTGGATGTGCTGAAGGCTCTGGCCCTGGGCGCCGACGGCGTGCTGCTGGCCCGGCCCTATGTCACCGCCGTCTACGGCGGCGGCGCCGAGGGGGTCCGGCTCCTCACCCAGAAGCTCAAGGGGGAGCTGGAGGACGCCATGGCCATGTGCGGCGTCCACAGCCTGGCGGAAATCAGCCGGGACCTGATTTTTACGGCATAAAAACCCAGCCGGTTTTTGCAGGACAGCACGGCAGTTCGCTGTGCTGTCCTGTTCATATCTGGACAAAGCCGCCGCAGATTTTTACATCTGCGGCGGCTTGTTGCCGGAAGAAAGCTCGGACACGGTTTTTTGACTAAAGCGCGCCGTTATGGCATACACATGCTCATATCCGGCATATTCCTCCGGGCTGTTGAAATATTCCACCGTATACGAATTGATTCGATTTTTTGCCGTTATAATCTGCACAGCCAGGGGAATTTCCTGCTCATAGACAATTTCCGTCCGGTTGCTCAAAAACGAGGCCGCGCACCCCATGCCATCAAAATTATCTGCCGGCTCACAGGCATAAGAAGCGGAGCCCCCCACGCCCTCGCTGTCTTGTACTGCAATCCGCACGCCCTCAGCAATCTTATCAAAGCCTAAAACAATTCTTCCCTCTGCATCTGTAAAGGATTGTCCGCCGCCGCCCGAAATCAGGTTCCATTCTCCGTCTGAGAGCGCATATGTATTGATTTGTAAACTCTGAGCTTTCCCGTCAAGGGCAAAATCAAACATATAATATTCTGTATCTACGCCCAGCAGGGCGGCAATGTTTTCCTCTTCCTCTGTCAGCTGCGCCGGCTCAATATACATGGACGGGTTATCCGCCTCCTCATTACAACCCGTCAAAGCGGCAAAAAGGCATACTGCAATGCCAAGCAGAAACCATCTTTTCATTGCGCGTCCTCCTCCCCTTCATTGGAGGTTTTTACAAATTATATCATATCGGCCAGAATATTTTAATCCAAATATACCAAAAACGGGCAGGAAGCTGTATTGCTTCCCGCCCGCTCTTTATTTTGCCTGTCTTTCAGCCGCAAAGCCGGTATTTCTCAAAAGCCTGCGCGCCGTTTTTCCTTTTTTGCAAATTCCAGGCTTTATAATTTACTTCTCCAGGTTCTTCTTCAGGTCCGCCAGGAAGGCATAGCAGTCCGCCTCCGAGATGTCGCCCATATTGGCCACCTGGAACATATTCATAGCTAAGTACTTCCCCTTGCCGGGATACAGGACATAGCCGTCCGCCTCCATGTCCGCCAGGAACCGGCCCAAGTCCTTCCCCTCCGGGAGGAACACCGAGGTGACGGTGTTGGACATGTGGTCTGCCAGCAGGAACTTCAGTCCCAGCTCCTTCATACCGTCCCGCAGAATCTGGGCGTTCCGGGCGTACCGCTCCACCCGGTTCGGAACCCCCTCCGCCAGAATGTCGTCCAGAGCCGCCTCCAGCGCCCAGAACAGGGTCAGGTTTGGGGTGTTGGGCGTCTGATGGCTCTCCTTCGCCACATGGTAGTGCTTATAGAGGCTCAGGTACACGTTCCGGCACTGTTCCGCCGTCAGAGACTCCAACAGGGAGGTCTTAGCGCAGATATAGGCGGAGCCGGGGAACGCCCCCAGACATTTGCCGCCCACCGAGGTGGCGATATCGATGTGATTCTCCGCCACATTGATGTTCTGGCCGGCGGCGGCGGAGACGCAGTCGGTGAAGAACAGCCTGCCGTACCGGTGGGCCAGCTCTCCCACCTCCTTCACCGGGTTGATCATACCCGTGGAGGTCTCATGGAACACCATGGCGACGGCCGTCACCTCCGGATGGTCCTTCAGCGCCTGTTCCACCTGCGCCAGGTCCGGATACTCCGCCCACGGCGTATCCACCTTCACAAGCGGAATCTTATACTTTGTAATAATCTCCTCCAGCCGCTCGCCGAACACGCCGTTGGAAATCAGCAGGACCGCATCCTCCGGCCGGGCAAAGATGGAGGAGAGCACCGTCTCATTGGCGGCCGTGCCGGACCCGGACACCACCACGGAGCAGTAGCTCCTGTCCGCCTGGAAAAGCTTACAGATTTTCTCCTGAAGGCGGGCAAACAGCGCCTCAAACTCCTTGCTGCGGTGACAAATATCGCGGTGAAGCAGCGCGTTCCGCACGTTCTCTTTCACCATAACGGGACCGGGGCTGAACAAAAGCAGTCGATCCATCGCGGGATTCCTCCTTCGCACTGATACAGGTTTCAGCCGCCGCTCCTTCCGGAACCCGGCTGTTGTCTGCATGGTAGCGGAAAAGAAAACTTTACGATAGAACGAATCGGAACCCATGTCTAGCCGGCCGGCAGAGTCAGAATTATAATATAGAATGTAATAGTATTTACCGACCGGCAGCACCGCGCGCCGCACTTCACCGCAGGAGGAAGCTTTCCATGCCGTCTTACTATCTGGGAATGGACCAGGGCACCACTGGCACCACAGCGCTTTTACTGGACGAAAACTGGCACATTGTATCCAGCGGCTACCGGGAGCACATCCAGCGCTTTCCCAGGCCGGGCTGGGTGGAACAGGACCCTGAGCTGCTCTGGGACTGCTTTACCGGGGCGGCGGAGCAGGCCTTTCAGCGCGCCGGCGTCTCCCCCTCCTCCGTGCGCTGCATGGGGGTGGACCACCAGGGCGAGACGGTGATGGTCTGGGATAAAGAAACCGGGCGGCCCATCTACCCCGCCATTGTGTGGCAGGACAGGAGGACCGCCCGGATGGTGGACCGCCTGAAGGCAGCGGCCGGCCAGCGGCTGTGGCAGAGCACCGGATTGATTCCGGACACCTATTTCAGCGCCACCAAGCTGGCCTGGATTCTGGACCAGGTGCCGGAGGCCAGGGAGCGCGCCCGGCGCGGCGAGCTGCTGGCGGGCACCATGGACGCCTGGCTGGTCTGGAAACTGACCGGGGGAAGGGTCCACATGACGGACCAGAGCACCGCCTCCCGCACCATGCTGATGAATCTGAGCCGAAAAGAATGGGACCGGGACATCCTTCAGCTTCTGGATATTCCCCCAAATATTCTCCCTGAAATTACAGACAGCGCCGGGCAGTTCGGACATACGTGTCCCGAAGCCTTTCTGGGGGCCTCTATTCCCATCACCGGGGTCATGGTGGACCAGCAGGCGGCCCTGTTCGGGCAGGCCTGCACCTCCCCCGGCATGGTCAAAACGACATACGGAACCGGCTGCTTCATGCTGATGAACACCGGCCGCCGTCCGGTCCGGTCCACCCACGGCCTGCTCACCACCGTCGGCTGGAGCGTCAATGGACACACTACTTATGCGCTGGACGCGGGCATTTACATCGCCGGCGCGGCAATCCAGTGGCTGAAGCAGGGCCTGAAGATCATCTCCGAACCCAGTCAAACAGACGGGATGTCCTGGTCCGCGGAGGACAACGGAGATGTGTTCTTTGTCCCCGCCTTCGCCGGGCTGGCGGCGCCCTATTGGGACCAGTACGCCCGCGGCATGATCATCGGCATCACCGGCGGCACCACCCAGGCGCAGATTGTAAGGGCGGTTATGGAGAGCATTGCCTATCAGGTGAAGGACAACCTGGATGTTATGGAGCAGGATTCCGGCGTCAGCATTCCGCGGATGCGGGCGGACGGCGGGCTGGCCAAAAACCAATTTTTAATGCAGTTTCAGGCGGATATTCTGGGTATTCCCGTGGACATTCCAGAGACAACGGAGACCACCGCCCTGGGCGCCGCCTATATGGCCGGGGCCGGCGCAGGCGTCCTGGGCGGACCGGAGGAGCTGAGCGCCCTGTGGCACACAAAAAAGACCTTCCGGCCCAACATGTCCTCCCAGCGGAGGGAAGCGCTTCTCTCCCGCTGGCATGAGGCCGTTCAGCGCGCCAGAGGCTGGGCCCGGCAATAAACAAGACCGGGGGTGAACAGATATGAACCAACAGGAACAGGAGGGCGTATTCTCCCAGCGGCTCCGTCTGCTCCGGCAGGGGACCTATGTCCCCTGGCAGCCCGGCTTTGAACAGTTTACCCCCCGCTATCAGGGCCAACTCGTCCTCCCTGGAGAGGCCGTCTCCGGACTGATTGCGGACTACTATGAGATCGCCGGAGAGCATTTCACCCAGCAGCACGCCATGGCCACCATCCCTGACGGCTGCACGGATTTTATCTTTACCCTGACCCACGGCGTGCCCAAGTCCTACGTCAGCGCCAGCGTGCGTGAACTGCGCAGCTTTCAGTTTCAGGACCCGGAGCTCATCTTCGGCGTGCGGTTTATGCCGGGGGCCACCTGCCGCCTCTTTCAGACGCCTGTGTGCCAAATGGTGCACCACCCGGCTCCTATGGAGTCCGTCCTGCGGGAGGGGCTTGTCCTCCAGAACCGGATTGCAGGCGCGGCGGGCTTTCAGGAGCGGCGGCGGCTGGCAAATCAGTTTATTTTAAAGCACCTGCGGGAGGCCTCCGGTAAGGAGCGGATTCTGGACTACTGCACCAGGCGGATCTTTGAAACCCACGGCAATATTCCGCTGAAGCGCCTCGGCGAGGAGACCGGCTACAGCGAGCGGTATCTCAATCAGCTCTTCGACCTGTATACCGGCCTGTCCCCCAAAAGCATGTGCCATGTGATTCGGATTCAATACGCCTACCTGCTGATGGAGAGCCGGCCCGAACTCAGCCTGTCCGCCGTGGCCCAGGCCGCCGGGTACGCGGACCACTCCCACATGAACCGGGAGTTCCACCGCTTTTTAAACGCCAGCGCCGGCGTGCTGCGGAAAGAACAGCTCCCCTCCGGCACAGGAAAAAACATCGTCTTCAAATAAACGCCGCCGGGAGGAGCAAGCTTCCGCCCGCTCCTCCCGGAACCAGCCCTCAGCGCAGGTTTTTATCCGGAGGCGCGCTGCACAGGCAAAAACCCCCGCAGCATAATTTCCATGCACCTGGTTCCAAACTCCAAAAAGGAGTACGTCGCGCCGGAAATACACCAGTCAAAAATAATCCCCCGCTGGACGAGGCTATAAATTTTCGCCAGCTCTACAAAGGACACGTCCCTGCGGATCTCGCCGCGGGCCTGCCCCTCCCGGATGAGGGTGCGGACAATACGGTTATAGGCGCGGTTGCTTCCGATGTAGGTCCCCCGGTTCTTTGTGGACACCTCAAACCGGCAGGTGGCGGAGGCGCGGTCCAGGTCATAGGTCTGCTCCAGCTTCTCCAGAAACACCCGGTTCAGCCCGCTGAGCTTTAATACCGCGTTTTCATCCGTTCCCTTTACCGTCTCATACCATTCTTCATAGACGTAGTCATAGAGGTCCGGAGAACAGGCCAGCTCCTCCTTCGCTTCAAAGTAGTGGTAAAACGTCCCCTTTGAACAGCCGGCCAGCTCCACAATCTGGTCCACCGTGGTATTTGCATAGCCCTGCTGGTCAAACAGCGTCTCCGCCGCGGAGAGAATCTGCTCCCGCATCCCAGCCGGTTCCAGCTCCGTTCCTTTCACACCATCAGCTCCTTTATACCTGTATCTGTCATATCATTGGGAAAGCTCCGGAAGTCAAGCTATTATACCATCCTCACCGTCAATTCACAAGGCAAATCGTTTTCGTATTAAACTTTATCTTTTATTTCTCCAATCCAAACAGGCAGGATTTTGAAAATATGCACAATATTCTTTCGATATAATCTATATTTTCAACAATTCTTACATTATTTTGAAGAAAATAATTGACATATTTGTGTCTCTTAACTATAATCAACTTGCACTTAGTATTATATTAAGTTTAATACTTAGTAAAAATTCAAGAAGGGGTGTGTTTATCCTTGCAGCTGACACAAGAACTGATCGACCGCTTCATGAAGGTCGATCCGGCCCAAATCGGCCACTATGTAAAAAGCGGGTACATGGACACACGGATCAAGCCGGTGGTAAAGACCTTTAAGGTCATCGGCCCCGCCGTTACGGTGCGCATGACCGGCGACAGCAACCTGATGCTCTATTACGCGGTGGAGCACGCGCCGAAGGGCTCCGTCATCGTTGTGGACCGCGGCGGCGAACCCATCCACGCCTGCTGCGGAGACGGCTGCTCCCTCAACGCCCAGTGCTGCGGCATGGCCGGCATCGTCATCGACGGCCCTGCCTGCGACTCCGCCGGAATCGAGCGGGTGGGCCTGCCGGTCTTTGCCACCGGCCTGTCCGTCCTGACCACCACCATCAAGGAGGACCGCAAGGCGTCCTTCAACGTCCCGGTACAGTGCGGCGGCGTGGTGGTCAATCCCGGCGACATCATCTTCGGCAACGCCGAGGGCGTCCTGGTCATGAAGCCGGAGGAGTGCGTGGCCCTGCTGGAGCACGCCGAGGAGGGCGACCGGCTGGAGCAGGCCCCCGGCGGCATGTTTGACAGCTTCCGCCAGGGCAAAAAGATGTCCGACTTCTATCCCATCATCCACGACGCATTGAAGATGAACAGCCAGGAGCCGTAAGGTATCCCTGGACAAAATTCCACCAAAAAGGAGAATGCACAATGAAAAAAGCACTTTGCGCCATTCTGACCGCCTCTATGCTCTGTGCTGCGCTCAGCGCCTGCGGAGGCGGCGCCTCCTCCAGCACGTCCGGGGGAAGCTCCAGCGCCGGCGGAAGCTCCGCTAGCACGGGCTCTGCCTCCAGCGCTCAGGACGTGGTGGAGCTCTCCTGCGCCACCAAGGTGACAGCGGACAGCTTCGAGGGGCAGACCTTCCAGAACTTCGCCGACCTGGCCAAGGAGTACTCCAACGGCACGCTGGAGATCGTCATCTATCCCAGCGAGCAGCTGGGCGACAGCACCACCACAGTGAACAACATGCAGCTGGGCACCATTGACATGTACATCGAGGGCTCCACCTTCTACTCCGGCTATGGAGTGGACGTGGACTTCACCACCTCTCCCTTCCTCATGACCGAGTGGGACGCCTATCAGGAGCTGGTTCTGGGGGAGTTCGGCGATTTGCAGATGGAGCAGATGGAGTCCGCCGGCTTTAAAATGCTGTGCACCGACCGCTCCTGGCAGCGCGGCCCCTACTATGTCACCTGCTCCACCTCTCCCATCTCCAACCTGGACGACTTTAAGAAAATGCGCCTGCGCTCCGCCGACTCCGCCGCCTTCATGAACGCCATGAGCTCCCTGGGCATCACCACCACCGTGGTGAACTACTCGGAGTGCTATATGGCCCTTCAGCAGGGCACGGTGGACGCGGTCAACTGCCCGGTGTCCAACGTGGAGTCCATGTCCTTCTGGGAGGTCGCCCCCTACGTCACTTACATGAACTGCTACCCCCAGGAGCTGTGGCCGGTGATGAACCTGGACAAATTTAACAGCCTGACCGCCGAGCAGCAGGACGCGCTCATCCGCGCCGCCAACGACGCCGCCGCCTCCTCCAATGAAGAGCTGGAGACCTTCACCAACGAGATGATCGCCCGGCTGGAGGAGCAGGGCGTGGAATTCAACATGGACTTCGACTGCGGCGAGGTCGAGGACGCCCTTCACGACTACTATGTCGGCCTGGCCCAGGACGGCGGCCTGCCCACCCTGGTCTCTGAGTTCCTCGGTTTGATCTGATTTCATATGCGTTTGCCGCCCGCCGGTCCGCAGGAATCTGCGGGCCGGCGAACGGCAAAACAGGACCAAACGTAAAAATCGAGGTGGCACATGAAAACACTGAAAAAAATTTACGACGGCGTCGTCACAGCAGAGAGCTACATCGCGCTCAGCCTGCTGGCCATCGCCATCATCATCAACGCCTATGAGATCTTCCAGCGGAATGTGTTCGGAAAATCTTTTATCTGGAACCAGGAGATCAGCACGCTGATGCTGCTGTGGTTTGCCCTCCTCGGTATGGCGAAAATCGTCAACGAAAACGCCGACCTGTGCGTGGACCTCTTTGTCAAAAAATTCCCCGCCGGGGCGCAGAAAATCATCCATCTTGTGATAAGCGCGGCCATTGTGGCGGCCTTTGCCATTATTCTCTATAACACATGGCTGCTGTTCGTCTCTCAGGCCGGCAACACCAGCATCATCGCCAAATACCCCCTGCAGCTTCGCAGCGGAGCCCTCCTGGTGGGCATGACCACCATTGCAATCCGTTATGCCGCAAACCTGGTGCAGGACATTCTGCTGCTGTTCCGCCGCGACAAGAAGGAGGGATAATTCATGGTCGCTGTGATTATGTTTTTGATTCTGGTGCTGCTTGTCATTGCCGGCGCGCCCATCTCCATGGCGATGGCCATCGCGGCCCTGAGCGCTATTTTTTACTGCGGACTGGACCCCATTATCGTCCCCAGCCTGATCTCCGGCGGCATCAGCAGCTATACGCTGATGGCCGTCCCCTTCTTCATTTTCCTGGGAAATGTAATGAACAGCGGCGGCATCACAGAGCGGATCTTTGACTGGTGCGACGCCCTGGCCGGACACATCAAGGGCGGCCTGGCGCAGGTCAACGTGGTGGCCTCTGTGGTATTCGCCGGCATCTCCGGCACCGCTGTGGCGGACTCCGCCGGCCTCGGCATGGTTGAGATTCAGGCCATGAAGGAGAAGGGCTATGATACGGAGCTCTCCATCGGCATTACCGTGGCCTCCTCCCTGCTGGGTCCCATCATTCCCCCCAGCGTTGTGCTGCTGGTATACGCCTCTCTGTCCAACACCTCCCCCGGAAAGCTGTTTGTCGCCGGTCTGATTCCCGGCATCATTCTCGCGCTGCTTCTTATGCTCGCGGTCTACATCCTGTGCACCAAAAATCCGTCTCTCTGCCCCGCTCCGGAAAAATTCAGCCTGAAGCGGCTGGCAAAGGCCACCCAGCACAGCATCTTCGCCCTTCTCTGCCCGGTGCTTCTGTTTATCGGCGTGTCCTCCGGCGTGGCTACCGCCACTGAGGTGGGCATTTTGGGCTGCGTCTACTCCATTCTCGTCAGCATTATCTACAAAACCTTCTCCTTCCAGGCCCTTATGAAGGCGCTGAAGGATACTCTGATGTCCTCCGCGTCCATTATGTTCCTGATGGGCATCGGAAACACCCTGGCCTGGATTATGACCAGAGAACAGGTCCCCCAGCGCATCACCAACACCCTGACCGGACTGACGGACAGCAAATATGTCGTTCTTGTGATTGCAATGGCCATTCTGCTGTTCCTGGGCTGCTTTATGGACGGCACCTCCATCCAGCTCGTCATGGTCCCGGTCCTTGTGCCCATTGCCAACGCCTTCGGCATCGACTTGATTCATCTCGGCGTACTGGTCGCCCTGGCCGTCACCATCGGGGCGGCCACCCCGCCTGTGGGCGTCTGCCTGTTTGTCATCAGCGCCGTCACAGGCGACCCGCTGGAGCGGGTGGTGCGGGGCACCAAGACCTTCTATCTGCCGATTTTGATTGCTCTGCTGTTCGTCGCCTTTGTGCCGGTCTTAACCACCTGGCTGCCCAACCTGCTGCTGTAGGCGGCCCGGCTGCCGGCTGTGCAGCATTCTGAACATATGTATGGAAAGGGGAACCACGCCATGGACAAGTTTATCGCCGCCGCAATTCAGCTGGACTCCCAGGCGGACAAGAAAAAAAATCTGGACGCCGCCGAAGAATTCATCCGTCAGGCGGCCCAGCGGGGCGCAAAGCTGGCCGCTCTGCCGGAAAATATGAATTACATCGGTTCGGACTACGCCGGCCAGATGGAGCCGCTAAACGGCCCCACCATCGCCCGCCTCTCCGCCCTTGCCAAGGAGCTGAAGCTCTGGCTCCACTGCGGCACCATTCCCATGGGCAGCGGCGGCAAACCCCGCAACACCTGCGTGCTGCTCAACCCCGCGGGAGAGGTTTTTGCTCTGTACAGCAAGCTGCATATGTTTGACGTGGAGATTGCCGACGGCCCCTCCTATAAGGAGTCGGACGACAATCTTCCGGGCGATGAGATTGCCGTCGCCAAAACGGAGCTCGGCGTCCTCGGTCTCTCCGTCTGCTATGACATCCGCTTTGGGGAGATCTACCGGCTGATGGCCCTGAACGGGGCGCAGATTCTCTTTACTCCCGCCTGCTTCACCCTGAATACCGGCAAGGACCACTGGGAGCCCATCCTGCGCACCAGAGCCATTGAAAACGCCTGCTATGTCATTGCGCCCGGCCAGATCGGCATCAAGCCCACCCTGCAGAGCTATGGCAAAACCATGATTATCGACCCCTGGGGCAACGTCGTGGCACAGGCCAGCGACCGCCCCGGCTATATCCTGGCGGAGATTGACCTGGGTCTGGTGGACTCTGTGCGCGCCCAAATTCCCGCCCTGGCAAACCGCCGGGAGGACGTCTACCGCCTGACCAGCGACAGGATTCACATTTATCCCGATTAACCGGAACGGGCGGCCGCGGACGCGGGCTCTACCGGCCGCCGCTTTCCGGCAGCGGCGGCCCCGCCGCCCCATAAAAAATCCCTGGAATCAGCATGATTCCAGGGATTTTTTATGCCTGTATGCGGAGACAGCGGATAAATTCAGAGAGAATCGGCCGCGTCTGTTCAATGGGGTACGCGCCGCCGTTTCCCGCCCAGTCGATGGTAATGCCCCGAACCGTCCAGAGGGCGATCTCCTGAAAGCTCTCATAGGAGATTTTTTCCGAGACGGAGCGCTCCTCCTGGGCCTTTTGGAACAGCTCCCGCAGAATGGTAAAGAAGTACCGGTCGCGCCGGGAATAAATATCTGGCGTCTTAACCAAATATACATTGTACAGATGGAGCAGATGCGCCCCCACCGAGGTCAAATTTTCCACCGCATACCAGAGGAAGCGTTCAATTTTCTCCATGGCGTCCAGGCCTCCGGCCTCCGGCGCACAGAGCACGTCCTGATAAAAGGCCAGATAAAACACATCATTTTGGTGCACATAGTTGCCCAGCAGGTCCTCTTTGTTTTTAAAGTATGTATAGAAGCTCCCGCGGGAGACCTGGGCCGTCCGGACAATATCTTCCACGCTCACGTTTTCAAAGCCCTTCTCTTTAAAAAGAGCAAGCGCAGTCTGAAAAATCAACTGCTTCGTCTTCTGCGCCTGTTTCTGACGGTATGAGATAGCGCCCACCTCCTGACAGGTTTCTTTTAAATCAAGGCTATTTTAGCATGGGGAGCGGCGTTTGTCTATGAGAAGAATCGCTTCTCCATAAAAAATTCGCATTCTTTTTTCCAAAAGCTTGCGAAAATTATTGTGTAATCTGCAAAAATTTCCTTGACAGAACCGGCCGCCGGGTGTATATATAAACCATAAATTGACAGTTGTCATTTAACATTAAATGTAACTAAAATTTATTTGTCACTAAAAAGTAAGGAGGTCTGCCCCATGAAAAAACGCCTGTCTCTGTTTCTCGCCCTCTCCCTCGCCGTTACTCTGACCGGCTGCGGAAGCTCCGGCGATCTCTCCGGCTCTGCCGCCGGATCCCAGGCCGGAGAGGAGGCGCCCATTGAGTGGACTGCGGTGGGCTATCTGGAATCCTCCAACTACCACTATCAGCAGCAGAAGGCCTTCTGCGACGCCGTGACGGAGCGCTCCGGCGGACGCCTGGTCATCAACTACTACGGCTCCGGGGAGCTGCCCTTCACCGGGTATGAGTTTGTCTCCATCACCAGCGACGGCACCGCCCAGCTGGCCTTCTCCGGCGCTGGCTACTTCGACACCGAAATCCCCAGCATCGGAATCCCCGGCTGGGTCCGGATGTGCGGCACCAAGGACGACCTGTTCACCGCCTGGGACGCCATGGATGAGTACGCCAGCGGGCAGCTTGCCCAGTACGGCGTGGAGCGCCTCGGCCTGTGGAGCATGGCCGGCCAGGCCTGGTTCGGCACCGGCGCGGAGCCCGCCCGCTGGGCGGACCTGCACGGCATGAAAATCCGCACCCACTCCTCCATCTTCAACCCCATTATGGAGCCCTTCGGCATTGAGCCGGTCTCTATCTCCTGGGGCGAGGTGATCCCCTCCCTGCAGCGCGGTGTGTGCGACGGGGCCCTCACCGGTATGACCTCGGCCTGGTCCTCCGGCTGGGCGGAGGTGACGGACTGGTTCATTCCCATGGACGCCCAGTACGCCCACGGCATCACCATCGTCAATTCCGCCGCGCTGGCCGCTCTGCCGGAGGACCTCCAGCAGATCGTCCGCGAGGAGGCGCAGAACTACCAGGACCTCTCCTTCGAGTACAACGAGACGGAGACCGCCAACGTGGTTCAGCAGTTTACCGGCGCGGGCCTGACCTGCATCGAGCTGCCCCAGGAGGACCTGGAGGAGATTGACGCCTATGCCGCCCCCTCCTGGGAGGCCATGGCCCAGGAGTATGGCTGTGAGGACGTACTCGCCCTTGTCCGGGAGGCCATTGGAAAGTAAACCGGAGCCCGGTGCTTATCCTCCGGCGGATTGTAATTGTAAAGGAGGGACATTATGAAAATTTGGATGGGTTACTGCCGGACTGTGCGCAAGCTCTCCCGCGTCAGCGCATATATCGCCTCTGTTGTCACCCTCGTCATGTCGGCGCTGATCTTTGTCGAGGTCATCTGCCGCAGCTTCTTCGGCTTCTCCACGTTGATTGCGGACGAATTCGGCGGCTATTTCCTGTGCGCCTCCACCTTCTTTGCCGGCCCCATTCTGATGGCGGACGACGGCTTTCTCCGGGTGGACGTCGCGTATCTCCATTTCAGGGGCGCCTTCAAAAAAATCTGCGACCTTCTGATTTGGGGCACTGCGCTGATCTTCTGCGGCTATCTGTTCTACTTCTGCCTGCATGTGGTGCAGTCCTCCCTGAATTTCAACACCGTCTCCGCCTATGTCAGCAAGACGCCCATGGTCTACCCCCAGAGCGTCATGCTCATCGGCCTGGCGCTGCTGATTCTGGAGGTCATTGTAAAGCTGGGCGAGGTCTTTGTCCCCGGTGTGGATAACCAGGAACAGGAGGCGAAATCATGAGCTGGGCCACTCTCTTTGCTGTCTTTATCGTCATTCTCTTCGCCTTCTTCTTCCTGGGACAGAAGGTGGCCTTCGCCCTGGGCCTGGCCTCCATCATCGGGTTTTACCTCACCGGCGACCTGAGCGGCCTTCAGATGGTGGGCCGCGCCGTCTGGAAGTCCGCCGTCTCCTTTGAGCTGACCGCGGTTCCGCTCTTCATGCTCATGGGAGAGATTGTCGTCCGCAGCGGACTGTCCCGCCGGTTCTACGACGGCGCTTCAAAATGGTTCGCCCGCATTCCGGGGGGATTTTTGCAGACAAACATCATCTGCTGCGCCATCTTTGCGGCCATCTCCGGCTCCAGCGTGGCCACGGCGGCCTCCATCGGAAGCGTGGCCTATCCGGAGCTGGACCGGCGCGGCTATGACAAGGGGATGAACCTGGGCACACTGGGGGCCGGCGGAGCCCTCGGCATTTTGATTCCGCCCAGCACGCAATTTCTGATTTACGGCGCAATCACCCAGACCTCCGTCTCCAAGCTGTTCATCGCCGGCATTCTGCCCGGCCTGGTGGCGGTGGCCATCTTCATTACATATATTGTGGTCCGCGTCACAGCAAATCCCGCCCTGGTCCCGGAACGCCCGCCCAAACCCACGTGGAAGGAGCTGCTCTGGGGGCTGCTGGATATGGTCCCCTTCCTGCTGCTGATGCTCTGCATTCTGGGCAGCATTTACGGCGGGTTTGCCACTCCCACAGAGGCGGCCGCCCTCAGCGTCGTTCTGGCTGTGTTCATCACCGTTGTCTACCGCTGCTTCTCCCTGAAAAATATTCTGGACGCGGGCTTGGCGGCGGCGAAGAGCTCCGCTATGGTGTTCTTTATCATCTTCGGCGCCCAGATTTTTACCACGCTGATCTCCAAAGCGGGTATCAGCAGAGGGCTGGTGGGCTGGTTCTCCGCGCTGAATCCCTCGCAGCTGGAGTTTTTCATCTTCCTGTGCATTCTGTACTTCATTCTGGGCTGCCTGATGGACGGCACCTCCATCGTCTACCTGACTATCCCGGTGCTCTTTCCCATGATCACCGCCATCGGATTTGACCCCATCTGGTTCGGCGTCATCCTCGTGGTGCTCACGGAAATTGCCATGCTCACGCCCCCCGTGGGAATGAACCTGTTTGTCCTAGTGGGCATTACGAAGGGCAGCGCGTCGTTCAACGACGTGGTGCGGGGCAACCTCCCCTATGTGCTCTTGTACTTTATCCTGGTGGTCATCCTCTATCTGTTCCCCGACCTGGCCACCTGGCTGCCGGCCTCTATGTAAGCGTCCCGGCGCTCCGCACGGGACGAAGTTTTGAAACAGAAAGGAAGTAGGCTGAAGCGCTATGCTGCTTTTGAAAAACGCAACCGTCATCCCCGGCGACGAAACGACCTGTATGGAACACGGGAATGTTCTGGTCGATGGCGCGCGCATCCTCGCCGTCACGGACCGCCTGGATAACGCCCAGAGCATAGACTGTGAGAGCGTGGACTGCACCGGAAAGGTCGTCATGCCGGGACTTATCACCCACCACACCCACGGTCTGGTCAACGGCCCCTTTTTGGCCAGCGGCGCGCCCCCTCTGGCGGAGGACGCCATCATCGCCCAGCACAAACGGCACCTGATGAACGGGCACACCACCGCGCTGAACGTGGACGGCTTCTGCACCATGGAGGAGGTCCGAAATTCCGCCCGCTACAGCCCCCTGCGGGTCAAACAGGCGGCGGTACAGCTCCCGCTCTCCTTCCGGGCGGCGGATATGTCAGACGCCCGCGGCCTGCAGAAGGTCCACCGGGAGACGACCCTGGAGCAGATGTTCGCCGGCGGCGCGGTGGCCATCGGGGAGGTAGGCGCCGGTCAGACCACGGCCGGCGGGGACTATGTGTACATTCCTGCCGAGGTCAAGGCGCAGACCGGCGTCTCCATCACCGCCGCCCAGTCCATGGCGCTGCTTCTCGGCGTACTGGGCAAGTGGGCGGACAAGAATTACTACGACAGAGACCGCGTCGCCGCGATGCTTCAGGAACAGGGGCTGAGCCAGGTTCTCACGCCGGAGCAGGCCAGAGACATCGTCTGGAAGACCACCTTCCGGGTCTATGACGACGCGGTGGCGGCCTATGAGGAGGCGGCCGCCGCCGGAATCCGCTATGGAATGCCGGTTATCGTACACAACACCCCCTCCGTCCAGCGCACCATGGAGAAGCTGGTCAAAATGGGCGTGCGGAATCTGATCTGCGCCCACTCCAGCCTGATGTACACCCCGGAGGAGGCCGCCGCGGCCGCCGCCTCCTACCGGAAAAACTACGGCGTCCTCATTGACGCCGCCTCCATGGACTCCTACGGAGCCAGGGTCATCGATCCCTCCACCGAGACCCTGATGGCGCTTTTGCGGCACGGCCTGGTGGACCTGCTCTCCACCGACTACGCAGGGGGAAATTCTGACAGTATGCTCAACATCATACAGGAGGCCGTACAGAGAGGTATCCTGACCCTGCCCAAGGCGGTGTCGCTGGCCACCACGCGCCCCGCCCAGGCCATCCCCGGCCTGGCCGTTGGAACGGGCTATCTGGCGCCCCACTATCTGGCCGACATTCTGGTGACGGACGGGCAGGACGTCAGCAAGCTGGAGCGCGTCTATGTGGGCGGCAGGCTGGTTGTGGACCACGGGACCTATCTCCCAGAAAAGGAGCGGTGAGAGGCAATGGCTGAATTTTTATACCTCAACCAGGAGGATCTGCTGAAAAGCGGCGTAAACGACCCTGCGCTGTGCATTCAAAGCGCGGCGGACTCCTTCGCCCTGCTCTCCCAGGGGGACTATCTGATGGGCGGCCCCAGGGGCCACGCCCACGGAATGCTGCTGGTCTTCCCCAAGGAGTCCCCCTTCCCCGGCTACCCGGTGAACAACGGAAACGACCACCGCTTTACGGCCATGCCCGCCTACGCCGGAGGACGGTTTCACTGCGCGGGCATGAAGTGGATCAGCAGCAACACCGACAACCAAACGAAAAACCTGGAGCGGGGCAACAGCTTCATCCTCCTCAACGACCCGGATACCGGCCTTCTCTTCTGCGCCGCCTCCGCCAACCAGATTAACGCCATGCGCAGCGCGGCGGGGGCCGCCGTGGCCGTCAAATATCTGGGCGGCGGCGCAAAAACGCTGGCCCTTATTGGAGCCGGCCAGATGAACCGGGCCGCTCTGGCCCTCTTTCCACAGCTCATGCCGCAGCTGGAGCGCATCCGCGTCTATGACGTCCTCCCTCAAAAGAGCCTGGAATTTTGCCGCGCCGCACGCAGCCAGTTCGGCCTGGAGGTCGAAATCTCCTCCAGCATGGAGGAGGCGTTTTTCAACGCCGACGCCGTTCACCTGGGGCAGAACCGGCCGTTCTTCCTGAAAAAGGAGCTTGTCAAGCCGGGTGCGCTGCTTCTGATCTCCTCCGTCTGCCAGATTGACCCCGAACTGGTCCGCAGTTCAAACATCTATATGGACCAACTGAAAACCCATCAAATCTGGCGGGAGGAGGACCCCGGCGCCGGGATTCCGACCTTTGACGTTCTGGCCGCCGCCGACAGGGGAGAACTCCGCCTGGAGGAAATCACCGACATCGGCGCGGTGCACGACGGCTCCAAAAGGCCGCGCCAGAACGGGAAAACGAACCTGTTCTATTGGATGGGAATGCCGCTGATGGATATTACCCTGGCCTATGACCTCTACCAGGCCGCCTCCAAAGCCGGGTACGGTACCGTGCTGCGTCTCTGAACACCACGCCGCCTGCCGCAGGAGCTCCTGCGGCAGGCGCTTATTTTTTGTCTGTTTTTACAAAACTGTTGTCTTTTACCGCGCAATTGTGATACACTTGGAACAACAAACGGCGCCTGAATATTTTGCAGGAGGAATTTGAGCGATGAAAATTGTAATCTGCGACTATCCGGTGGACCTGGACCGCTACCTGGAGTATGAGTTCAGCCAATTGAGACAGGCCTTCCCCTCCGCGGAGCTGGTGAGCTTTGCGTACCGCGACGACCCAGAGGCCCTGATTGACGTGCTGAGGGACGCCGACGCGGTCATCAATACCTACGTCGCCTTTGACCGCGGCATCCTGTCCCAGTGCAGGCAGCTCAAGTGCATCGCTCTGAATGCGGTGGGCTACAACATGGTGGACGTGGAGGCCGCCACAGAGTACGGCGTCTGGGTGTGTCCGGCGGCGGAGTACTGCACCGTCGAGGTGGCGGAACACACCCTCGCGCTGATTTTCGCCCTCAGCCGGGGGCTGCGCAAGTACATTCAGGACATTGAAAACCACATCTGGGATTACAAGGGTCCCAGGGAGATTGAGCGCATCAGCGGAAAAACCGTCACGATCTTCGGGTTCGGGAAAATCGGGCGGGCCGCCGCCCAGCGGATGCTGGCCCTCGGCCTGAAGGTCCAGGTGGTCTCCCGCTCCCTGCGGGCGGAGGAGGCGGAGCGTCTGGGCGTCCGCCTGGTGGACTGGGAGACTGCCATGGCCACCTCCGACATCCTGTCCAACCACATGGAGATGAATGCCCAAAACGCCGGCTTTTTCAATCTGGACAAGTTCCGGAGGGCGGCGGAAAAACGGCCGCTGTTCATCAACACCGGCCGGGGCGGCACGGTGGTGGAGGACGACCTGGTGCAGGCGCTGGATCTGGGCTGGCTGCGGGGCGCCGGACTGGACGTGCTGGCTGACGAGAACGTGGACTTCTCCACGCTGAAGCTGCTCCGCCGGGACAACGTGATTCTCACCCCCCACGCCGGGTTCTACTCCCTGCAGTCGGCCAAGGATCTCCAGGACATCGCCTGTCAGACGGTCATCGCCGCACTGTCCGGCCACCCGGAACGCATCTCCAAAATCGTCAATCCTCAGGCCCGCAGCATGGACTGAACGCCGCGGCCTGCACAGCTTCTCTCTCCCGCCGTCATAAAACCCTTGCAGACACCGGCGCTGTGTGCCATAATAGAGGGCAGAACCATACGAAAGCTCCAGGTGTTATGCAATGTTGAAAAAGCAGTCTGTCTCTCAGGACGCCGTCTTTCAGACGCTCCCCATCCCCTCCGCGCTGCGGATCATGGTCCTTCCGGCGGTCATCAGCCAGCTGATTGTCCTGATCTACAACATGGCGGACACGTTTTATGTCGGCCAGACCAACAACCCCTACATGGTGGCGGGCACTTCGCTGATTCTGCCGGTCTTCAATATCACGCTGTGTCTGGCCGGACTGGCGGGGATAGGCGGCGGCTCGCTGATCTCCCGGCTGCTGGGCCAGGGGCGGACGGACGAGGCCCGCCGGGTCAGCGTCTTCTCCCTCTATCTGGGAATCTCCATCGCCGCCCTCTTTTCCCTGGGTATGGCCCTGTTTATGGGCCCCATTCTGAATCTTCTGGGGGCGGGGGAAAATACCTATCAGTATGCCAGGCAGTACGCCCTGTGCGTCATCGTCGCAGGGGGAATCCCCACGATCCTGTCCAATGTGCTCTCCAACCTGATTCGCAGCGTCGGGCGCTCCAAGGAGGCGGGGGCGGGCATTATTCTGGGCGGCGTTCTGAACATCGCCCTGGACCCGCTCTTCATGTTTGTACTGCTCCCGGACGGCTGGGAGGTGCTGGGCGCAGGCGTCGCCACCTGCCTGTCCAACTGCACAGCCTGTCTCTTTTTCTTCACCGTTTTGCTGCGGATGGGCCGGGACTCCGTGATTACCCTTCGGCCCGGCGTGGGCCGGCCGCAGCGGGAGAGCGTCAAGGCGGTATTTCTGGTGGGCATTCCCTCCGCCGTCACCTCCTTCCTGTTTGATTTGGACTATGTGGTGCTGGATAAGCTCATGGTCTCCTACCACGACCTGGCCCTGGCCGCCATCGGCATTGTGCTGAAGGTGGAGCGCTTTCCCCTGAACGTGGGCATCGGCATCTGCCAGGGGATGATGCCCCTGGTGGCCTACAATTTTGCGGCGGGAAACAAACAGCGGATGGACGACGCCATCCGCCTGTCCCGCTGGGTGGGCCTGGCCGTTGCCGCCGCCAGCATTGTCCTGTACGAGCTGTTTGCGGCTGGGTTCACCCGCCTATTTATCTCCGACCCCCAGACGGTGGAGCTGGCCGCCCAGTTCCTGCGGGTCCGGGTGCTGGCCACGCCGCTGATGTTTTTGAGCTTTTTTACCGTCTACCTGTTCCAGGCCTTCGGCCTGGGCCGGATCTCCCTCTTCCTGGGGATGACCCGGTGGCTGGTATTCAATATCCCCATGCTGTTTCTGCTCAACGCCATCTTCGGCATGTACGGCCTGGTCTGGTCTCAGGTCTCGGCGGATATTCTCACTGTGGCCCTGTCCTTCTTCGTCTACTACAGGTGCAAACCGAAGCTGTGACGGTCCACGGGGCCTACAGCTCCTTTCGAATCTGTTTCAAGGCGTTTTTCTCCAGCCGGGACACCTGCGCCTGGGAAATGCCGATCTCCTCGGACACCTCCATCTGCGTCTTGCTCTGATAGAACCGCATGGCCAGAATCTTCTGCTCCCGCTGGCTCAGCCGGGACACCGCCTCCTTCAGGGCGATGCGCTCCAGCCACATCTCGTCCGTGTTTTTGCTGTCTTTTACCTGGTCCATGACGCATACGGTGTCGCCGCTGTCGGAGTAGACCGGCTCGTACAGGGACACCGGGTCCAAAATCGCGTCCAGGGCAAAGACGACCTCCTCCCGCTTGAGGCCCAAAATTTTGGCGATCTCCTCCACGCTGGGCTCCCTCTGATGCTGGGCCAGATAGGCCTCCTTGGCCTGGAGCACTTTATACGCCGTGTCCCGCATGGCCCTGGAGACGCGCATGGCGCTGTTGTCCCGGAGGTACCGGCGGATCTCCCCCACAATCATGGGCACTCCATAGGTGGAAAACCGCACGTCCAGGTCGGTATTAAAATTGTCAATGGCCTTAATCAGGCCGATACACCCCACCTGAAACAGGTCGTCCACGTTCTCGCCGCGGTTGGAAAATTTGTGGATGACGGACAGCACCAGGCGGAGGTTGCCGTTAATCAGCTCCTCCCGCGCCTGCTTGTCCCCCGCCTTGGCCCTGCGGAGCAGAGCTTGGGTCTCCTCATTTTTCAGCACCTTCAGCTTGGCGGTGTTGACGCCGCACAGCTCCACTTTGTTCTGCATGAAAAAACCTCCCGCCCAGGTGATACCGG
>CALXGC010000028.1 GCA_944387755.1 uncultured Oscillospiraceae bacterium | reverse complement strand
GGGCGTTGGTCAGGAACTCGCCCATGAGCTTCTTCTCGCCGGTGGCGGGGTTACGGGTGAAGGCCACGCCGGTGCCGCAGTCGTCGCCCATGTTGCCGAAGGCCATGGACTGCACGTTGACGGCGGTACCCCAGGAGCCGGGGATGTCGTTCATGCGGCGGTAGACAATGGCGCGGGGGTTGTTCCAGGAGCGGAACACGGCCTTGACGGCGCCCATAAGCTGATCCTTGGGGTCGGTGGGGAAGTCGGAGCCCACCTTCTCTTTGTACTCAGCCTTGAACTGCTCGGCCAGCTCCTTCAGGTCGTCGGCGGTGAGGTCCACGTCCTGGGTGACGCCGCGCTCCTCCTTCATCTTGTCGATGAGCTCCTCGAAGTACTTCTTGCCCACCTCCATGACCACGTCGGAGTACATCTGAATGAAGCGGCGGTAGCAGTCATAGGCCCAGCGGGGGTTGCCGGACTTCTCGGCCAGCACCTTCACCACGTCCTCGTTGAGACCCAGGTTCAGGATGGTGTCCATCATGCCGGGCATGGAGGCGCGGGCGCCGGAGCGGACGGAGACAAGCAGGGGGTTCTCCATGTCGCCGAACTTCTTGCCGGTGATCTCCTCCAGCTTGGCGATATACTCCATAATCTGGGCCTGGATCTCGTCGTTGATCTTCTCGCCGTCCTCATAGTACTGGGTGCACGCCTCGGTGGTGATGGTGAAGCCCTGAGGCACCGGCAGGCCGATGTTGGTCATCTCGGCAAGGTTGGCGCCCTTGCCGCCCAAGAGCTCGCGCATATTGGCGTTGCCCTCGGAGAAGAGGTAAAGATACTTGTTTGCCATTTCCTTCATTCCTTTCTGTTGCTTGAACGGCGTGTCTGTCTGTATCCGGTCCCTGGCTCCCAGGGAAGCCGCTCCGGCGTACAGGCGGCGCCGTTCCGATGGTAAATCTCCGGCCCGAACGGCCGCTGGAATACCGCGGAAATAATTATACCTATTTGACGGAAATATTGCAACTGCTTCCGGGGGATTTTTCACGGATTTTCTCTGTATCCCACAAAAAATTTTTTGTATTCACCCAACCTCCGTCCTGTAGGGCGGCGGACGGCGCGCCTCCGTCACAGGCTCCAGGTCCAGACGGTTCCCAGCGCTTCCGGTACGGCGGACTCGTCCCACTGGTGGCCGGTGTCCCGCATATATTGGCTGGTGACGTTGAAGTATTGGTGGGCGGTATATGGGGAGACCGTGCCGCTGGTGACGGGGTCGTCCCAGGTGACGTCCACACAGTACCACGCGCCGTCCAGACAGACCTGGTTCCAGGCGTGCTCCTCGGTTCCGCCGTAGGCCGTGCCCGGCACTGTGATACACGGAATATCCAGCAGGTCCATGAAGAGCTGAAAAGTGGCGGTATAGCCCAGGCAGATTCCCTTTCCGTCCACCAGAAAGCCATATGGGTTTTGGTTGTTGGGATTTTCCTGAAAGTCCGGGAGCTGGCTGAGGGTGTTGGAGTCATAGCTGCCGTGGGCGATCATCCAGTCGTGGACCGCCAGCTCCTGGTCGTAAGGGGAGCCGTCCGCCGGTACCACGGAGGAGAGGACCTCCCGGCACAGGTTCAGGATGGCCTGGTCCTCCGGGGCCAGACCGCTCCAGTCACCGGCCTCCCAGGCCTCCAGCAGGCGTTCTTTTTCATAGCGCCAGCCTGACTGCTCCTCCGGAGAGACGGACGGCGCCGCCGCGCCCCGTATGTCCGCCTCCGGCTCCAGCGTCTCCGGCGGGTCCAGGGTGAAGCAGCGGGCGAAGGCCTCCTGAGCCGCCGCCGGGTCCCCGCAGGCCAGCAGGGCGGCGTAGCTCCCCCGGACTGCGACGCAGGCGTCCTCCAGCAGGGCGGCCTCCTCCGGGAGATAGCCGGCGAACGCCCCGGCGCGGTGCTGGAGATAGTCCTCCAGCGCCTGGGCGGCTTCCTCCGCCGCCTGAGCGCCGGTCAGTTGGAGCACGGCAATCTCCTGGGCGGAGGCGCCTCCGGCGGCCAGAATGGCCCCGGTCTGGACCTGGTCCGGGTCCAGGCCGTAGCCGCCGGTGAGGTAGGTCTCATAGAGCGCGCTGCCCGGAAGCACCTCGGTCAGCTCCGGGGTCTCCTGTGACGCCGCGACAGCCTGGGCCATCTGACGGACGGTCCACTGCGTACTGGCCTCCGGGGATGCGGTCCCGCAGGCGGCCAGAAGGCACAGGCCGGCCAGCGCCGCGCCCAGTCGAAGCTGTTTCACATGAAAAGCCTCCTTTGTTTCAGCCCCAATTTTTGGCGCTCCCGCCCGCTGCGGAGGCGGAAACGGCGCAGAACGCCCGCCGGGAGCTGACAGCCGGCGGGCGTTCTTGCGTTTTGCGGTCAGGAGTCGATATAGGCGCGCACGCGGAGCTTGACGCCCAGGTTCTGGGCGATGCGGCGGCTCTCTTCGATTTCCTCCGGCGCGGAGCCCTTGTCCACCACGGTGAATACCACATGGGGGACGTAGTCCTTGGCCTCCCTGGCAAAGTCCAGCATCGCCTGATAGGCGGCCTCCCCCTGGATGGGGTGGCAGAGGGCCACATACCCGGCGGCGTCATTGGCGTTCAGGGAGATGGACAGGGTGTCGATGCGGCCCTTCAAATCGGGGATGACGTCCCGGCCCTGGATAAGGTTGGCGTGGCCGATGGCGTTGATGCGCACAGGGGGCAGCTGCTCGCCAAAGCGCTTTTTCAGCTCGTCCACCAGCCAGAGGATGTCGTCAATGCGGTAGGTGGGCTCGCCGTAGCCGCAGAAGACGATCTCCCGGTAGGCGCACACGTCCCGGCGGAGGAAGTCGTCCAGCGCCTCCTGGCGGGTGGGCTCCCGCTCCAGCCACAGGGAGTTCTCCGTGTAGATAGAGCCCTCCTTTTTTCCGTGGCGCAGGCAGAACTCACAGTTGCAGTTGCAGCGGTTGGTGAGATTGACGTACAGCGCGCCCTCGTATTCATAGGTAATGGTCATGGTTCTATGCCTCCTCAATCTTGAAAAAACGCTTCCCGTTCTCCAGTGTAATTTGGGCTGCCTCCTCCGGGTCCATGCCTTTGATTTGGGCGATGGTCCCGGCCACCAGATGGGCCCTCGTGGAGTCGTTGCGCTGGCCCCGGAAGGGGACCGGCGTCAGATAGGGGGAGTCGGTCTCAATCATGATCCGGTCCATAGGCAGCCACTGGATGACCTCCGGGGCTTTTCGGGCGTTTTTATAGGTGATGGACCCAGTGAACGAGAGCATCCAGCCCAGCTTTACCAAAACCTTGGCGTCCTCCAGGCTCCCGGAATAGCAGTGGAATACCCCCCGGACGTTGGGATGGGCGCGGACCGCCTCCAGGCAGTCGTGGTGGGCCTCCCTGTCGTGGACGATGACGGGCAGGTCCAGCTCTTCCGCCAGGTCCATCTGCCGGTGGAAGACCTGCTGCTGAAATTCGGGGGACGGATTGTCCTTCCAGTAGTAGTCCAGCCCAATTTCTCCGATGGCCTTCACCTTGGGGTGGGCGGCCAGAGTCCGCAGCTCGGACAGCCAGCCGTCCTCCCACCCCGCGCAGTCGGAGGGGTGGACGCCCACGGCGGCGTAGACGAAGGGGAACTGCTCCGCCAGAGAGACGGCGGTGCGGGAGCTCTCCAGCTCGCAGCCAGGGTTTAAAATCAAAGCCACGCCGCGCTCCGGCATGGAGGCCAGCACCTCCAGCCGGTCGGCCTGGAAAGCGCTGGAGTCATAGTGGGCATGGGTGTCAAATACGCGCATGAAACCGCTCTCCTCTGATGACAGAAGTTTTTTCTGTCTCATCATACTCTTTTTATAAAAGAAAAGCAAGACGCCCCGGACCTCAGACGGCGGTGAAGTGGGTGACAAACAGGTCGCCCTCTTCCCCGTCGTCGGTGCCGTTGTCGAAGACCTCCTGAAAGACAAGCATAAAATCCTCGATTCCGGCGGGGACCTCGTAGACAAGCACGCCCTCCCGGATGAGATCCAGCTGGTAAACTTCGGAGAGCTGGGCGTTGCAGTAGGGCGCCAGAGGGAAGGCCATCTCCTCCTGGCTGTGCTCGCCCCAGTAGAGCTGAAAATCGGTGTCGTACATGGGGACCGGTTCCCGGAAGGTGTTCTTCATGGTCAGCTCCACCACCACCAGCTTGTTTCCTCCGGCGGCGGTGTAGCCCTTATAGGCGTCCACAGCCTCCGCGCTGGAGATGGTGTAATCGAACCAGGCGGTGGAGACGGTGTCCCCCACGCGGCTCTCTGTGGTTTTGTTCTCCGTCCCCAGGCTGAGGATCAGAGAGCAGCCGGACAGGACGGCGGCCATCCCCAGCAGGAGCAGTCTGAGCAGGAGCTTTTTCATAAGTTTTTTACGGACGGGGGCCGCCGTTGTTGGTGAGGGCCTCCAGCACCTGATAGCGGTCCATCTGGAAGGCCTTGGTCATAGCCAGGGCCTCCTCCATGTCCAGATCCAAAATATGGCCGTCCCGGATGGAGATCACCCGGTTGCCCCGGCCCTCCAGCAGGGAGATAACCGCCTGATAGCCCATGCGGCTGGCCGCTTCCCGGTCCCGCACAGTGGGGGAGCCTCCCCGCTGGATGTGGCCCAGCACGGTGACGCGGGGGTCGATGCCCACCTCCGCGTGGATGCGCTTGCCGATGTCGATGGCGCTGCCCGCGCCCTCGGCCACCACCACCATATAGTGGGTGGTGCCGGCCAGACGGGCCCGGCGGATCTTCTCCACCACGTCGTTTTCAAAGTCCACCTCCCGCTCCGGGATGAGCACGGCGGTGGCGCCTACGGCGATGCCCACATACAGCGCCAAATAGCCGGCGTGGCGGCCCATGACCTCCACCACAGAGCAGCGCTCGTGGGACTGCATGGTGTCCCGCAGCTTGTCGATGCACTCCACGGCGGTGTTGCAGGCGGTGTCGAAGCCGATGGTGTAGTGGGAGCAGCCGA
>CALXGC010000027.1 GCA_944387755.1 uncultured Oscillospiraceae bacterium | reverse complement strand
CGGAGACCGGCGAGAGCTACGGCGGGCCCGCCTACTATATTGAGGCCGCCCTCCACAGCCGCCCTCTGGCGGTGCTCTTCGCCCTGAGCCTCATCGCCACCTATGCCGGCGGCTTTAATATGCTGTGCTCCTTCAACCTCCAGTCCACCTTCTCCGCCTACAGCTTTTACGCCAACAACGAGGAGATCATGCCCTGGATCATCGGCGGCGTTGCCGCCCTGCTCACCGGCTTCTGCGTCATGGGCGGCGGACGGCGGATTATCACCTTCGCCTCCACCCTGGTGCCCTTCATGGGGGGCCTGTACGTGCTGGTGGCGCTGATTGTGGTGGTGCTGAATCTGGAGGCGCTGCCCCAGGTGTTCGCCCGCATTTTTGAGAGCGCCTTTGACTTCCAGGCCATCTTCGGCGCGTTTACCAGCTCCGCCCTGATGCAGGGCATCAAGCGCGGCCTGTTCTCCAACGAGGCCGGCGTGGGCTCCGCCCCCAACGCCGCCGCCGCCGCCAACGTCACCCACCCGGTGAAGCAGGGCCTGGTGCAGATGCTCTCCGTCTTTCTGGACACGCTGCTGATCTGCTCCGCCACCGCTCTGATGCTGCTGTGCTCCGGCGTGGAGCCCACCGAGGCCGCCCAGGGCGCCCCCTATGTCCAGGAGGCCCTGTCCGCCTCCTTCGGCCAGCTGGGCCCCATCTTCATCACCGTAGCCATGGTGCTCTTCGCCTTCACCACCCTCATCGGCAACCTGTTCTATGTGGACAACGCCCTGGCCTATCTGATGAAAAAGGTCCCCTCCAGGCAGTTCATGTTCGTCTTCCGCCTTGTGGCCGTCCTGCTGATTTTTGTGGGCGCGGGCCTGGAGATCAACCTGGTGTGGAACCTGGCCGACGTGCTTATGGGCGTGATGGTCATGATCAACATCCCGGTGATTCTGATTCTCTCCCGCCCGGCGCTGGCCGCCCTGAAGGACTACTCCGCCCAGCGGCGCATGGGCCGCAACCCGGTGTTTAAGGCCGCCAATATCCAGCTGAAGGAAAAGACCGACTACTGGAACTGAAGCCAAACAGAAACAGGCCGCCTCCCGTTTGGGAGGCGGCCTGATTTCGTTCAAACGTTTACAGAATGGACAGACCGTAGCTGTTCACCAGGGCGTCAATCTTCTTCCCCGCCTTGCACATGGCGCACTCCTCCGGGGCGTAGGTGGCGTAGTTGGGGATGTCGGAGGGGCTGAAGAGGCTGTAGATGGGCCAGCCGTCCAGCTCCTTCATGGAGCTGAACACCGCGGCGATGCCCTGCACCTTGCCTCCGTAGTACTCCACGCACTCCGAGACCCGGCGTCCGCTCTTGCCGGAGTTGATGGTGGAGATCAGAATCAGGATGTTCCTGCCGGCCACCATGGGAATCAGGTTGTCCCGGAAGATCATCAGGCCGCTGGAGTCGTACTCCGGCGTGACGATGTTGATGTTCTTGGAGCCGTTCACCGAGAAGAGGGTGTTCTTGGCCAGGTGCCGGGCCAGGAAGGTGCCGATGACCTCGCTGCCGTCCAGGCAGACGATGGTGTCCACGCCCTTTTCATAGGCGTAGCGCTGGGCCAGGGTCATAGCTGCCTCCCGCGCCATGGTGTGCTCGTGCTTCATGCGGGTGATGTCCATGTAGTGGCTGTTGTGGGAGTGGCGGGTTGCGAAATGTCCCGCGATGAGCGAGACTTCCAGCTTGGAGTTCAGGCTGGAGCGAATCACCGTTGTCTTCATAGCTCTGCCTCCTTTTGTTGGAACATACGAGGATTGCTACCCTGATTATACTCTCCTTTGTTGAAAAAAGCAAGAGCGAACCGTCAGAAACTCTTGTTGTTCCGCCGTTTTCCTGTTATAGTAGGTTCAGACCTCCCAACCGGCGCGGGGACCTCTCCCCGCCCCTGTAAGAAAGGAAATTTGACATGAAATGGCTGAAGCTTCTCCTGGCCGCGGCGGCGGCCGTCCTGCTGGGGTTTCCTCTGTTCTTCGCCCTGGTCTTTCTCTCTCTGACAGGCTGTCCCCCCTATCTCCAGCAGGCCCTGTGGGTCTTTCTGCCCGTCTGCCTGCTGGCCGCCGTACTGGCCATTCTCCTGGAACGGCAGCGCAAAAAACTGGCCCTGTGCCTGCTGGCGGCGGCGGTGGGGTGCGGGGCCTATGTGGGCCATGGCCTCTGGCGGGACAGCATTCCCACCGTGGACGACCGGGACTTCCTGCTCTGGCAGTACGAGCCCTTTGCCCAGGACACCAGGGCGGTCTCTCTGGACGGCCCCTCCGCCCTCTCTTTCGCTCAAAAGGACCTGCTGCGCCTGGACGGGGCCACCGCGCTGTACCCGGTGTACGCCGGCTTTGTCCAGGCCATCTACCCCCAGGGGGAGTACCCCCTGTATGACGATACTGAGGAGGGATACGGCCTGGTGGCGTGCAGCGGCACGGTGAGCGCCTATCAGCGGCTGATCCAGGGGAAAACCGACCTGATTTTTGCCGCCGCCCCCTCCCAGGAGCAGCTGGAGCTGGCCGCCCAGGCGGGAGTGGAACTCCACCTGACCCCCATCGGCCGGGAGGCCTTTGTGTTCTTTGTCAACAGCAAAAACCCGGTGGAGGGGCTGACTGTGGAGGAAATTCAGGGCATTTACACCGGCCGCATCACCAACTGGAGCCAGGTGGGGGGAAAAAATCAGTCCATCCGCCCCTTCCAGCGCCAGGCGAACAGCGGCAGCCAGTCCGCCCTTCTCCGGCTGATGGACGGGCTCCCCCTGCTGGAGCCGGAGCGGGAGGACCGGGTGGGCGATATGGGGGGCATTATCCGGGACGTGGCCGACTACCGGAATTATGCCAACGCCATCGGCTTCTCCTTCCGCTTTTACGCCTCTGAGATGGAAGCCAACGACCAAATCCGTCTCTTGGCCCTGGACGGCGTTCCCCCCACCAAGGAGACCATCCGGGACGGCAGCTACCCCATCTCCGACTCCTTCTATGCCGTCGCCGCCGCCCCTATCGGTCAGCCGGATCCACGGGAGGGCAATCCCCAGCTGGACGCCCTCCTGAGCTGGATTTTGTCGGAACAGGGCCAGCAGATTGTGGAGCGCAGCGGCTATGTGGGCATTGCGGAATAGGGGCGTTTGGTTATGTCTTCTCCCCCAGCTCCCGCTTCAGCTCCCGCCGCAGGTTCAGAACCCGGCTTACATGGTAATTCACCACCACATCCTCCTGGGTCCACTGGGTTTTGGGGACTTCTTCCGAAATTTTCGCCCCCAGGTTGCGAAGGACAATCCTGTTTTCTTTGTTCAGACACCCCTGACGCTCCATATTCCGCAGCGTCTCCAGCTCTGTCAGCAGCTCGTGGGCAATGTCCTCACAGCTCCGCAGGGCCTGCAGCTCCCGCTTTTGACGCCGGCGGCGGAGAAGCCGCTGTTCGGCGAACAGGGCAAGCTGGCCCTCCAGGGCGTTGATTTTGCGGCCGATGCCCTCCGCCTCCGGGAGATGGCCGTCTCCGTCAAACATATCCTCTAAAAATTCAATCAGGTCCCGGTCCAGGCCCGCCATGGTCTGGCGGATTTTCCGGCTGTTGTCATAGGGGAACACCAGCGTGTTCAGCAGCATACCAATCCCCAGGCCGATGGCCGTGTCCCAGATGCGGGACAGGGAGTAGGAGAGGGCGTCCACGTCCGGAGTTAAACAGATCGTCACCAAAATCAGGCAGGGCAGCACGGGCAGCATGGTGGCGTGGGCGTACTGATACAGCCACAGAATCAGAATAATGCCCACGCCCACCGCAGCCAGGCCGGGAACCTGAAGCTGTACCATGCAGATGGAGAGCAGCGCGCCCACCAGCACACTGCAAATCTGCGTGAGACAGGCCACGGCGGAGGCCTTAAACGTGGGACCTACCGCCGACATCGCCCCCAGGGTGGCAAAGACCACGCGGGCCTGCTGCTGGCTGACGCCGTACATCTGCACCACCAGCAGCGCCAGCACCACAGCCAGCGCCGTCTTCAGGGTGCGCAGGCCCACGGGAATCTTCCAGGCCCGAAGCCACTCTTCCATCATTTTACAGTTCCTCCTCAACACTCTTACATAAAAAAGGACGGACAGCGTTTGCTGTCCGTCCTTTTGTGTTGGCGCTACCTATGTTTCCGGCCCGTCTCCAGGCAAGTATTTTCGGCAGAAGCGAGCTTAACTTCCGTGTTCGGAATGGGAACGGGTGGACCCTCGCCCTAATCAGCACCAACTTAC
>CALXGC010000026.1 GCA_944387755.1 uncultured Oscillospiraceae bacterium | reverse complement strand
GCGCCCCCGGCGGCTCCATCATGACCGCCCTGCCCTTCCTGTACATGGTCTTCGGCCCGGAGGCCGGCGATGTGAACGGTCCCATCTGCGCCATCATGGTGGCGCTGTATATCACCCAGGACTCCTTCGGCACCGCCTGCAACGTCTCCGGGGACAACGCCATCGGCGTCATTGTGGAGACCATCTACCAGAAGTTCATCAACAAGGCCCCCAAGGCCTAATCAGAGAGGTGCTTTTCTATGCCCTTTATCAGCGTCTTTGACGTGCTGGGGCCCAACATGATCGGGCCCTCCAGCTCCCACACGGCGGGGGCGGCGGTGATTGCCCTGCTGGCCCGCAAGATGATTCCGGCCCCCATTGTGAAGGCGGAGTTTACCCTCTACGGCTCCTTTGCCAAGACCTATCAGGGCCACGGCACGGACCGGGCCCTGCTGGGGGGCCTGATGGGCTTTGCCACGGACGACGTGCGCATCCGCAGCTCGTTTCAGATTGCCCGGGAGCGGGGGCTGGACTACCGGTTCATCCCCTGCGCCGGGGAGACGGAGGTCCACCCCAACACCGTGGACATCCGCATGGAGAACGCCGCCGGGCGGGTGATGACCGTCCGGGGGGAGTCCCTGGGGGGCGGCAAGGTGCGCATCTCCCGCATCAACGGCGTGCCGGTGGAGTTTACAGGCGATTACAGCACGGTGATCGTGGTCCAGCAGGACAAGCCCGGCGTGGTGGCCCACATCACGAAGGTGCTCAGCGACCGGGGGGTCAACATCGCCTTCATGCGCCTGTTCCGGGAGGCCAAGGGGGACGCTGCCTATACCATTGTGGAGTCCGACGGCCGCTTCCCGGAGGGGATTCTTCCGCCCCTGCTGGACAACCCCAACGTCCACGACGTGATGATTCTGGAACCGCAGGAGGGGGAAAACCATGGATTTTAAGTCAGGCAGAGAGCTTCTGGACCTGTGCCGCCGGGAGCAGTGCCCCATCTCGGAGGTCATGCGCCGCCGGGAGTGCGCCCTGGGTGAGACCGCCAGGGACCTTGTGGACCACCGGATGGCCCGCGTGCTGGAGATTATGCGGGCCTCCGCGGTCCAGCCCCTGAAGAGCCCGGTCAGGTCCATGGGCGGCCTCATCGGGGGGGAGGCCAAAAAGCTCTCCCTCCACGCCGCCAGGGGAAAATCCATCTGCGGCGGGGTGCTGAGCCGGGCCGTCACCTACGCCGCCGCCGTGCTGGAGGTCAACGCCTCCATGGGCCTGATTGTGGCGGCCCCCACGGCGGGCTCCGCCGGAGTGGTGCCCGGCGTGCTGCTGGCCCTTCAGGACTGCTATAAGATTTCCGACGGCCGGCTCATCGACGCCCTCTTCAACGCCGGCGCGGTGGGCTATCTGGCCATGCGCAACGCCACGGTGGCCGGGGCGGTGGGGGGCTGCCAGGCGGAAATCGGTGTGGCCTCCGCTATGGCCGCCTCCGCCGCGGCGGAGCTGATGGGCGGCGGGCCGGAGGTCTGTCTGGACGCCGCCTCCACGGTGCTGATGAACATGCTGGGGCTGGTGTGCGACCCGGTGGGGGGACTGGTGGAGTACCCCTGTCAGAACCGGAACATCGCCGGGGCCGCCAACGCCCTGGCCGCCGCCGAGCTGGCCCTGAGCGGCGTGGAGCAGCTCATCCCCTTTGACGAGATGCTGGACGCCATGTACGCCGTGGGCCGGCGGCTGCCCATCGAGCTGCGGGAGACCGCCCTGGGGGGCTGCGCCACAGCCCCCTCCGCCTGCGGGCGCTGCGGCGGCTGCGGCTGAGCACAAAGCGCTGGACAAACGGGCGGTCCTGTGGTAGCATACCTCCTGACGAGTCTCCACACCTCGTCCAAGCATAGAAGCGCGCAGGATAGGCGCGCAGGGGAGACAGACTCCGGAGCGGATGGGCAGAGCCCAGGGGCCGCCGAAGGCGGAACCGGGTCTGCCCGGAGCCGGAGGAGTTGTCGACCCGGCCGCGCGCCCAATCCGGAGCGTGACACCGCGAAGCGCGGCCTTCTATGTTCGTTCGGGGCGTTTTCCTGGTCTGAAAGCGCCGCCGTTCTCTAAATAACAAAATGGAGGTATCCCCATGCGCAAGCTTTCCACCCGCGACCTGACCCTGGCGGCCCTCATCGCCGCCGTATACGCCGTTCTGACAGTGGCCCTGCCCGTCCCCCAGTACGCCGGGATTCAGTGCCGCCTGTCCGAGGCCCTCACCGTCCTGCCCTTCCTGTTCCCCGCCGCCGCGCCGGGACTGGTGGTGGGCTGCTTCATCGCCAACCTGTTCTCCCCCTTCCCGCTGGACATTCTCTTCGGCACGCTGGCCACCCTGCTGGCCTGCTGGGCCACCCAGTACATGCCCAGCCGCTGGCTGGCCCCCCTGCCTCCGGTGATTTTCAACGCGGTCATCGTGGGGGCGGAAATCGCCTGGAGCACCGCGGGCTTCACCGCCGCCTTCTGGCCGGCCTATGCCCTCAACGCCTTCACGGTGGGCCTGGGGGAGCTGCTGGCCTGTTATATTCTGGGCTCCATCCTGCTGGCGGCCCTGCCCCGGGTGGCCTTCTTCCGGGCCCTGATTCCCCAGAGCCGCCTGGCCAGAGTGGCGGCCTGAGTATGCTTTGAACTGAAAAGCGCCCCGAACGGGTGGACGTTCGGGGCGCTTTTTTGCCCCGTTTACAGAAAGGACACAGAATATTCACACATTCCCGTGGACTTTTTTGCGAAAATCCATACAATACAGGGGTGGAAACTCCCCGTCTGGGGAAGAAAGGATGTATTTTTGTGCAGGAGCTGAAACAGCCCTCAAAAAAGCCGCTGGTCTTTTACTATGCGGTCATTCTGCTGGTGCTTATGCTGCTGAATATGACGCTCTTCCCCAGCGTTATGGGGCGGCCGGTGGAGAACGTGACCTATGACCAGTTTATGTCCATGACCTATGACAAGGACGTGGGCCAGGTGGAGATTGAAGGGGACGAAATTACCTTCACAGATAAGGACGGCCAGACCGTCTACCGCACCACCAAGACCGACGACCCGGACCTCACCCGGCGGCTGTATGAGAGCGGGGCGGTCTTTCAGGAGATCGACGTCCAGCCGGGCATGCTCACCTCCCTGCTGGTGGGATGGGTGCTGCCCCTGGCGCCCTTCCTGCTCATCGGCTGGTTCCTCAACCGGCGGATGAAGAGGGCTATGGGCGGCGACGGCATGATGTTCGGCATGGGGGGCGGAAACGCCGGGGCCAGGATGTACGTGCCCTCCTCCACGGGCATCCGCTTCTCCGACGTGGCCGGAGAGGAGGAGGCCAAGGAGCTTTTAAGCGAGATTGTGGACTTCCTCCACGACCCGGAGAAGTACCGGGCCATCGGGGCCACGCTGCCCAAGGGGGCTTTGCTGGTGGGCCCGCCGGGCACCGGCAAGACCCTGCTGGCCAAGGCCGTGGCCGGCGAGGCCAACGTGCCCTTCTTCTCCATCGCCGGGTCCGAGTTTGTGGAGATGTTCGTGGGCCGGGGGGCGGCAAAGGTCCGGGACCTGTTTAAGCAGGCCAACGAGAAGGCCCCCTGCATCGTCTTCATCGACGAGATTGACACCATCGGCAAGAAGCGGGACGGCCAGTTCTCCGGCGGCAACGACGAGCGGGAGCAGACCCTGAACCAGCTTTTGACCGAGATGGACGGCTTTGACGGCTCCAGGGGAGTGGTGGTGCTGGCCGCCACCAACCGGCCCGACAGCCTGGACCCCGCCCTGCTGCGCCCCGGCCGCTTTGACCGGCGCATCCCCGTGGAGCTCCCCGATCTCCAGGGCCGCATCGACATTCTGAAGGTCCACGCCAAGAAAATCCGCCTGGCGGAGGACGTGGACTTCGAGCCCATCGCCAAGACCGCCGCCGGGGCCTCCGGCGCGGAGCTGGCCAACATCGTCAACGAGGCCGCCCTCCGGGCGGTGCGCGCCGGGCGGCAGTTTGCCACCCAGGAGGACCTCCAGGAGAGCGTGGAGGTGGTCATCGCCGGGTATCAGAAGAAGAGCCGGGTGCTCTCCGACCAGGAGAAGAGGATTGTGGCCTACCATGAGACGGGCCACGCCCTGGTGGCCGCCCTCCAGACCCACTCCGCCCCGGTGCAGAAGATTACCATTATCCCCCGCACCTCCGGCGCCCTGGGCTACACCCTCCAGGTGGACGACGGGGACCACTTCCTCATGTCCAAGGAGGAGCTGCTGAACAAAATCGCCACCTACACCGGCGGCCGGGCCGCCGAGGAGCTGGTGTTCCGCTCCGTCACCACCGGGGCCTCCAACGACATCGAGCAGGCGACGAAGCTGGCCCGGGCCATGATCTCCCAGTACGGCATGAGCAGCGAATTCGGCTTTGTGGCCCTCCAGACGGTGACGAACCAGTACCTGGGGGGCGACGCCTCCCTGGCCTGCTCCCCGGAGACCCAGGCCCTGATTGACAAGAAGGTGACGGAGGTGGTGGAGGCGCAGCACAAAAAGGCCCTGGACCTCCTGAAGGACCACGAGGACAAGCTCCACGAGCTGGCGGAATACCTCTACCGGCACGAGACCATCACCGGCAGGGAATTTATGGCCATCCTGGAGGGGAAGCCGTCCCCTTAAAGTGCGGAAAAAGTGCAGAAAACAGCCCCTGAGTGCAGGCTCAGGGGCTGTTTTCAGGACCAGAGGTGGATGTTGACGGTAATCAGCGCGGCGTTGACAAAGTCGATGAACAGCCCGCCCACCATGGGGATGGTGAAGTAGGCCAGAGGGGAGGGACCGTATTTTTTGGTAATCGCCTGCATGTTGGCCATCGCGTTGGAGGTGGCCCCCATGGCGAAGCCGATGAAGCCGGCGGACATCACCGCGGCGTCATAGTTCCGGCCCATCACAGGGAATACCACAAAGCTGGCATACAGCACCGCCGCCACACACTGGAGCAGCAGGGCGGTGAGCATGGGCATGGCCAGTCCCGCCAGCTCCCAGAGCTGAAGCCCGGCCAGAGCCATCGCCAGAAAGATGGAGAGGAACATGCTCCCCATGGCGCCAATCTCCCGGTCCGGGTAGTCCAGCTTCCAGCCGTCCATGGCGTTGCGCAGCACCACCGCCACCAGCATGGCCCCGATATAGGAGGGGAAGGTCATCCGGGTCAGGGCGGTGAGCCAGACGCTCACCTGGGCCCCAATGCCCAGGGCGGCCAGCAGAAGCATAAAACCCTTCACAAACCGGGGGCCGGAGGTGGAGAACGTCCCCGTCCCGGCGGCGGACTCCCCGCTCTCCCCGGCGGAGGGGTGCAGGCGGCGGCGCTCAATCATCCGGCGGGCCGCCGGTCCCCCCAGCAGCGAGCCGGACACCAGCCCGAAGGTGGCGGCGGCCAGGCCGGCGGCCTCCGCCCCCGCCACGCCCAGGGCCGCCAGGTCCGCGCCATAGGCCGCGGCGGTGGCGGGTCCCCCCACCAGGGCGGTGGAGCCGATGGCAATGCCCATCAGGGGGCTCTGGCCGAAGAGAACCATGACGCCGCCCCCCAGCAGGTTCTGTATGGGGGCCAGGACCGCGGCCAGCAGCAGCACCAGCGCCACGGACCTGCCGCCCCGGCGGAGGGCGGGAATGCTGACGGTGAAGCCCACCGTGGTGAAGAACAGGTTCTGGAACGTGGTCTGAAGGGTCTTGTCAAAAGTGATGTACCCCGTGCCGGAGGCGTACAGCGCCAGGTTCAGCAGGGCGAAGCACAGTCCGCCCGCCAGAGGGGCCGGAATGCACCAGCGGCTGAGCAGCTGGATTTTAGACACCAGGACGCCGCCCAGCCAGTACAAAACGGCGCCCAGGGCCACGGCGTGATACATGTTCAGGGCAATTTCTCCAATCATTTGGGACCTTCCTTCTCATCTGAAACTTGTTCTGCTCCCTTTGCGGCGGGGCCGGGAGACAGACGAAGCTTAACTTACCATAGTTTGCGCCGGATGGGAAGAGTCAGACTGTCAAAATTGCACGGAACGGTATAAAGTTTTTATCCGGACTGCACAGTTCCGCCGGGCTCACAGGCCCAGGCGGTAGATTCTGTTAGCGCTGTCAAAGAAGACCTGCTCCCAGTGCGCCTGGGGGACAATGCGCTGTATGTACCGGATGTACTCCCCCAGATTGACGATGGGCCAGTCTGTGCCGTACATGATCCGGTCCCAGCAGCCCAGATAGTTCAGCCAGGTCCGCAGCAGCTCCGCGTACCCCGCCCGCTCCCGGAAATATACGTCCAGGTCCACCCGGCCCTCCAGCAGGCCGGACAGGTCGGCGGACACGTTGCGGTTTTTCTCCAGCACGGCGGCGGCCTCCTGGAGGAAGGGGTTGCCGAAGTGGCACATGACGAACTGGGTGTGCCGGTGGTCCGCCGCCGCCTCGTCCAGGGCCAGGGGGTGGCTGTACTTGAGGTAGGCGCGGGAGTAGGCGGTCAGCCCCATGTGGACGGCCACGGGCTTATCGTACTTCCGGGCCAGGGCGTAGATGGGCTCATAGATGGGGTCGGTGAGCCAGATTTTGTTGTAGCCGGGGTAGAGCTTCACCCCGCAGCAGTTCTCCCGCTTCAGGTGCTCCTCCACCTGGCCGGGCAGGTCCTCCGGGATGGCCGCCCCCCGGCCCAGCACCAGGCTGTCCAGCCCCACGCAGTAGTGAAACAGGTCACTGGGGTAGTTGTGGAAGCCCGTCTCCAGGCTCCGGTTGCCCATCACCACCCCGTGGACGATGCCCAGCTCCCCATAGGCCTGCCGCAGGTGGTCCACGGAATTTTTGTGCCCCACCGCCTCCGCCATGGCGTCGGTTCCCGGCTCCGGGGGGAAGATGTGCAGGTGGGCGTCGATAATTTTCACAGCCGCCGCCTCCTTTCTGACGTTGGTCTGATTATAGCCCCGCCCCGGCCCTTTTGCAAGACGGGCCGGAGGAGGGCCTTGGTTGGTGGATTTCATCAAAAATCCGGCGCTCAGGCCCTGGAAAACCGCCTGGACAGGCGCACTTTTCCGTTGCTTTTTGCAAATACTTGGTGTAAACTAGGTCAGACCAAATTTTTCTTGTCCGGCGGAAGGAAGTGCTGAAGATGGAATTTACCATGGAACAGTACCGGGAGAGCGCCGCGTTTCTCCGGGAAAAGCTGGGAGATTTTGTCCCTGACGTCGCTATGGTGCTGGGCTCCGGCCTGGGGAGCCTGGGGGACGAGGTAGAGAACCCCCTCTGCGCCGACTACCGGGACATCCCCCACTTTAAGGCCTCCACCGCGCCGGGGCACAGGGGCCGCCTGGTCTTCGGAACCCTGGAGGGCCGGAAGGCGGCGGTGATGCAGGGGCGTATGCACCACTACGAGGGATACTCCTATGAGGAGGTGGTCTACCCCCTGCGGGTGCTGCGGCTGCTGGGGTGCCGGACCCTTGTCGTCACCAACGCCGCCGGCTGTGTGAACACCGCCTGGAACGCCGGGGATCTGATGCTCATCACCGACCACATCAAGCTCTTCTCCGAGTCCCCCCTCCGGGGAGAGAACCTGCCGGAGTTCGGGACCCGCTTCCCCGACGCCTCCCACCTGTACACCCCCCGCCTTCAGGCGCTGGCCCGCCGGACGGCGGCGGAGCTGGGCATTCCCCTGCGGGAGGGCGTGTACTTCTACTGCTACGGCCCCCAGTACGAGACCCCGGCGGAGGTCCGGGCCGCCCGCATTTTGGGGGGCGACGCGGTGGGCATGTCCACCGCCCCGGAGGCGGTCGCCGCCGGACACTGCGGCATGGAGGTGCTGGGCCTCACCCTGCTGTCCAATATGGCCGCCGGAATCCTGGACCAGCCCCTCTCCGAGCGGGAGGTGCTGGACGCCGCCGAAGCCGCCCGGGAGAAGTTTACCGGCCTGATCCGGGCCTGCCTGCGGAAGATGTAAGGTCATGTGACGTAAGGTCATGTAAGGTTAAAGAGGAGAGAGCAATGGCAGTTTTGTTTGCGCATGTCACCGCCGTCACCATGGACGCCCAGCGGCGGATTTTAAAGGACGCCTATGTGGCGGTGGAGGGGACGCAGATTGTCTCCGTGGGGACCCAGCGCCCCCAGGGGGCGTTCCGGCGGGTCATTGACGGGACCGGGAAGGCGCTCATGCCCGGCTTTGTCAACGCCCACACCCATCTGCCCATGACGCTGATGCGGGGGTACGGCGGGGGCCACGATTTGCAGAGCTGGCTCCACGACTATATTTTCCCCGTGGAGGCGAAGCTGGACAACCGCTGCGTGGCCGCCGGGACGGGTTTGGGGCTGGCGGAGATGATCGCCTCCGGCGTCACCTGCGTGGCCGATATGTATATGCGCACCGGGACCATTGCGGCCCAGATTCTGGCGTCGGGCATTTCGGCCAATCTGTCCTGCGGCGGGGTGTACTTCGGCGCGGCGGAGGATTTTCATCCGGACCTGTGCGGCGACTGCCGGAATCAGATTGCCCTCACGGAGGAGTGGCACGGGGCCAACGGGGGGCAGATTCTGGTGGACGCCTCCGTCCACGCCGAGTACACCTCCAACCCGCCCCTGTGGCGGTGGATGGCGGACTATGCCCAGGCCCACGGGCTGGGTATGCACGTCCATGTGTCCGAGACGGCATCGGAGCACCAGGCGTGCCTGGACCGCTGGGGCAAAACGCCCATCCAGATTCTGGACCAGTACGGGGTGTGGGACTGCGGCCGCTCTCTGGCCGCCCACTGCGTGTACGCCGCCCCGGAGGACTGGGCCATTATGGCGGAAAAGCACGTCTCCTGCGTCCACAACCCCTGGTCCAACCTGAAGCTGGGCTCCGGAATCGCCCCGGTCCCCGCCATGGTCCGGGCGGGGGTGAACGTGGCCCTGGGCACCGACGGCATGTCCTCCCACAACGGCGTGGATTTCTTCTCCGACGTCAAGCTGGCCGCCTGCCTCCCCTGCGGGGCGGAGCGGGACCCCATGGCCTTCTCCGCCCTCCAGGCCCTGGAGACGGCCACGGTGAACGGGGCGGAGGCCCTGGGCCGGGACACGGGGGTCATCGCACCGGGGAAGACGGCGGACCTCATCCTGGTGGACTTTACCGCCCCCAACCTGACCCCCTGCCACGACGCGGTGGAGAACCTGGTCTACGCCGCCCGCGGCTGCAACGTGGAGATGAATATGGCGCGGGGACGGGTCATATATGAGAAGGGGGAATTTTACACCCTGGATTTGGAGCGCATCCGGTATGAGACGGAGCGCTATGCCCTGCCCCATCTCTTCGGGCGCTAACCGCCCTGTTCCATCAACGACACAAGGAGGTCTCTGAATGGCGGAGCAAAGTCAGTCCCGGCGCCGGACGTCTCACGCCTCCCGGCAGAATACGTTCTTTGGCGGCGCAGCCATTCTGGCAGCGGGCATTCTGGTGGTAAAAGTGATCGGAATGCTCTATAAAATTCCCCTGCTCAACATCATCGGGGAGCAGGGGGCGGCGGATTTCAACAACGCCTACAACATCTACGCCGTCCTGCTGACCATCTCCACCGCCGGACTGCCGGTGGCGGTCTCCAAGCTGGTGAGCGAGGCCAGCACCCTGGGCCGCCGCAACCAGGTGCGGCGGACGTTCCGCCTGGCCCTGGCCCTGTTTTTGGTGCTGGGCGTGCTGTCCTTCCTGGTGATGTCCTTCGGCTCGGAGCAGCTGGCCGGCCTGATGAACGACAGCATGGCCGCCCCCGGCATCCGGGCGCTGGCCCCGGCGGTGATCTGCGTGGGCTGTCTGTCCGCCTTCCGGGGCTATGCCCAGGGCCACGGGCGCATGACCCCCACCGCCGTCTCCCAGATTATCGAGGCCCTGTGCAAGCTGGCCGTGGGCCTGGGCCTGGCCTATTGGCTGGTGAACCGGGGCGCGGACGCCAGCCAGGCCGCCGCCGGCGCCATTACCGGCGTGACGGTGGGCACCATTGTGGCCCTGGCCTATATGATTCTGGACTTTGTGATGGCCGGCCCGCCGGAGGACGCCTCCGCCGACCGGCCGGAGGCGGCGGGCGTGATTCTCCGCCGCCTGCTGATGATTGCCATTCCCATCACCATCAGCTCCTCCATGGTGGGCATTGTCACCGTCATTGACACCTCTCTGGTGCAGGGACAGCTCCAGCGGGCCCTGCTGGAGAACCGGGAGACCTGGACCCTCTACGGGCGCTTTGTGGACTTCGCCCCCCTGGAGAGCGCCCTGTCCGCCTGGCAGGCGGCTCTGCCGGAGGGCAGCGCCGTGTCCATGTCCCTGCTGGACCAGTATGTGGGGCAGGCCCAGGGCCTTCAGGCCCAGGACGCCGTCCTCTCCTCCCTGGAGAGCGCCTCCCTGACCCTCCACGCCACCCTGGAGGACATCAGCCGCACCCTCTACGGCAACTACTCCGGGGCGCTGAACATCTATAACCTGCCCACCTCCCTGATGGCCGCCGTGACGGCGGCGGTGATTCCCGCCGTCTCCGGGGCGCTGGCCCGGCACGACCGCCGGGGGGCGGGGCGCATCACCGGCTCCGCCCTGCGCATCTCCGCTCTGGCCGCCTGTCCCATGGCGGTGGGGCTGTTCGTCATGGGCGAGCCCATTATGGCCCTCATCTTCCCCAACCTGACCGCTGAGCTGGCCGGCCCCCTGCTGTCCACCCTGGGCCTGGCCACCCTGTTTGTGTGCATGATGCTGGTGTGCAACTCCATCCTTCAGGCCCACAACTTTGTCAGCCTGCCGGTGATTATCATGGTCCTGGGCGGCGTGGTGAAGATTGTCATCAACTACAACGTGGTGGTGCAGCCCTCCATCGGCATCTACGGCGCGCCCCTGGGCAACGTTTTCTGCTTTGCCCTGTGCCTGGCGCTGGACCTGATTGTCATGACCCGCGTCATCCCCCGCCGCCCCCGGTACCTCCAGGTCTTCGCCAAGCCTCTGGCCGCCTCCGCCCTGATGGGCCTGGGGGCCTGGGCGGTGTACGGCCTGCTGTCCAAGCTGTTTGAGGCCACCGGCCTTATGATGGAGGCGGACACCGTCACCCACCAGGTGGTGGGGCTGAGCCGCACCGGCAACGCCGTGGCCGCCCTGGCCGCCATCGCCGCGGCTGTGGCGATCTATGGGGCGCTGATCATCGCCATGCGGGCCCTGACCCGCGAGGACCTGGCCCTGATGCCCAAGGGCGAAAAAATTGCCCGGCTGCTGCATCTTTAACCGGTGAAGTGCAAAAAATACCTTGCGAAGGAAGCGAGATTGTGGTAGATTTTCAGTATATGGAGCGCTATGACATCCAGAATCTGCGCCGCATTGTGGCGCTGCTCCGGGCGCCGGGGGGCTGCCCCTGGGACCGGGAGCAGACCCACGAGAGCATCCGGCGGAATATGCTGGAGGAGGCCTATGAGGCCGCGGAGGCCATCGACGAGCACAGCCCGGAGCACCTGCAGGAGGAGCTGGGCGACGTGCTCCTCCAGGTGGTGTTCCACGCCCAGATGGCCCAGGAGGAGGGCCTGTTTACCTTTGACGACGTGGTGGACGGCGTGGCCAAAAAGATGGTCTTCCGCCACCCCCACGTCTTCGGACAGGCCCACGCCGGCAACTGCGCCCAGGCGCTGGACACCTGGGAAGCCCAGAAGCGGGAGGAGAAGGACCAGCGCACCGCCGCGGACACCCTGAAGGCGGTGGCCCGCTCCCTGCCCGCCCTCATCCGGGCGGAGAAGATTCAGAGCAAGGCCGCCAAGGCCGGCTTCGACTGGCCGGAGGCGGGCCCCGCTTTGGACAAGCTGTCCGAGGAGGCGGAGGAGCTCCGCCGCGCCGCCCAGGGGGACGGAGACCCGGAGGAGGAGCTGGGGGACCTGCTCTTCGCCGCCGTGAAGGCCGGCCGCTTCCTGGGCCTGGACAGCGAACAGGCCCTGACCCGCGCCTGCGACAAATTCATCCGCCGCTTCCAGGCGGTGGAGGAGAGCGCCGGAGGACGGCCCCTGAACAGCCTCCCTCTGGAGGAGCTGGAGGCCCTCTGGGCCAGGGCAAAGCAGTCCGCAAAGCCGTAACGCGCCGAAGTCAGGCCGTCCGGCCGCCAACGTTTTTGAGGAGGAACAGTCATGAACAAAACCGAATTGATTGCCGCCGTATCGGAGAAGGCCGGCCTGTCCAAAAAGGACGCCGAGGCCGCCGTCGCCGCCGCGGTGGACGCCATTACCCAGGCCCTCGTCCAGGGGGAGAAGGTGCAGCTGGTGGGCTTCGGCTCCTTCGAGGTGAAGGACCGCGCCGCCCGCGTGGGCCGCAACCCCAAAACCGGCGAGGAGATCCACATCGCACAGGGGAAAATGCCGGTCTTCAAGGCCGGTAAGGCCCTGAAGGACGCGGTGTCCCAGTAAACGCTGATCCGGGGGCCGGCCGCCGTGCCGGCCCCCTCTTTTTGCCTGTCCCTGCGAAAATCAGAACATCAGAAAAGGAGAACATGCGTATGCGGCTGGACAAATGGCTGAAGGTGTCCCGTCTGATCAAGCGGCGCACCGTGGCCAACGAGGCCTGTGACAACGGAAGAATCTCCGCCAACGGCCGGCCGGTGAAGGCCAGCTATGAGGTGAAGGCGGGGGACGTACTGGAGCTGAAATTCGGCGAGCGCGCCGTAAAGGTGGAGGTGCTGGCCGTGGCGGAGAGCGTGGGCAAGGCGGACGCCTCCGCCCTGTACCGGGAAGTGCTGTGAGCCCCGGCGGAGAGGTGAGACCATGAGAAAATACATGTGGGCGCCGGTTCTGGCCGCCGCGCTCCTGTCCGGGTGCGCCGCAAAGCCCGCCTCCGTGCAGATTTTCGCCATGGACACGGTGATGGCCATGGAAATCTATGGGAAAAGCGGGGAGGAGCTGGCCGCCCAGGCGGCGGATACGGTCTACCGCCTGGAGGACCTGTGGGATGTGACGGACGAGGACAGCGAGATCTGGGCGCTGAATCACAGCGGCGGGGCGTGGGTGGACCTGTCCCCGGAGACGGTGGACCTGCTGGAGAGGACCCTGGCCCTGTGCGAAATCACCGGCGGGGCGCTGGATCTGACCGCCTATCCGGCGGTGCAGGCCTGGGGCTTTACCACCGGGGCGTACCGCGTGCCAGCCCAGGAGGAGCTGGAGGACCTCCGGGCCCGCATTGATTACACCCGGCTGGAGCTGGACGCGGAGAACCTCCGGGCCCGGCTGCCGGAGGGGATGGAGCTGGATTTGGGGGCGGTGGCCAAGGGCTATACCGGCGCGCTGCTGGCCCAGGAGCTGCGGGAAGCCGGGGCGGACTGCGCCCTGCTTCAGCTGGGGGGCAACGTCCAGACCGTGGGGGCCAGCGGCGACGGGGACCCCTGGCGGATTGCCGTCACAGACCCGGCGGGCGGCGGACAGACCGCCCTGGGGGCGGTGGACGCGGCGGACCAGGCGGTTGTCACCTCCGGCGGCTACCAGCGGTAGTTTGAGGAGGACGGCGTCCAGTATTGGCACATCATGGACCCGGACGCCGCCGCCCCCGCCCACAGCGGCCTGCTCTCCGTCACCGTCATCGGCGGCGACGGCACGGTGTGCGACGCCCTGTCCACCGCCCTGTTCGTCATGGGGGCGGAGAAGGCGGCGGATTTCTGGCGGGACCACCCGGAGCTGGAGGTGGAGCTGGTCCTGGCGGAGGAGGACGGCGGCGTGTGGATCACGCCGGGACTGGAGGACTCCTTCGACCTGGCGGAGGGCCAGGGCTGGGAACTGGCGGTGATTGCCCCGTGAAGCGCCGGACCGTTCTGCTGGCCGGGGGGCTTCTGGCGGCGGTGCTGGCCTGCGCCGGCTTTCTCCTCTGGCAAAGGGCCCGCGCCGGCGCCGCCGTGACGGCGGAGATCTATCAGGGCGGCGTGCTGGTGGAATCCGTCCGGCTGGACCGGCTCCAGGCGTCCCGCACCCTGACGCTGACGGGGGAGGACGGCGGGGAGAACGTGGTGGAGCTGGCCCCCGGCCGGGTGCGGATGTACAGCGCCAACTGCCCCGACCAGGTGTGCGTCCGGCAGGGGTGGGTCTCGGACGCCGCCGTGCCCATCGTCTGCCTGCCCCACCAGATTGTCATTGAAATTACGGGAGGGGAGTCCTATGCCGACGCCGCCGCCGGATAAGGGGGCCCGCCGTCTCACCCGGCTGGCCCTGCTCACCGCCATCGCCCTGACCATCTTCATGGCCGAGGCGCAGATCCCCGTGGCCATCCCCATCCCCGGCGTGAAGCTGGGCCTGGCCAACATTGTCACCGTATACGCCGTCTTTGTCCTGGGGCCGGGGGACGCCCTGATGGTTCTGCTGGCCCGCGTGCTGCTGGGCTCCATGTTCTCCGGACAGATGATGACCCTGTTCTACAGCCTGGGGGGCGGACTGCTGTGCTGGGCGGTGCTGGCGCTGCTGCGCCGGCTGTTCACCAGGGAGCAGCTCTGGCTGTGCAGCCCTGTCTCCGCCATCGCTCACAACCTGGGCCAGCTTCTGGTGGCCGCCGCCCTGATGCGCACCTGGGCGGTGCTGGCCTATCTGCCCTATCTGGTCCTGGCCGGAGCGGCCAGCGGCCTGTTTACCGGCCTGTGCGCCCAGTTTCTCATTGGCCGGCTGGACAAAATTTCCCCCTGAAGCAGCGCGCCCCGGAGCGGAATGCTCCGGGGCGCGTTTTTGCGTTTGAAATTTTACTCCAGATTCTCGTCGTTGAGCTTATGGAAGTCCTTGTTGTGGCCGAACACGTGGGTGAGGGGATAGACCTTGATGAAGCAGTCGTACCCCTGGTCCCGGATGAACTCCCGGAGCTGGACGTACTCCCTGGAGTTGCACACGCAGTCCAGCTGAATTTTGGTCTCCTTGGAGTAGCCGCCGATGACCTGGTCGATGGTGGCGCCCTTGTGGATGTCGTCGATGATGAAGCGCTCGATCTCGTCGGGGTGGTCGCAGATGATCTCCACCTCGTAGAGCTTGGGCCCCAGGTTGAAGACCATGTAGTTCATGCAGTTGATGTAAATAATCTGCCCCACGAAGGCGTAGGCCACCACGTCCAGGCTGAAGGCGGAGAGCATAATGAGCATAATGCTCCCCTCCAGCACCAGCATGATGTTCTTCAGCTCCGAGGCCCGGAGCAGCTTCTTCTTCAAAATCTTGGAGAGGGTGTCCGTCCCCCCGTAGGAGTAGCCCATGCGGTAGGTCAGCCCCGCCCCCACGCCGTAGATGACGCCGAAGAGCATGACGGCGATGAGCTTGTCCTCCAGAATGATTTCCACCTGCACATGGTTGAGCACCCAGAGCACAAAGGGGTAGAGCACCGAAAGGAAGATGATGTTGGAGACCTCTTTGCGGCCCAGAGTCAGATAGGTGCCCAGCAGCATGAGCAGCGTCAGGGCGTAAAAGAACAGCGCGTAGTTGATATTTGTAAAGTGCTCCACGGTCATGGACAGTCCGGTGAGGCCCGTCACCACAAAGCCGTTGGGCAGGGCGACCCAGTTGACCGCGATACTGCTCAGCACACAGCTGAGCACCATGTAAAACAGCGTCAGAAGCCGGCTGCGTTTTTTCATCTTGCTCCTCCCTAGTTTTGCAGTTTCTCAAAATCCCAGGGGAGAGGATACCTTAAAATTTCGCAAAAAGCAAGCCTTCTCACAAAGATTTTACCAAACAGCGGCGTAAAGCCCCTGGATTTATCTATGGGGATATAAGCGGCCCGGCCCTTTCCTATTGATTATGTTCTGATTTTATGGTATGGTTTCGTTAGAAATGAGGTGAGAAAGTGGAGTATTCGTACAAATTCAGGATGTATCCGAGCATTGAGCAGCAGACGCTTATCCAGAAAACTTTCGGCTGCGCTCGGTACGTCTACAACCATTTTCTCGCCCAGCGGGTTGCAGAATACAAGGCTGCGGGCAAGGCGCCCACACGGTTCCAACAAGACAAGGAACTAACTTCCATGAAGAAAGAAATCCCGTGGCTCCGTGAGGTTGATGCTACTGCCCTACAATCCTCTGTCCAAATGCTTGATGTGGCATATCAGAACTTCTTCCGCAGGGTTAAAAACGGTGAGAAACCTGGCTACCCGAAATTCAAGAGCAAGAAGAATCGCCGCCTGTCATACAAGAGTAAGTGTGTTGGAACTAACATCAAAGTCGTTGGTAACTACGTCCAAATCCCGAAGCTCGGCCTTGTGAAGTGCCGTGTCTCCAAAGAAGTGAAGGGCCGTATCCTGTCCGCCACCGTCAGTCAAAACCCCAGCGGCAAGTATTTTGTTGCTCTGTGCTGTACCGATGTAGAGATTGAGCCGCTTCCCAGCACTGGGGCCATCGTGGGCCTTGATATGGGCCTCAAATCATTCGCTATCACTTCTGATGGTGTGGAATATCCCAATCACAAGTACCTGTCCAAGAGCACCCGAAAACTTGCCCGCCTCCAACGCCAGCTCTCCCGAAAATCAAAGGGGAGCAAGCGCAGAGAAAAGGCGAGAGTTAAAGTGGCACGGCTACATGAGCGGATAGTAAATCAAAGGAACGACACGCTGCATAAACTGTCTACTCAGCTTGTCCGGGACTACGACCTGATTGCCGTGGAGAACTTAGCCCCCAAGAACATGGTGAAGAACCATTCTCTGGCCCGGTCTGTCTCTGACGCTTCCTGGGGTGAGTTCCGGCGGCAGTTGGAGTACAAGGCGGCGTGGTACGGGAAGCGGGTGGTCACGGTAGACCGTTTCTATCCTTCTTCCCAGCTATGCTCCGCTTGTGGTGCTCAATGGCCCGGAACGAAGGACCTATCTGTTAGAGAGTGGGTCTGCCCGGTCTGCGGTGAGCACCACGACCGGGACGTCAACGCTGCAAAGAACATCTTGAATGAAGGCCTGCGCCTGCTGGCGTAGTCTATCACGGTAGGGCGGGACACGTCCGAACCTATACGATCGGGGAGAGTGCATAAGACGCAACCACGGCGCTATACTCGCTGAACCGAGAATCCTCCGGATTTATCCGTGGGGAGTGTCAAGCTTCGACTGTTCTCCAACAAAATTCCTGGGGCGTCACTGGGGAAGCGTCAAATCCCCCGGCTTGATCCACCCGATTTTCCGGAAAAACAGCCCAAAAATCCAGGTGAGGACGGCGGGCAGCACGAAGGAGATGAGAATCAGCCCCGCCCAGTCAAACAGGCCGGGGGCGATGGCCGCCGCCCCGTTGGTCAAAGCCGCCTGGCTTGGGTTCACCCAGCCGGTCCAAATGCCCAGCTGTCCGCACAGGCCGCAGGTGCCCATGCCGGCGTTGATGGGGTCGCCGTTCATCTCCAGGCGGAAGACGCAGGTGGCCAGAGGGCCGGTGACGGCGGAGGCGAGGATGGCGGGGAGCCAGATGCGGGGATTGCGCACGATGTTGGGCATTTGCAGCATGGAGGTGCCCAGGCCCTGGCTCACCAGGCCGCCCCACCGGTTTTCCCGGAAGGACAGCACGGCGAAGCCCACCATGTTGGCGCAGCAGCCCGCCACCGCCGCGCCGCCCGCCAGCCCGGTGAGACCCAGCGCCGCGCAGATGGCCGCGGAGGAGATGGGCAGCGTCAAGGCGATTCCCACCAGGACGGAGACCAAAATGCCCATGAAGAAGGGCTGGAGCTCCGTGGTGCGCATGATGAGCTGTCCGAAGGCGTTGGCCGCGCTGCCGATGGGAGGCGCAATCACCCAGGCGGCCCCAAGCCCCGTGAGAATCGTCACGATGGGCGTCACCAGAATGTCAACTTTTGTCTCTTTGGATACCGCCTTGCCCACCTCGGCGGCGATAATGGCCACAAACAGCACCGCCAGCGGTCCGCCGGCGCCCCCCAGGGCGTTGCAGGCGTACCCCACCGTCACCAGGGAGAAGAGCACCATGGGAGGGGCCTGGAGGGCGTACCCAATGGCCACCGCCATCGCCGGACCGCTCATAAAGCTGGCCAGCCCGCCCGCCGTATAGCCCACGCCGTTGATGGTGATGAGCTGCGCGGTGAGAAAGCCCACGCCGAACTGCGTGCCCAGCGTGTTCAAAATCGTCCCGATGAGCAGAGAACAGAACAGGCCCTGGGCCATCGCGCCCAGGGCGTCAATGCCGTATCGCTTTGCGGAAATCACAATGTTCTTCCGCCGGAGAAACCCTCTGAAGTTTTCCACATGGACCACCCGCTTTGTTGAAATTTTTCAGAAAATCAGAAATGTGGTATACAGATGTCAAGACACCTGTATACCACATCATAGCGGATGGCCGCGCGCTTGTCAATCCTTTTTTGGCGTTCCCTCCGCACGCGTTTCCCCAAAAGCCTCTATGCGTGTGGCTGTAGGGGCGCACATTGTGCGCCCGCCGTTTCGGCCTCCCCACGGCCCGTTCACAAGGGGGGTGGGCGGCCAAAGGCCGCCCCTACGCAAACAACGGACGTTGTACGCTCCAAAGCCTCCCCCCTTGGGGGAGGTGCCGAGCGAAGCGAGGCGGAAGGGGCTAAAACGGCGGACGTGTGCGTGGAACGCAATCCCCCGCCGCCTCCGGCGGCACACCCCGTTCACAAGGGGGGCGGGCGGCCAAAGGCCGCCCCTACTCGTCCTTTTCCAAGAAGTAGCTGGCTTCCATGTCGGCGGTGGCCAGGGCGAAGGCCAGGGGGTATTTTTGGAGGGCCTGACCTACCGTGCGGGGGTCCTCGGTGCCGGAGAAGCCCATGTGCCAGCGGATGGCCATTGCCTCCATGCGGCTGAGGCGGATGAAGCCGTTGACGATATACACCGACTTCTCCCCGTGGCCGTAGGGCAGGGGGTCGTCAAAGGTGTAGGAGGGCACGCGCTCCCACTGGCCGGTGGCGTCGTTTTTCACGTTGCGGAAGCCTTTTTTATAGCAGCCCACCTTGCACACGTCGTGGAGGAGGGCCACCACGGCCACGGTCTCCTCGCTGTACTCCAGGCCGTACAGCTCCTGCACCCGCTCCCGCTGGAGGTAGTCCACCAGGCAGTGGTACACGTTCAGGCTGTGCTCGCACAGGCCGCCCTCGCAGGCCATGTGGTACCGGGCGGAGGCGGGGGCGGTGAAGAAACCGCTTTTGGTCTCCAAATAATTCAGCAGGGCGTCGGCGCCGGGGCGGGTGATTTTTTCCTTAAAAATTTCAATGAATTCCTCTTTGCAGGACATGGCAGCTTCCTCCTGATACAGCCGGGACCGGCGGTTTTGTTTTCTGCATTTTATCATGTTTAAAAGAAAAAAGCCAGCGCAGTATGCGCCGGCTTTTCCAAAAGCGTCATTGTCCGGACTTTTCCGGCGGAGCGGCTCAGAAAAATTTCCGGTCCAGGCGTTCAATCAGTTCGCCCACAGCGCCCTCCTCGCAGTGGCACAGCAGCTCCGCGCCCCAGTCCCGCACCTCCTGGGCGCAGTTGGCGGGGGCGAAGGGGATGGCGGACAGGGCCAGCATGGGGATGTCGTTCTGATTGTCGCCCACGCAGTAGAGATTTTCCTGGGGGATATGGAGCAGCTCCAGAAGCTGGCGCACCATGCCGCCCTTGTTGCATCCCCGGCGGGTGATCTCCAGATAGAAGCGGTTGGAGAAGACGGCCTCATACCGGCCGGGGCAGTGCTCCTCCAGCCAGGCGCGGGCCCGGAGCAGCTCGCCGTACTCCTGCTGGACGATGGCCTTGGTCCAGGGGCGGGGCATATCTGGAATGGAGCGCTCCTCATAGTCGGTGCCCACCTTGGCCATGTGGGCGTCGGTGACGGCGTTGGGCCGGAAGACATAGATGTCCTCCCCGTGGTAGGCCTCCAGGCCCAGGGAGGGGATGGCCTCCATCAGGGCGGAGAAATCCTCTGGCGCGCGGGGGTCCAGCAGGGTCTGCACCAGCATTTCGTCCCGCTGGAAGTCGTAGATGGCCGACCCGTTGGACAGCACCACCGGGGCGTTGATGGGGGCCAGGCGGACATAGGGGGCGAAGGTCCGGTGGGCCCGCCCGGTGGCCACGGTGAACAGGCCGCCCTCTCTCGTCCAGTAGTCCAGCGCCGCCGCGTTCCGGGGCGGCAGGCGGCGGTGAGCGGTGTACAGGGTGTCGTCAAAATCACTTACCAGCAGCAGGCCGTCAAATTTTCCCATGGAACCGTCCTCTCCCTCTCCGTTTACGGAGCAGGCCGGTTACTGTTTTCCCCAAATATCCTGCCCCATGATGTATTTGTACATGGGCCTATAGAGCACAGCCGCAATCACCAGGGCGATGATGGTGTTGGGCAGCATGTAGGAGCCGTTGTAGACAATGGAGTAGAACTCCGGGCTGGTGAATGTCCACTGCATGAACTCCGTGGGCGCAAGGATCTTATAGATGGTCACGCCGCTGATGTAGTGCACCAGGAACCGCCCGGCGCAGCCCACAATCGTACCCGCAAAAATGCCCCACTTCTTCCCCCGGAACAGCCCGGCCAGTCCCAGAGGCGTGAACGCCACCAGGTAGTCCAGCAGCATGGACTGCCAGCCCCAGGCGTAGGCGCCGTCGAAGATCAGCTGCAGCAGGCCGAACACAAAGCCGGCCATCAGGCCGGAGCCCAGGCCCCAGCGCACTGCAAACAGAAGGATGGGAAACATAGCCGGCGTCAGGGAGCCGCCGTTGGGCAGCTCCATCAGCTTGATATAGCTGAGGATCTGCGCCAGGGCCACCATAATGGCCCCCTCGCACAGCATACGCACGCGGAGATGAGTTTTTGTCATGTTATTTCCTCCCAAAAATCAGAATACCGCAGCCCAACGGGTCTTGCGGTACGAAAAGAAAGAACATGACGGCACATATCCATTCACTTCCTACGCCGGCATTACCCGGATCAGGTTAAAGGGACCGGAGGCTGCCCTTTGCCTCTGCATCTCAGCCGGGAATGGCTCCCAGCGCCCCTGTGTTGGAGTTTTCTGCGGTTTTTTTATTTTATACTGATTTTTTTCCTCTGTCAAGGCATTCTCCCCCCAAAAACCTCCCTTTTTGGGGGAGGTTCCGGGCGAAGGGGCGAAAACGCCCCCGCGGGAGGCCGGCGCGGGGGCCGGTTTCCCATGGGGGCGGGGCAGAGACAGTTCAGCTTCGGTTCTGGGCCTCCACCAGGCGCACGCCGCAGTATTTCTCCCGCAGCTTGGGCTTTTCGATTTTCCCGGTGGGGTTGCGGGGGACGGGGGCGAAGATGATTTTCCGGGGGCGCTTGTACCGGGGCAGGTCGGTGCAGTACTGGTTGATTTCGCTCTCGGTGCAGGTCATGCCCTCTTTGACCTGGATGATGGCGGCGGCGATCTCGCCCAGACGGTGGTCGGGCAGACCGATGACGGCCACGTCGTGGACCTTGGGGTAGGCGGACAGGAAGGCCTCGATCTGGACCGGGTAGAGGTTCTCGCCGCCGGAGATAATCACGTCCTTCTTCCGGTCCACCAGGAAGTAGAAGCCGTCCCCGTCCTGCTTGGCCATATCGCCGGTGTGGAGCCAGCCGTCCCCCCGGAGGACCTCGGCGGTGGCCTCCGGGTCGTGGTAGTAGCAGGTCATGACGCCGGGACCCTGGACGCACAGCTCGCCCACCTCGCCCTGGGGCACTTCATCGCCGTGCTCGTCCACAATCTTTACCTTCCAGCCGTAGCCGGGCACGCCGATGGCGCCCACCTTGTCGATGTGGTCCATGCCCAGATGGACGCAGCCCGGTCCGGTGGACTCGGACAGGCCGTAGTTGGTGTCATACTTGTGGTGGGGGAAGTACTCCAGCCAGTGGTGAATCAGGGAGGGGGGCACCGGCTGGGCGCCGATGTGCATCAGCCGCCACTGGGAGAGCTGATAGTCCTCCAGCTTCAGATCTCCCCGGTCCAGAGCGGCCAGGATGTCCTGGCACCAGGGCACCAGCAGCCAGACGATGGTGCACTTCTCGCCGGACACGGCGTCGAAGATGGCCTGGGGGGTGTTGCCCTTCAGGAGCACCGCCCGGCTCCCGGTGAACAGGGAGCCGAACCAGTGCATCTTCGCTCCGGTGTGGTACAGGGGGGGAATGCACAAAAACACGTCGTCGTGGGTGGTCTCGTGGTGGATGGCCTCCATGCGGGCGGACTGCATCAGGCACTGGTGGCGCAGCAGGATGGCCTTGGGGAAGCCGGTTGTGCCGGAGGAGTAGTAGATGGCCCCGTCGTCCATGTCGTCCACCAGCACCTTGGGGGCGGCGGAGGAGCAGTTGGCGGTGGCCCGGTGGTAGTCCTCGGCGAAGGAGGGGCAGGCGTCCCCCACGAAGAAGAGCAGCATCTGAGAGGAAATTTTCGGGACGATGTCCTCCACCCGGCCGATGAACTCCGGGCCGAAGAACAGCACGTCCACGTCGGCCTTTTTCAGGCAGTAGTCAATCTCCTGGGCGGTGTAGCGGAAGTTCAGGGGGACGGCCACCGCCCCGGCCTTCAGAATGCCGAAGTAGATGGGCAGCCACTCCAGGCAGTTCATCAGCAGAATGGCCACCTTCTGGCCCTTCTGAATTCCCCGGCCCAGCAGCAGGTGGGCCACCCGGTTGGCCTTCTCGTCAAAGACGGACCAGGTGATCTCCCGGCGGTAGGGGGCGGAGGAGGTGGGCTGGATGAGGGCGTACTCCTTCCAGGTCACGCGCCGGGGCTCCTGCACCTCCGGGTTGATCTCCACCAGGGCGATTTCATCGCCGTAGAGCTTGCTGTTGCGCTCCAGTAAATCGGTAATCGGCATCTTGCGTCGGTCCTTTCCAAAAGGGAGCGGAGCTCCCGAATCATGCACTTCAATGATTTTAATCTTTAAACCGTTGAAGTATCATAACCCATTTTTCGCCCTTTGTCAAGGGCGGGATTGCAGGGGCGGAAAGTTTGCGGTATAATCGTCCCATTCAAACTGTAAGGGGGAGTCTCTATGGAAGCCGCCGCCCGCCGGACCGCTATTTTAGCCGTGCTGGAACAGGCCGAGGGGCCGGTCAGCGCCGCCGCGCTGGCCAGGCAGTTTGCCGTCAGCCGGCAGATTATCGTGGGAGACGTGGCCCTGCTCCGGGCCTCCGGGGCGGAGGTAGCCGCCACGCCCAGAGGCTATGTCCTCCCCAGAGAGAGCGCCGCCCTGAAGCGCACGGTGGCCTGCGTCCACGACCCGGAGGGAATGGCGCGGGAGCTGGAGCTGATGGTGGACAACGGCTGTCAGGTGGTGGACGTGGTGGTGGAGCACCCCATCTACGGCCAGCTCACCGGACAGCTCCACCTGTCCTCCCGGTACGACCTGCAGGCCTTTCTCCGCTCTGTGCGGGAGAGCAGCGCAAAGCCGCTCTCCGACCTCACCGGGGGCATTCACCTGCACACCCTCCTCTGCCCCAGCCAGGAGGCCTTCAACCGCGTCTGCGCCGCCCTGGACCAGGCCGGTTTCCTGCTTAAGTAGGGGCGGCCTTTGGCCGCCCGCCCGGCGGTTTTGACCCGCCCGCCGCTCTCTCCCCTCCGGACGGACCGGCGGGGCGCAAAAACCGGAAAAATTCCGGGAAGACGGGAGTTTTTTTCTTTACAAGCGGGGAAAATTGTGATATAGTATCCCAGCGTCAAACGCAGCCCGCCGGCTTCGTTTCAGGAGACAGCCTGGACAAGAGTCCGGGGCTTCCCCCGCCTGTTACGCAGCTTCCTGGGCATAGAATTTCAGAAAGGTGGAATTTCCCCATGATCCGCAAGGACGAAAAGACGGCCGTTATCGAGGCCAACCGCATCCACGAGACCGACACCGGTTCCCCGGAGGTCCAGATCGCCATCCTCACCGCCCGCATCAACGAGCTCACCGAGCACCTGAAGGTCCACAAGCAGGACAACCACTCCCGCCGGGGCCTGCTGAAGATGGTCGGTAAGCGCCGCAAGATGCTGGACTACCTGATGGCCAAGGACATCGAGCGCTACCGCGCCATCATCGCCAAGCTGGGCATCCGTAAGTAAGTTTGTGCTTCATAGGGCAGCGCGGAAGCGTGCTGCCCTATGTTCGCATTCTGAAACCGGCGTTCGCCGGAGCGCCAGCGCTTTTTTAGCAGTTGAATATGGGCCTGGAAGGGCGCTGATGGGACATTTGCTTTCTATGCTGGAGTGTAGGGGCGGCCCTCGCGGCCGCCCGCTTTTCCGGAAATAAGCTCGTGCCGGGGGCGACCGCAAGGGTCGCCCCTACAGAGGCCCTGCGGCGAACCGGACCCGTATTCAAGTGCTAAAAGGTGTTGTCCGCTCCGGAAAGAAAAAATTTTCTGAAAAAGGAGGACAACTCATGTCAACCATCATCAAGCACAAGGAATTCCCCAAGTTTAAGAGCTGGACCATGGACCTGTGCGGCCGTCCCCTGACCATCGAGGTGGGCAAGGTGGCCGAGCTGGCCAACGCCAGCGCCATGGTGAAGTACGGCGACACGACGGTTATGGTGGCCGTCACCGTGGCCCCCCGCCCCCGGGACGGGGTGGACTTCTTCCCCCTGTCCGTGGACTTCGAGGAGAAGCTGTACGCCGTGGGCCGTATCCCCGGCTCCTTCATGCGCCGGGAGGGCCGCCCCTCCCTGCCCGCCGTGCTGGCCAGCCGCCTTATTGACCGGCCCATGCGCCCCCTGTTCCCCTATGACTTCCGCAACGACGTGTGCATCACCTGCACCGTCATGAGCGTGGACTACGACTGCTCCCCCGAAGTGGCCGCCATGATCGGCGCCTCCGCCTGCGTGAGCTACTCTGAGATCCCCTTCGCCGGCCCCATCGGCTGCCTGGAGGTGGGCTACTGCGACGGAAAAATCGTCTTCAACCCCAACCAGGAGCAGCGCAAGACCAGCCGCATGGACGTCACCGTGGCCGCCACCCGGGAGAAGGTGGTCATGATTGAGGCCGGAGCCGACGAGATTCCCGACGAGATTATGTACGCCGGCATTGTGAAGGCCCACGAGGAGATTAAGAAGCAGATCGACCTCATCGACCAGATTGTCGCCGAAATCGGCAAGCCTAAGATGGAGTACGAGCACGCCCAGTTCAACCAGGAGCTCTTCGACAAGATTGTGGACGAGTTCATGGACGAGGCCAAGGCCGCCATGGACACCGACGACAAGAACGTCCGCGAGGAGCGCTGGAACGCCATGATCGACCACTGGCACGAGAAGTATCTGGAGGAATATCCGGATATGGACCAGTACCTGGAGGAGTTCACCTATAAGTTCCAGAAGAAGATCGTCAAGGCCTGGCTGCTGGAGGGCCACCGGGTGGACGGCCGCGCCAAAAACGAGATCCGTCCCCTGGCCGCCGAGGTGGGCGTGCTGCCCCGGGTCCACGGCTCCGGATTGTTCACCCGCGGCCAGACCCAGGTGCTGTCCGTGTGCACCCTGAACACCCTGGCCGCCGCCCAGAAGCTGGACAC
>CALXGC010000025.1 GCA_944387755.1 uncultured Oscillospiraceae bacterium | reverse complement strand
CTCCAAAGCCTCCCCGCGAAGCGAGGCGGAAGGGGTTAAACCGGCGGGCGGCCCAAGGCCGTCCATACGGCAACTCGGAAAAAATAAAGAGAGGATTTTCACAATGGTACATACATTTACCGCCCTGGGGCAGTACCTGGCGGCGGATGTCAACAGCGGCGCGGTCCATGTGTTGGACAAGATGAGCTATGACCTGCTCTCCCAGGTGGAGAAGGAGGACAAGCTGGGGGAGCGCTGCCCCCAGGCGGTGCTGGCGGCGCTGTCCCAGTATGACCCGGCGGAGCTGGAGGAGACGTGGCAGGAGCTGCGCGCCCTTCAGGACCAGGGCCTGCTGTTCTCTGACGACAGCTATCTGGACCCGGAGGCCGCTATGGAGCTGCCCCGTCAGGCGGTGGTAAAGGCCCTGTGCCTCCATGTGTCCCACGACTGCAACCTGCGCTGCCGGTACTGCTTTGCCGGCACCGGGGATTTCGGCACCGGACACCGGATGACCATGGACGCGGAGACGGCGAAAAAAGCCATCGACTGGGTGGTGGCCAAATCCGGCAAGCGGCGGAACATTGAGATCGACTTCTTCGGCGGCGAGCCTCTCATGGCCATGGACACGGTGAAGGAGGCGGTGGCCTACGCCCGCTCCCTGGAGAGGGAGCATGACAAGGTGTTCCGCTTTACAATCACCACCAACGGAATGCTCCTGAACGACGAAAACATCGACTATATCAACCGGGAGATGTCCAACGTGGTTTTGTCCCTGGACGGCCGGAGGGAGGTCAACGACCACATGCGCCCCACCGCCGGCGGGAAGGGGAGCTATGACGTGATTGTCCCAAAATTCCAGAAGCTGGTGGCCGGCCGGGGGACCAAGGACTACTACGCCCGCGGGACGTTCACGCGGGAGAACCTGGACTTTGCGGCGGACGTCATGCACCTGGCCAGCCTGGGCTTCCGCCACGTGTCGGTGGAGCCCGCCAGCGGCCCTCTGGACGACCCCTTCGCCATCCGGGAGGAGGACCTGCCCCAGGTGGAGGCGGAGTATGAAAAGCTGGCGCAGGAGCTGCTGGGCCGGAAGGATGTGAACTTCTTCCACTTCAACGTGGACCTGGCCCAGGGGCCCTGCGTCATCAAGCGGCTGCGGGGCTGCGGCGCCGGGTGCGAGTATGTGGCCGTCACCCCCGACGGAGACATCTACCCCTGCCATCAGTTTGTGGGGAAGGAGGAGTACCGCATGGGCAATGTGTTCGACGGCTCCTTCGACATGGACATCTCCGGCAAGTTCGCCAACCAGAACATCTACACCCGCCCCGCCTGCCGGGAGTGCTGGGCCCGGTTCTATTGCAGCGGCGGCTGTTCCGCCTCCAACCTGCTGGTCAACGGGGACATCAGCCAGTCCAACCAGGTGGCCTGCGAGATGGAGCGCAAGCGCCTGGAGTGCGCCATCGCCCTGAAGGCCATCGCCGCCGGCATGGGAGAGCCCGCGGCCCAGGGCTGCGGTGGCTGCGGCGGCTGCGGCGAATGCCAGTGAACAAAAAAGACGGAGCGCGGTGCGCTCCGTCTTTTTTTCGGAATTACATCTCGGTGGTGAGGACCTTCTTCAGCCGGGCAAACCGGGGCAGGCCGTTCTCCTTGGGGGTGTTGAAGTCGCCCTGGATGAGGGGGAGGACGTAGTCGATGAAGTCCTGGGTGACGCCGTTGCCGGCCTCGTTGATCCAGGCGCGGGGGACCTTCTTCTCGAAGTTGGCCACGATGTCCAGAGGCTCCAGGACGGTCTCGCACTGATAGCCGCCCTGGCGGGTGCACTTGAAGGCGACCATCTTGTCGGTGACGCCCTCCACGGCGGCGTTGACGGCGGCGGCGCCGGCCTGCCAGGCCTCGTCCACGTCGGTCTTGGAGGCCAGGTGGGAGCCGCAGCGCTGAAGCAGGGAGAGCTCAATGCCCCGGACCTTGGCGCCGGTGGCCTGCTTGACCTTGTCGGCCAGCAGCGCGGCCAGGCCGCCCAGCTGGGCGTGGCCGAAGCCGTCGGTGGCGGAGGTCTTGGCCTCGGAGACGAAGGTGCCGTCGGCGTAGTGAATGCCCTCGGAGACGGCCACCATGCAGTTGCCGGTCTTCTCATAGACGGCCTTCACGTCGGCCAGGAACTGGTCCATGTCGAAATCGACCTCCGGCAGGTACACAAAGTCGGGGCCGCAGCCGGTGAGATTGGCCAGGGCGGCGGAGCCGGCCAGCCAGCCGGCGTGGCGGCCCATAATCTCCACCACGGCGATCATGCCGGTGTCGTACACGTGGGCGTCCTTCCAGACCTCGGCGCAGGAGGTGGCGATGTACTTGGCGGCGGAGGCGAAGCCGGGGCAGTGGTCGGTGCCGTTGAGGGCGTTGTCGATGGTCTTGGGCACGCCCATGATGCGGCACTCATAGCCCACCTTCTGCATATACTTGCAGATCTTATTGCAGGTATCCATGGAGTCGTTGCCGCCGTTGTAGAAGAAGTAGCGCACGTCGTACTTCTTAAAAATCTCCAGGATGCGCTTGTAATCGGTGTCGTCCACATCGGGATCGGCCAGCTTATAGCGGCAGGAGCCCAGCGCGGAGGAGGGGGTGTACTGAAGCAGGTCCAGCTCCGCGGGGTCCTCCTGTCCCATGTCGTACAGCTTGTCGTCCAGCACGCCCTTGATGCCGTGGGCCGCGCCCAGCACGCGGGTGATGCACGCTGCCTTCAGGGCCGTCTGGATGACGCCCTGGGCGCTGGCGTTGATGACGGCCGTGGGGCCGCCGGACTGTCCGATGATACATGCGCCGGTAAGTTGTTTCATAACTGCTTCCTCCTAGTATAACATTTTGGATGGTGCCTGAAATTTACTTTACCGAAATTTCTCTTACAAATCATACCACATGCTCTTGTAATTTTCAATCCTTAATGGTACAATATGACCGTAAATTTCTTTAAGGAGATGGTCACTATGCCATTAGTTACCTCTACTGAAATGTTCAAGAAGGCCTATGACGGCGGCTACGCCATCGGCGCCTTCAACGTCAACAACATGGAGATCGTCCAGGGCATCACCGAGGCCGCCCGCGAGCTCAACGCCCCCCTGATTCTCCAGGTCTCCAAGGGCGCCCGCGCCTACGCCAACCACACCTATCTGGTGAAGCTGGTGGAGGCCGCCGTTATCGAGTGCCCCAACATCCCCATCGTGCTGCACCTGGACCACGGCCCTGATTTCGAGACCTGTAAGTCCTGCATCGACGGCGGCTTTACCTCCGTCATGATCGACGCCTCCTCCAAGCCCTTCGCGGAGAACATCGAGATCACCAAGAAGGTCGTGGAGTACGCCCACGACCACGGCGTGGTGGTGGAGGCCGAGCTGGGCGCTCTGGCCGGCATTGAGGACGACGTGAAGGTCTCCGCCGAGGAGTCCCACTACACCCACCCCGAAGAGGTGGAGGAGTTCGTCACCAAGACGGGCTGCGACTCCCTGGCCATCGCCATCGGCACCAGCCACGGCGCTTACAAGTTCACCGCCGCCCAGTGCACCCGCAACGAGAAGGGCGAGCTGGTTCCGCCCCCGCTGCGCTTTGACATTCTCGACG